>CBFHWN010000040.1:0-17317 GCA_965659595.1 uncultured Ilumatobacteraceae bacterium | reverse complement strand
CAGTTTCCGTACCGTCGGGCACATCGTTCAACGATGTCGCCTGGCCCTGATGCTCGTAGCATCTCCGTCATGAGCACCACCCCTTCCACCGGTTCGTTCCCGGTCAAGCGAGGTTTCGCCGAAATGCTGAAGGGGGGCGTGATCATGGACGTCGTCACCCCCGAACAGGCCAAGATCGCCGAAGATGCCGGTGCCTGTGCTGTGATGGCTCTGGAACGAGTCCCGGCCGACATCCGTCGAGATGGGGGAGTCGCCCGCATGAGCGACCCAGACATGATCGACGGCATTCAGGAAGCCGTCTCGATTCCCGTCATGGCCAAGGCGCGGATCGGCCACTTCGTCGAAGCCCAGATCCTGCAAGCCCTCGGCGTCGATTTCGTCGATGAGAGCGAAGTTCTCACTCCAGCCGACGAGGCACATCACATTGACAAATTCGCCTTCACCGTTCCCTTCGTGTGCGGCGCCACGAATCTCGGTGAAGCTCTGCGTCGAATTTCCGAAGGCGCCGCCATGATTCGTTCCAAAGGTGAGGCCGGCACCGGAAACGTGGTCGAAGCCGTTCGGCACCTGCGATCCATCCTGGGCGACATCCGCCGAATCGGTACAGCCGACTCGGCCGAACTGTTCGATTGGGCCAAGAAGTTGCAGGCGCCGTTACCACTAGTACAGGAAGTGGCCGAGACGGGTCGACTTCCCGTTCCCATTTTTTGTGCCGGCGGTCTTGCCACACCAGCCGATGCGGCACTGGCGATGCAACTCGGAGCCGAAGCGGTGTTCGTCGGTTCCGGAATCTTCAAGAGCGACAACCCCTCCAAGCGGGCGCGCGCCATCGTGGAAGCCACCACTCATTTCGAAAATCCCGACATCTTGGTGAAGGTGAGCCGAGATCTCGGAGCACCGATGACCGGAATCGGCATGGACGAGATCAACCAGAAGTACGCCGAGCGCGGCTGGTGACCACCAACAGGAGGCCGCCAGGTGCGGGTCGGAATACTCGCTCTGCAAGGAGCATTCGCATCTCATCGTGACGCGCTGGCGTCATGCGGAGTCGACACGGTCCTCGTGCGTCGTCCCGCAGATCTGGTTGGTCTCGACGGCCTGGTGATTCCGGGCGGCGAGAGCACCACCATGAGCAATTTACTCGTGTCCTCGGAGCTCGAAGGGCCGCTTCGTTCGGCGCTCGAGTCCGGTCTCGCTGTTTTTGGCACGTGTGCCGGGATGATTCTCCTGGCATCGAACATCGAGGACGGACGTCCCGATCAGATCCATCTCGACGCTCTCCCGATGACCGTTCGGCGCAATGCCTACGGCCGTCAGATCGACTCCTTCGAAACCGATCTCACAGTCTCAGGTTTCGACGAGCCGTTCAATGCTGTTTTCATTCGAGCTCCCATGATCGTCGACGTCGACCCGGAGGTCCAGGTGTTGGCTACGCACGACAGCCGCCCGGTTCTGGTCCGGCACGACAACCGGCTCGTCAGCTCGTTCCATCCCGAATTGACCAATGATGTCCGCATTCATCGGCTCTTCGTCGAACTACTGTCCGTCCCCGCACACGTGATGAGGTGAAACATGTCCGGCCATTCCAAATGGGCGACCATCAAACACAAAAAGGGTGCCGCCGACAAGGCGCGCGGCAAGCTCTTCGCCAAGATCGCCCGCCAACTCGAAGTTGCGTCTCGTGAGGGTGGGGGAGATCCCACGTCCAATGCGACTCTACGTACCGTGATTCAGAAGGCGAAAGCCGCTCAGATGACAAACGACGCCATCGATCGAGCGGTCAAGCGAGGATCCGGGCAGATGGACGGCGACTCCTACGAGTCGATCATGTACGAGGGTTACGCACCAGGCGGCGTCGCTCTGATGGTCGACACTCTCACCGACAACCGAAACCGAACCGGTGCCGATATCCGGAACATCTTCTCGAAGTTGGGCGGCTCGATGGCCGAGCCCGGAGCAGTCGGTTGGCAGTTCTCGCGTCGCGGCGTCGTCATGATCGCCGGAGGCCCATCCGAGGACGACGTCATGCTCGCCGCCCTCGACGCCGGTGCCGACGACGTAGCCGCAGAGGGAGACGCGTGGAGAGTCCTGTGCGAACCGAATGTCGTGTTCGACCTGAAGTCAGCTCTCGAGTCAACTGGTCTCACTGTGATCTCGGCCGACTCCACCATGGTGTCGTCCACGACCGTGGAGGTGTCCGACGCCGAGACGGCCAGAAAGATTCTTCGGATCATGGAGGCCCTCGAGGACAACGACGACGTCCAGGACGTCTTCGCCAACTTCGACATCAGTGACGAGGTCATGGAAGCGGCGGCTGTCTGATGGCCGTTTCGGTGGGGGACACAGCTCCCGACTTCGCGCTGCCCGGTACTGGTGGAAGCACGTATCGGCTCTCGGACCATCGAGGGCGCAAGGTGGTCCTCGTTTTCTATCCCGGCGACGAGACGCCCGTGTGTACACGTCAGCTCAACGCGTACAACGAGGATTTGGCACGGTTCGAAGGTCTCGATGCGGTGGTGTTGGCCATCTCGGCTCAAGACGTCGACAGTCACGAGAGGTTCGCCGACCATCACGGATTTGCCTTCCCCCTTCTGGCTGACGTCGACAAAATGGTGGCCTCGGCGTACGGAGTTCTCGGACCTCTCGGGTTCGTCCGACGCAGCATCGTGATCGTGGACGCCGACGGGGTCGTCCGCTACGTGCACCGAGCCCTCGCCGGATTGACGTACCGATCGGTGGACGAACTCGCCGAAGCACTCGCTCGACTCCGATGAGCCCGTCCCGACCGAGCGGTCGGGTAGAATCGTACGCATGTTCGATCAGTCCGGGCGGGTCCTCGGTGTCGATCCCGGCCTGACACGGTGTGGCTACGCCGTCTTGGCCCCAGGATCCGCAGGGGCCTGCGAGGTGGTCTCGCTCGGAGTCATTCGCACGGCAACCACCGACGATCTGGCCCGTCGCCTCGGAATTCTGCAAGGCGAGATCGACGCGCTGATCGACGATTTCTCTCCGTCGTCGGTGGCCGTGGAGCGAGTCTTTTTCCAGTCCAACGTGCGAACCGCCATGAGCGTCGGTCAGGCCAGCGGAGTCATTCTCGCCAGTGCCTCGCGCCGGGGGCTCGACGTCGCCATGTACACACCGACCCAAGTGAAATCGTCGGTGGCGGGAGACGGTTCGGCGTCGAAGGCTCAGATCCAAAAGATGGTGCAGATGCGCCTGCGGCTACCACGTCCGCCGAGTCCGGCTGACGCCGCCGATGCGGCGGCCATTGCGCTCTGCCATCTGGTGGTCGGACCGTACGAGAGCAAGCTCCGCTCGTCGGCGGGTCGCTCATGATCGGATCCTTGCGCGGCACGGTCCTCGAGCGATCGCCCGACGGACACGTCCTTCTCGAAGTGTCCGGAGTCGGTTACGTCGTACATGTGTCGCCCCGTACTCTCGCCGAACTCGAGCCGACGTCGACAGCATTCGTTCATGTTCATCACCACATACGAGACGACGATCAGACGCTCTATGGATTCTTGTCCCGCGACGAGCGATCGACATTTCAGAGTCTGATCGGCACCCACGGTGTCGGGCCGGCCTTGGCCATGTCGATTCTGGCCACCCTGTCGCCATCGGCCCTCGTCGACGTCGTGGCGAACGGCGACGCTTCGTCACTGACCGCTGTCCCCGGAGTCGGCAAAAAGACCGCCGAACGACTCCTCGTCGAATTGAAGGGACGGCTCGCTCTGCCCACACTCGATACTTCGACCGATTCGGGATCCCTCTCCGATCTGCGCGAAGCACTGCTCGGTCTCGGCTACTCCGAATCCGAAGTCCGCGACGTTGTACGTGATCTTCCCGATGACGTGCGCACAACGCGCTCGGCCGAAGAGATGCTTCGCCATTCCTTGACCCAACTGGCGGCCCGACGTGCGTGACGAATTCCTCGACCCGCAAACCACCTCCGACGAAGTCGACGAGGTCGGGCTTCGACCACGTCGCCTCGACGAGTTCGTCGGACAATCCGAACTACGCGAGAAACTTTCGATCGTGCTCGAGGCGGCTCGACGCCGCAACGAAGCGGTCGACCATTTGTTGTTCGCCGGTCCGCCCGGCCTCGGCAAGACCACGTTGTCGGTCATCATCGCAGCTGAAATGGGAACCCGTCTGCACGTCACGTCCGGACCGGCCCTCGAGCGGGCCGGGGATCTGGCGGCGATCCTCACATCACTTCAAGAGGGTGATGTCCTTTTCATCGACGAGATTCATCGTCTCGGCCGAACGGTCGAAGAGATCCTCTATCCAGCGATGGAAGATTTCCAGATCGACATCGTGGTCGGCAAGGGCCCCGCCGCGTCCAGTATTCGGCTCACGTTGCCTCGATTCACGCTTGTCGGCGCCACCACTCGAACCGGCATGATCACCGGGCCGTTGCGCGACCGGTTTGGTTTGGTGGCCCGACTCGAGTACTACGACGACAACGAACTCACGGCCATCGTGTCACGGGCGGCCGAGATCCTGCAGGTGTCCACGACCAGCGATGGAGCCCACGAAATCGCTCGTCGCAGTCGCGGCACGCCTCGTATTGCGAACCGTCTGTTGCGTCGTGTTCGCGATTTTGCCGAAGTCGAAGGACATGACCTGATCGACGGCCGTGTCGCCGATCAGGGGCTGGCCGTCTTCGGCGTCGACGGGGCCGGACTCGACAAGGTCGATCGCCACATTCTGAGCACGATCTGCCAACAATTCTCCGGAGGCCCGGTCGGATTGTCGACCCTCGCCATTGCGATCGGCGAACAACCCGAAACCGTGGAGGACGTCTACGAACCCTTCCTGATCCAAAGGGGTCTCATCGCCCGCACCCCGCGGGGTCGCGTCGCCATGGCGACGGCCTGGCAACACCTCGGGCTACCGATTCCGACCGAACAGCCGAGACTTCTCTGACTCGTGCACACGTCCGAATTCGACTACGAGCTCCCTGACGATCGCGTCGCCCAGACGCCATGTGAGCCTCGTGACGCCGCTCGACTGCTCGTCGATCGCGGCGGTTCACCAGGTTCTATCCGTTACGAACATCACCAAGTCCGCGAACTCGTCGATCTCTGCCGTCCCGGAGACCTCGTCGTCGTGAACGACACGCGAGTGCTACCGGCCCGCATCCAGTTGGCCCGACGTAGCGGTGGCCGCGCCGAGGTTCTCGTCCTCGAACCAATGAACGCTCGCCAATGGACCGCTCTCGTTCGCCCCGGAGGGCGGCTGAAGGCGGGCGAAACCCTGGTCGATCGCGACGGGCGCGATGCCGTGAAGTTCCTCGGCCGAGCCGACGACTCCGACACCTTTGTCGTCGAGTTCCTTGGAAACGAGTCGGTCGAATCGATTCTCGACCGTCTGGGACAAATGCCCCTGCCGCCATACATCACATCACCCGTCGACAGCCCCGACCGCTACCAGACCGTCTATTCACGTCGTCCGGCGTCTTCGGCCGCACCGACCGCCGGCCTGCACATCACACCGGAATTGCTCATGCGTTTCGCCGAGTCGAAGATCGACGTGGTGCGGGTCGAACTCGTCGTGGGTCTCGACACCTTCAAACCCGTCTCGGTCGATGATCCGCGCGACCACGTGATCCACTCCGAATCATTCAACGTCGACGAGGTGACCATGGACAGGATCCTCGCCGCCGAACGAGTGGTGGCTGTCGGGACCACCAGTGTGCGTACGATCGAGTCGGCTCTTTCCAGTGGTCGACTCTCGGGTCGCACCGATCTGTTCATCCACCGCGGTTACGACTGGAAGAGAGTCGACATGATGATGACCAACTTTCACATGCCTCGAACCACTCTGCTCCTCATGATCGATGCGTTCGTTGGCCCAAGATGGCGCGATCTCTACGATGTGGCACTGGAGAGCGGCTACCGGTTCTTGTCGTTCGGCGATGCGATGCTCCTCGATCGGCACGCCACCTGATGTTCCCGGTCCGATTCGACACCATCGCCTCTGACGGCATGGCGCGCACTGGAGTGGCCTCCACGGCCCGGGGCACCTACACGACCCCCTGTTTCATGCCAGTCGGAACACGGGGCGCCATCAAATACCTGAGCGCCGCGGATTACGAGGCTCTCGGCGCCCAGATCGTCCTTGGAAACACTTATCACCTCATGTTGAGGCCCGGAGCTGAGACAGTGGCCCATTTCGGCGGACTCGGGGCATTCGCCGGATGGAAAGGTCTCACCCTGACCGATTCGGGCGGGTTTCAAATCTTTTCTCTCGAACCGAAGGTCGACGACGAGGGCGTCACGTTCAAGAGCACCTACGACGGCAGCAGCCACCGATTCACCCCCGAGACAGCTGTCGATGTCCAACAAAAGTTGGGGGCCGACATTCAGATGATCCTCGACGTGTGCCCCCCGTTGCCATCGAGCGATCACGTGATCGACGAAGCCCTACGACGCACCCATGCCTGGGCGGCGCGCGGAAGAGCGGTTCACACTCGCACCGATCAGTCGCTCTTTGGAATCGTGCAAGGAGGTATCGACCCGAATCGACGACGGGAGAGTGCGCGGGTCGTGAGTGGTCTCGACTTCGATGGGTACGGAATCGGAGGACTCTCGGTCGGCGAGACCCGTGAACAGATGATTCCGGCCCTCGCAGCCGCCGTCGAGCACCTACCCTCCGATCGCCCTCGCTATCTCATGGGCGTCGGTGACCCCGCATCCCTCGTCGAAGCCGTGGGTCTCGGAGTCGACCAATTCGATTGTGTGATGCAGACGCGGCTTGGTCGACACGGGACCGCCCTCACGACCGCAGGTCGCGTTCAGGTCAAAAACGCACGGCATGCCCTGTCGGACGACCCCCTCGACCCGGTGTGTCCATGTGACGTCTGCAGTCGACACAGCATCGGCTATCTGAGGCACCTTTTCCAGGTCAACGAGCCGACGGCCTCTCGACTGGTGTCGTGGCACAACATCGCCTGGACTTTTCACCTCGTCGACGGCATGCGCTCCGCCATCACCGATGGCCGTTTCGAGGCCTTCCGACAGGCCGTTCTCGACGTGTGGGGTTGATGACCAACGGCAGGATGATCCCCTCGACCGGGCCATTCGGCACTAGCATCTTCAAGTTCCTTCGCCCAGATTCGAGAAAGTTCAGCGTCTCCCATGCCTTCACCCCTCTTGTCCACCCTCGTGAGTGCAGCCAGCACCAACGACAACTCCGGTGGCAGTTTCGTCTTTACATTGGTGTTCTTCGGTCTCATCGGCGCCGCCATGTACTTCTTGATGATCCGGCCTCAACGACGCCGCATGCGCCAGACCGCTGATCTCCAGCGTTCGATCGGCGAAGGTGACGAGGTTCTCACCACCTCGGGCATGTACGGATTCGTGACTGCCATCGACGGCGACACCGTGTGGTTGTCGATTGCCGACGACGTCGAGATCCGGATTTCGCGTGGGGCGATCGCCCGCAAGGTCGTGGAGTCCTCGTCCGACGCTGCGACCGATGCTGAAGGCGACGGTAAGTCCTCGTCATGACCCGTCGTTTGGCCGGTTCTCTCGTCGGCATCGTCGCCCTCGTTCTGCTGGCCCTCATCGGCAACCTGTCGGCGGGCAACGAGGTCGCACTTGGCCTCGACCTGCAAGGTGGCGTGTCGGTGACCCAAGAGCCAGTGGGGGACTACAACTCTGAGAGCCTCGACGTAGCCGTCGAGCGAATTCGCGAACGTGTCGACGCACTCGGCGTCGCGGAACCCGAGATCATTCGTCAGGGCGACGCGGTGGTGGTGAATCTTCCTGGTGTCGACAACCAAGACGAAGCCATCCGTCTTGTGCAAGTCACGGGAGCCGTGTTGTTGCGCCCCGTTCTGAGCGCGACACCGATCGCCCCTGGTTCGGCAGCACCTGACACCGCGACCGAAACGACATCAGACTCAACGCCACCTGAAACGACCGCGGCTCCGGGTCCGTCGCGCTCGATCCCTGACGCAACGACACCGGACACGACACCGGACACGACACCGGACACGACACCGGACACATCCACTCCTGAAGCCGACGTCGTCGACTCTCCGGACGCAGAGGCAACCGTTGGATCCGAGCTCCCGGCGCCCCCGTCGGAGTTCGCCGACATCGCGGCCCAGCCCATCTCAGGCGACCCCAACGATCCGACGGCGGCAGTCATCGTCCAGAACATCGACGGGACCGAGATCTACCAACTCGGTCCGGCCTTCGCGACCGGCGAGGTTTTCAACAGTGACGCCGCTGCCGACATCATCCAGGGCGGGTGGGGAGTCCGCGTCACCTTGAAGGGTGGGTCGAGTGGTGAAGATCTTTGGAACATCGGTGCCTCCCAATGCTTCAGCGGAAGTGGCTCCTGCCCGACCCGCCGAATGGCCATCGTCCTCGACGGAGTCGTGCAGTCCGCTCCCACGGTGAACCAACCTTCGTTCAGCGGTGGTGTCGACATCACCGGAAATTTCAAGGAATCCGAAGCCAAGGACCTCGCCCGAGTGCTGAAAAGCGGCGCTCTGCCGGTGCGTCTCGAAGTTCAGGCCGTTCAGACGGTGTCTCCCACCCTCGGTGAGGATTCGCTGCGAGCAACGTTGGTCGCCGGTTTGATCGGAATCGCGCTTGTCCTTTTGTTCATGATCCTCTACTACCGCGCCCTTGCGATCGTCGTCGTGGGTGGACTCCTGGTCTCGGCCGGAATTCTTTGGAACGTCATCACCTTCTTGTCCGCATCGAGTGGCTTGGCGCTCAGCCTCGCCGGGGCGGCCGGAATCATCGTCTCGGTCGGTATCACAATCGACTCCTACGTCGTCTTCTTCGAGAAGTTGAAAGATGAAGTGAAAGCCGGGCGATCACTCCGTAATTCGGCCGAACGCGGGTTCAAGTCGACCTGGCGAACCATCGTCGCCGCCGACACCGTGTCGCTCCTTGCCGCCTTCACGTTGTGGTACCTCACCGTCGGTTCGGTGCGCGGCTTCGCCTTCTTCCTCGGACTAGCAACCCTCACCGACCTGGTGGTGGCCTGGTTCTTCACGCGGCCAGCCATGATGCTCCTTGCCCGAAGTGGTCGCGTCGGCCGACGTGGAGCCTTCGGAATCAAGACACCGGCAGGGGGTACGTCATGACCACCGAACATCGCTCATCCCTTGGTCGACTCTTCCACGGCGAAACGGCCGTCGACTTCTACGGACGGCGGCGTCGCGGATTCACCGTGTCGCTCCTACTTCTCGTCATCTCGGTGGTCTCTCTGTTCACACGTGGCCTCGATCTCGGACTCGACTTCGAAGGAGGAGTCGCGTGGCAGGTCCCGGCCACTCCCACCATGGACGCAGACATCGCGCGTGACGTGCTCCGCGACAACGGCCTCGATCCGGCCAACGCCAAGGTTCAAAAGCTCTCCAACGCGAGCGAAGCGACCATCCGGGTCCAGGTCGCCGACCAGACCGCCGAAATAGTCGAGGCCGTGCAGAACGCTCTTGCCTCCACGGCGGGTGTTGATTCGCAAGACGTGTCCGTCACCTCGGTCAGTTCGTCATGGGGACGAGCTATCACCGAGAAGGCAATTCGTGCCCTCATCATCTTCCTCGTCCTCGTGACCGTGTACATCTCGTGGCGGTTCGAATGGAGGATGGCTGTAGCTGCCATCGCCGCCATGGCCCATGACGTCGTCATCAGCGTCGGCGTGTATTCGATTCTCCAATTCGAGGTCACACCGGCCACCGTTGTCGCGTTCTTGACGATTCTCGGCTACTCGCTCTACGACACGATCGTGGTGTTCGACAAGGTCCAGGACAATGTGAAGCACTTTTCGGGTACGCGAATGCAAATCGCCGACATCGTCAACGTCTCCACCAACCAAGTGCTGATGCGCTCCATCAACACCAGCATCTCCTCACTGCTCCCGGTCCTGTCGCTTCTGATTCTCGGGTCCGGGGTACTCGGTGCCGTCACTCTGCGCGAATTCGCCATTGCCTTGCTGGTCGGAATGCTCACCGGCGCCTACTCGTCGTTGATCGTCGCCACCCCCTTGGTCGCTCTACTGAAGCAACGGGAGTCCAAATTTGCCCCTCTCGTGGCTCCCCACAGCACCGGAGACGCACTTCGAGCGATGGTGAGATCCGGTCTGCCCTCAGGGGCCCGGGCCGCCCGGCGCGTCGAGGCCACCGAAGGTGTGCCCACGGCCGGTCGATCAGAATCGGCCACTTCGGTGCTCACGCACCCGCCTCGGCCTCGTAAGAAGCGTCGTCGGTAGTCTGATGCCATGAGCGTCGAATCGTTGCCGGATTTCATTCGGGCGATTCCCGATTACCCGCAGCCGGGAGTCACGTTCCGCGACATCACCCCACTTCTCGGTGATGGAGGGGCCTTGGCTCTCGCCACATCGTCTCTTGCTAACCGTTTCTCCGATGTTCGGATAGATCGGGTGATCGGCATCGAAGCTCGCGGCTTCATCCTCGGGGCTCCGGTCGCCGTGGCGCTGTCGGCCGGCTTCGTGCCGGTGCGCAAGGCGGGCAAACTTCCATGGGCAGTTGTTCGCGAGGAATACGAACTCGAATACGGAACCGACAAACTTGAGATCCACCGTGACGCCATCCATCCGGGTGAACGCATCCTGATCGTCGACGACGTGTTGGCAACCGGCGGCACTGCCGCTGCCACGTGTCGACTAGCCGAGACTCTCGGTGGCGACGTGGTGGGAGTCGGAGTGCTCCTCGAACTGAACGCCCTCGGTGGACGGGCCAGGCTCGGCTCCCATCGAATCGAGTCTCTCCTCACGTACTGACCATGTCGACCGTGACCCGACTCATCCCGTGGCGTCGGCAAAATGGGACCCTCGACGACCATTTCACTCCGATCCTGACGTCTTATCGTCGTCGGCATCCGAAGGAGTCGGCGACGTCGATGGTGAAGGCCTTCCACATCGCCCGATTGGCTCACGCCGATCAGACTCGCCGCAGTGGCGAGGGATACATCAGCCATCCGATTGCCGTCGCGAAGATCGTGGCCGACATCGGCCTCGACGAGACGACGATCATCGCCGCTTTGCTGCACGACGCCGTCGAGGACACCGAAATCACGGTGGCCGACGTAGAGCGCGAGTTCGGTAGCGAGGTCGCGGCCATCGTCGACGGTGTCACCAAACTCGAGCGAATTCAGTTCGACTCGAAGGAGGCCCAACAGGCCGCCACCATGCGCAAGATGCTGGTCGCAATGGCCAAGGATCTACGCGTCCTGATCATCAAGTTGGCCGATCGTTTGCACAACATGCGCACGATCGCCGCCATGCCGATCGACAAGCAACGACGGATCGCCAACGAAACTCTCGAGATTTATGCGCCACTCGCTCACCGGCTGGGCATGCAAGGCCTGAAACAGCAGTTGGAAGATCTTTCTTTCGCTTCGCTCTACCCGAAGCGATATGCCGAACTCGATCACCTCGTGTCGAGCCGAAGCCCCGAGAGAGACGTATACCTCGCCCGAGCCATGGCCGACGTTCGATCGAAACTCGCCGATCTCAACATCTCAGCCGACGTCACTGGTCGCGGCAAGCACCTCTGGAGCATTTACGAAAAGATGATCCAACGCGGTAAAGAGTTCGACGAGATCTTCGATCTTGTCGCCGTTCGCGTGGTGGTCGACTCTGTGAAGGACTGCTACGCAGCTCTTGGTTGTATTCACGGTCACTGGCGACCGGTCGTTGGCCGCTTCAAGGACTACGTGGCCATGCCGAAGTTCAATCTCTACCAGAGCCTCCACACCACGGTGATCGGACCCGACGGCAAGCCCCTCGAGATCCAGATCCGAACACGCGAGATGCACCAGCGGGCCGAATGGGGAGTGGCGGCCCACTGGGCTTACAAGGCGGGTGGCGAAACACCCGATATCGACTGGCTCAACCGCATCATCGACTGGCAGAGCGATGTGGCCGATCCGACCCAGTTCATGGAAAATCTGAAGACCGATCTCGATCAGGATGAGATCTTCGTCTTCACACCGAAGGGAAGGGTGATGGCCCTCCCTCCCGACTCGTGCCCGGTCGACTTTGCGTATTCGGTGCACACCGAGGTCGGCAACGCGTGTATCGGCGCTCGTGTCAACGGTCGACTCGTTCCGCTCGATCACCGCCTCCGATCGGGTGACACCTGTGAGATCTTCACATCGAAGGTCGAGACGGCGAGCCCGTCGAAGGAGTGGCTCGACTTCGTCGCGTCCCCTCGAGCCCGCAACAAGATCAAGCAGTGGTTCTCCCGAGAGCGACGGGAGGACGCGATCGAAAACGGTCGAGAAGAATTGATCCGAGAGCTCCGCGCTGAGCGCCTCCCCGCCAATCAGGTGTTGGCGAGCCAACACGTGCTCGACGAAGCAGTGGCCTGCGGTCTGGCCGATACCGAGGCTCTCCTCGCCGCAGTCGGCGAAGGACACCTCGGCGCGAGCACGGTGGCTCAGAAGATCGCGCTTCGCTTCCGCACCGCCGATCCCGACTCGGCCATGACGATGTCGGTACTGCACCCGAACGAACTGCGCCGCTCGGGGTCGCGAAACGGAGTTCACGTGGAGGGCTTCGACGACACCGTCGTCCGCCTCTCCAAATGCTGCACTCCCGTGCCCGGCGACGAAATCATCGGGTTCCTCACTCGTGGACGCGGCGTGAGCGTGCACCGGTCCGACTGCTCCAATGCCGAATCCTTGGCTGCCGACCAAGCGGCTCGGCTGGTCGACGTCGAGTGGGACGGCTCCTCGGCCGAGACCGTGTTCCGCGCCGCTGTCGAGGTGATGGCACTCGACCGTTCCCGGCTCCTGCGCGACGTTGCCAACGCTCTGTCCGAACTGCACGTCAACATCGTCGCCTGCAGCACTCACACCGGGAACGACAGAATCGCCAAAATGCGCTTCGAGTTCGAACTGGCCGACGCTGGTCACCTCGACAGCGTCATCCGGACCATCAAGCGGATCGACGGCGTCTACGACGCCTCCCGCATCTTGAACTGATACGAACTCACCCGAGCCGGACGAACCTCTCGGGTAGCCTTGCCCATCGTGCCGGAGTTCCAGACCAGCCCAGGGATGCGAGACGTCCTCGCCCCCGAGTCAGGACGCTGGCGACGGTTCGTCCAGGTGTTCGCCGAAACGGTCGAGGCTGCCGGCTACGAGCAGATCATCCCTCCACTTCTGGAGGACATCGGCGTATTCACCCGGGTCGGCGAAGCCACCGATGTCGTGTCGAAGGAGATGTACGACTTCGTCGACAAAGGTGAGAGACACGTCGCTTTGCGTCCTGAACAGACGGCCAGTGTGTGCCGTGCCTTCGTTCAACACCGGCCAACCCTTCCGTGGAAGGCCTGGTACACCGGACCGAACTTCCGCTACGAAAAGCCGCAGAGAGGTCGGTACCGCCAGTTCGATCAGGTCGGCATCGAGGTACTCGGTGTCACTGACCCCGATCTCGATGTCGAAGTGATCGCCCTGGGTTGGAACTTCTTCGCTGCTCTGGGATTGCACCGAATCGAGCTCAAGGTCAACAGTCTCGGCGAACCGAGCGATCGAATGCGCTACTCGGAAGCCTTGGCGAAGCATTTCACCCATCATCGAGCCGAGTTGTCCGACGAGGCGAAAACGACTCTCGCCCGCAATCCTCTCCGAGTCCTCGACTCCAAGCGCCCCGAGGATGCGCCGATCATTGCCGTTGCGCCGCGCATCGACGACTTCTACAGCGATGAAGCCGCCTCACATTTCACTCGCGTGTGCTCGGGCCTCGACGCACTCGGCATTCCCTACGTACGCGACGAACGGCTCGTCCGTGGTCTCGACTACTACCGCTACACCACTTTCGAATACGCCGGCGGAACCCTCGATTCCGCTCAGAATGCCCTTGGCGGGGGAGGGAGATACGACGGTCTCGTCGAAGAGCTTGGCGGTCCGCCGACGGCCGGAATCGGTTTCGCCCTCGGCCTCGATCGCACCCTCATCGCCTGCGACGACGAAGGGGTCTTCGCCCCGGTGACCGCAGCTCTCGATGCATTCGTCGTCGACACTACGGGTGGCCGCGAAGCGTTGGTGATCACCGAAGCTCTTCGTCGGTCCGGCTGGCGGACCGACCGCGCCTTCGAGGGACGAAGCATGAAGAGTCAGATGAAGGCAGCCGATCGCAGTGGAGCGCGCTTCGCCATCATCATCGGTGCCGACGAGTTGGCGAATCAAGTCGTCATCGTCCGCGACCTTCGTCACGACACCGACCAGTGCACCGTGCCCCGCTCCGAACTCGATCGACATCTCCTCGACCAACTTCCGTCCCCCCGATCAAAGGATCAGCCATGAGCGTCGACCCGTCCCGCACCTCCTTGCGCACGATGATGTGCGGCGAAGTGCGACCTTCCCACATCGGCCAGACGGTGTCGTTGTGCGGGTGGGTCGCCAAACGTCGTGAACACGGTGACAAGCTCGCTTTCGTCGACGTCCGCGATCACAGTGGTGTGATCCAGTGCGTGATCGACGACGGAGTCGACGTTCGAAGTGAGTACGTCGTTCGCGTCACAGGCGTGGTGCGAGCCCGCCCCGATGGCACCGTCAACGACAACCTCGCCACCGGACAGGTCGAACTCGGCGAATGTCGAGTGGAAATCCTGCGGTCGGCCGAACCTCCGCCGTTCCCGATCGACGCCCGGGCCGACGATGTCGACGAGAACGTTCGCCTGCAGTACCGGTATCTCGATCTTCGCCGCGAGCGCATGCAGAAGAACATCCGAGTGCGCGCTGCCGTCAACTCGGCCGTTCGCAGCAGTATGGAGTCACAGGGGTTCGTCGAAGTCGAGACCCCGATGCTCGTGCCGTCGACTCCGGAGGGAGCCCGTGAGTTCCTGGTTCCGTCGCGCAAGGAGCCCGGATCGTTCTACGCGCTTCCGCAGAGCCCGCAGCTCTTCAAGCAACTTCTCATGGTCGCCGGCGTCGATCGCTACTACCAGATCGCTCGTTGTCTCCGCGATGAAGATCTTCGGGCCGATCGCCAGTACGAATTCATGCAACTCGACGCCGAGATGAGCTTCGTCACTCAGGACGACGTGTTGGAAGCCATCGGATCGGCGGTGCTCGATGCCGCCGAAGCCGTCACCGGATCCCGGCCCGACGTCATCGAACGGATCACGTGGCGAGACGCAATGGACCGTTTCGGAGTGGATAAACCCGATCTCCGCTTCGGCATGGAGCTCACAGAGCTGACACAGATATTCGCCTCCACGGAGTTCAAGGCGTTCCAGGGTGTCGCCTCCATCAAGGGCATCAATGTGTCTGGGCGTGCCGAGGAATTCGGTCGTAACAAACTCGATGGCCTCACCGATCGCGCGAAGAAGCTCGGGGCCAAGGGGCTCGTCTGGATGAAAGTGTCGGCTGACGGATCACTCGACAGTCCGGTCGCCAAGTTCTTGTCCGTCGCCGAGACCACTGCACTTGTCGATGCTCTCGGCGCTCGTCCCGGCGACTTGCTGCTCGTGGTGGCCGACGAGTGGATGACCACCTGTGAAGTTCTCGGCCAATTGCGCAACGATCTCGGACGGCCTCCCGTACATCAAGGCCCGTATCGCTACGTCTGGGTGGTCGAGTTCCCGCTCTTCGTCGGCGCCGACAAGGAGACCGGTCGCCCGAAACCCGGTCACCATCCGTTCTGCATGCCTCATCCCGACGATCTCGAACGACTCGAGAGCGATCCGCTGTCGGTTCGGGCACTCGCGTACGACCTGGTGTTGAACGGATGGGAGCTTGGGTCGGGCTCCATCCGAATTCACGAACCCGAGCTTCAGCGCCAAGTGTTCTCGGCGCTCGGAATCAGCGACGAGGAGGCCGATCGAAAGTTCGGGTTCTTCCTCAGGCCTTTCACCTACGGTGCGCCGCCTCATGGCGGATTCGCTTTCGGTCTCGATCGGCTCGTCGCCATCCTGGCCGGTGAGGACAACATCCGCGAGGTCATCGCCTTCCCGAAGACCCAGAGCGGCCAGGACCCCATGACCGATGCGCCGAATCCCGCCGAACCCCGACAACTCGACGAATTGGGGATCCGGGTACTTCCACCGGCGGTCTCAGGCTGATCCATGGCCGCGCAGTCGTTCCGAGCCGGTGTCGTGATGATCGTGCGTCGCGAAGATGGTTCGGTCCTGGCGTGTGAACGAACCGACGCGCCCGGGTCCTGGCAACTCCCTCAAGGTGGTCTCGATCAGGGCGAGACGCCGGAGGGCGCCGCTTGGCGAGAACTCGGGGAAGAGACCGGGCTGACCCCCAATCAGGTTCGACTGGTGAGCGAACTTCCGGAATGGATCGCCTACGAGTGGCCCGACGACCTCGACGTGACACGATTCGGAAAGTCGACTCGAGGGCAGGTCCAGAAGTGGTTCCTCTTCGGCGTCCTCGACGAGAACATCGACGTTTCCGTCGACGAACGCGAGTTTCGCGACTGCTCGTGGATGGATCCACACCAACTGATCGACACCGTGATCGAGTGGCGTCGAGACGCCTACCGTCGAGCGTTTTCCCGATTGTTGCCGTGAACGACGCGCCTGATCTCTTCACGGCTGCAGCCGAAGAAAGAATGCGTGAGCGGGCACCGCTCGCGGCCCGCCTTCGACCGAGAACCCTCGACGACGTCGTTGGTCAGGAGCATCTGGTCGCGCACGGACGCCCTCTTCGGGTTCTCGTCGAATCCGACCGGCTGTCGAGCACGATTTTCTGGGGCCCACCGGGCACCGGGAAAACCACACTCGCGCTTGCGGTCGCCGGCACCACCCAACGTGCCTTCGAGCAGTTGTCAGCCGTCACTGCTGGCGTTCGGGACGTGCGCGACGTCGTCGATCGCGCCGTCGAACGACGTGGGTTGCACGATCAAGGAACCATTCTCTTTCTCGACGAGATCCACCGATTCTCTCGCTCGCAACAAGACGCTCTGCTGCCGGCTGTCGAGAACGGAACTCTCACTCTCATCGGAGCAACGACCGAGAACCCCTACTTTGAGGTCAATGCGCCTCTGCGTTCTCGCAGCACACTCTTTCGCCTCGAACCCCTCGACGACGACGCCCTCGGTCGACTCGTCGACCGAGGAGTCCGTGCCCTCGAAACCTCTATCGACGACGATGCCCGTCGACTTTTGATCGAACGATCGGTCGGCGACGGCCGACGTGTCCTCACATCACTCGATGTCTCGGCGGTCCTCGCTCATCCCGACCCGATTGCTCTTGCTCACGTCGAGAGCGCTCTCGGAGCCTCAGCTCTTCGCTACGGACGAGACGATCATTACGACGTCGTGAGTGCCTTCATCAAGAGCATGCGAGGATCCGACCCCCAGGCGACGA
>CBFHWN010000039.1:10971-17486 GCA_965659595.1 uncultured Ilumatobacteraceae bacterium | reverse complement strand
GAAGGAGATCACAGCTCCTGACGAACTTCTCGACGCACTGCGTGTCGAGATGGTGAGCCGCCTACGCAATGCCGATCGCCGACTCCAACGCACGGCGAACGACGATCAGGTCGACGTCTGGTTGTTCGTGGGAGTGAACGGAGTCGGAAAGACCACGACCATCGGAAAGGTTTCGGCACAGCAGACCGCCGCTGGATTGTCGGTGGTGCTGGCGGCAGGTGACACGTTCCGAGCGGCCGCCGCCGAACAACTCGGTACCTGGGCCGATCGATCGGGTGCCGAATTGGTGAGGGGCGCTGAAGGCGGCGACCCGAGTTCGGTGGTGTTCGATGGTGTGCAACGGGCCAAGTCGCGCGGTGCCGATCTGGTGCTCGGCGACACGGCGGGACGTCTGCAAAACAAGGCCAATTTGATGGAGGAGCTCCGTAAGGTGCGACGTGTCGCGGATCGCGAACCGGGTCACGTGAGCGAGGTGTTGCTGGTGATCGATGCAACCACCGGGCAGAACGGATTGTCGCAGGCGCGCGAGTTCACCGAAGCGGCTGGTGTGACGGGTGTGGTCCTCACCAAGCTCGACGGTTCGGCCAAGGGTGGCATCGTGTTCGCCATCGAGACCGAGTTCGGCATCCCAGTGAAGTTGGTCGGACTCGGCGAGACGATCGGCGACCTCGTTCCCTTCGATCCTGACGAGTTCGTCGGAGCACTCTTCGAATCCTGATCTTCGGGAACCGACGTTCGTCCCGCAACGTCCAAGTGCCATGACTCGTATCCACCGAACCCCTACCGTGTGGCGCATGTTTGGACGCTCTCTGCCCATCGTTGCCGTGCTAGCTCTCGTCGCTGCGTGCGGTGACGACCCCGACCGCGAGTCGACTCTCCCCGTACTTCGCGTTGGTGCCGGAGTCGGCGCGGCTGAAGCCGGAGTGAGCGCCGACGCGGCGGCGCCGGATCGGCTGTCGATGTACGTACCGGCCGAGTGGGAGTTCGTCGTGGAGGGTTCGTTGCCGACTCTCGATTCCGACGCACCTGTGTACGTCATGGATGGAGGGGAAGAGCCTTCCGCCGATCGAGATTCTCGGCGTCGACGGCTCGTTCACGCGCACGACGAGTGATCCGGGCACCGACTACGAGTGGACCACCTGGTCGGTCGGACCGGATGACGGTTCGGGGCCGTCGATCACGATTTCCGACGACGGAATGCTGTCGTGGTGGTTCTCCGAAGGGTGGGAAACGGTGGCGGTGGGTCGCGCCGAATCGTGTGCGCCGTCGATCGAGCCGGCGACAGAACGAACGACGACATCGGGTGACGAGGCTGGGCAGGACGACGAGTCGTGTCTCGACGAGTGGGTCGAACCCACGCCTCCCGTCGGAATTCCGACAGCAGCCGAATCCGAGGAAAAGTTCCGTGAACTCTTCGCTCGACTCGGTTTCGGAGGCGAGCAATTGACGATCGAGTCGTATGCCGACGCATGGTCGGCGGGCGCATGGGGCTATGTCTCGATCGGTGGAGTGCGTTCGTCGATGACGGTGACGGCTTCGTTCGGTGAGAATGGCCGCCTCACCTATGCCGGCGGCTACCTCGGCCGTCCGCGGCCATTGGCCACTTATCCGCGAGTCGGCACCTCGGTCGGCCTCGAGCGCCTGCGCGACGACTATCTGTCGATGATGGGTCGAGCCGCGATCGAGCCCGCCCTCGAGGGATCGCCAGTTCCTGTCGACCCCGTCGTTCCCGAGCCGGCTCTCGACGACACTGAAATGGACGACAATCCGGTGATCACTGACGAGACGGACGGGTCGGAGGAAATCCCGGAAAAGATCACGGTCCGACTCGTCGACGTCGAGGAGGAGTACATCACGTACTGGAGTGTCGACGGGGACGTCTATCTCGTGCCCGGTTACAGCTTCGTGGCCGCCGAGGACGAGTGGGGATACAGCGGTCGCTACACAGTTCCGGCGATCCCGAGCGACTATCTCGACATCGTCGCACCACCGTTGCCTGTCGAGCCGGAACCGATGCCGATCGAACCTGCTCCATTCCCCGGGAGCGATTCCGTCGGCAGTGGTGAAGGAGTCGATGCCGTGGCACTTTCCGGCGACGAGGCTGCACGACTGGTGGGTCTGACCGAGGACGAGGCATTTGCGGAGGCGGCGGCACGCGGTTGGGAAGTACGAGTCGCGTCGCGTGACGGGGAGTCGTTCTCGTTGACGATGGACTTCCTCTGGAATCGCGTCAACGTCACGGTCGACAACGGGTTGGTCACCGCCGTCACCGTGGGGTAGGCGAGATGCTCGCTGACGACCCACCCCTGGTCGGCCGTCGCTAGCCTCGAAGCCATGTTCGACAATCTGTCCGGTCGCTTCGACGGAATCTTCAAGAAGATCCGCGGCAAAGGGCGTCTGTCGCAGGCCGATGTCGACGAGGTCCTGAAAGAGATCCGAACTGCACTCCTCGAGGCCGACGTCAACGTGTCGGTGGTTCGCTCGGTTGTGAACCGTATTCGCGAAGGCGCAGTGGGTATCGAGCAGTCGAAGGCCCTCGATCCCAGCCAGCAGATCGTCAAGATCGTCAACACCGAACTCACTGCGATCCTCGGTGGCGAGACGCTGAAGATCGCTTACGCGAGCAAGCCACCGACCGTGGTATTGATGGCCGGTCTGCAGGGTTCAGGCAAGACCACCAACTCGGCCAAGCTCGCCAAGTGGTTCGTCTCACAAGGACGACACCCCCTTCTCGTCGGCGCCGACCTTCAGCGTCCGGCCGCCGTCGAACAGTTGCGAACTCTGGGCGACCAGATCGGCGTCCCGGTGTTCAGCGAGCCGGGTGACCCGGTCGCCACGGCGGCGCGCGGACTCGCTGAGGCCCGCCGTCTCGGACGTGACGTCCTCATCGTCGACACGGCCGGTCGTCTCGCCATCGATCCCGAGATGATGGACCAGATCCGGCAGATCTCCGGAGAGTTGAGTCCCGATTACACGTTCCTCGTGATCGACGCCATGACCGGTCAGGATGCGGTCACGGTGGCCGAAGCGTTCCACGCGACTCTCGAGATCGACGGTGTGATCCTGTCGAAACTCGACGGTGACGCGCGCGGCGGCGCGGCCTTGTCGGTGAAAGAGGTCATCGGCCGTCCGATTGCCTTCGCCAGCACCGGTGAGAAGCTCGACGCTTTCGAACAATTCCATCCCGATCGCATGGCGAGCCGCATCCTTGGCATGGGCGACGTCCTCACTCTCATCGAACAGGCCGAGAAGGCGTTCGAGAAGGATCAGGCCGAAGAGGCAGCGGCCCGGCTTCTCGACGGGGAGTTCACGCTCGACGACTTCCTCGAGCAACTTCAGTCGCTGAAAAAGATGGGCCCTCTCGGGGGAATCCTCGGGATGATGCCGGGAATGCCAAAAGAGTTGAAGAACGCCAAGGTCGGCGACGACGACTTGAAGCCCATCGAAGCCATCATCCGTTCCATGACTCGGGACGAACGCCGTCGCCCCGAGATCATCAACGGCAGTCGACGTCAGCGGATTGCGTCCGGAAGCGGTCGGTCGGTCGCTGAGGTGAATCGTCTGGTGAAGCAGTTCGGAGAGATGCAAAAGATGATGAAGCGCATGGGTGGTGCGGGCGGTCAGGGCAAGAAGGGCAAAAGGGGAGGCCTCGGAGCCTTGTCGGGCCTCGGAGCCGGTCTGGGGGGTGGCGCTCCGGGCTTGCCCGGACAGATGCCTGGTGCCGATCCGGGTGGTTTTCCCTTCCCGCCGTCCCGCTGACATCGGTCCGTCCTCGACCTGATCAGCGTTGGCGGTCAGAGGGCCCACCGCTAGCCTGTGTCCTTCGTGAAAGACGGGCCCTCCCGTCGCCGTAAGGAGCCCTCGCATGGCCGTCAAGTTGCGCCTCACTCGAATCGGAAAGACGAAGCAGCCCCACTACCGCGTGATCGCGAGCGACAGCCGCACGCCCCGCGATGGCCGCTTTCTCGAGATCATCGGTCAGTACAACCCCCGTCTCGAGCCATCGGTTGTGAACATCGACAATGACAAGGCTGTGGCCTGGTTGATGAAGGGCGCGCAGCCAACCGAGCGCGTTCGCAAGCTCCTCGAGATCTCGGGCGCCTGGGCGCAGTACACCGAGAACCGCGGCAAGTGACGGTCGACGTCTCAACATGACCGATCCGAATCAGATCACCACTCCCACTGCCGTTGCCGTTCTCACGCATGTCGTGCGCTCGATCGTCGACGATCCCGATGCCGTGCAGGTCGACGAAGTCGAAGGCCGCAACCGCGTCAAGCTCGAAGTGAAGGTCGGCCCCGGCGATCTCGGCCGAGTCATCGGCCGTCGTGGTCGTACGGCGCAGAGTATTCGCGTCCTGGTGCGCGCCGCAGCCGCCAAGGACGGCCACGAGGTCGACGTCGACTTCGTCGACTGATCCGACTCGGCCATGACCGAGTCGCGCCCGCCCGAACTCCTCGAGGTCGGTCGATTCGGCCGTCCACACGGTGTGCGCGGCCACGTGACGATCTTGCTGTCCTCCGATCGACTGGAGCGGGTCGCTCCGGGTTCACGACTCTGGTCAGGGCGCTGGTTGACGGTGCGAACCTCGCGTGAACACTCCGGTCGATGGGTGGCCGAACTCGTGGGAATCGACGACCGAGCCGCAGCCGAGGCGCTCGTCAACCACACCATCTGGGCCGAGCCGATCGACGACCCGGCCGCAGTCTGGATCCACGAGGTCATCGGCGCACCGGTGCGCGATGTCGATGGAATCGAACGCGGTCGTTGCGTGGCCGTGGTGGCCAACCCGGCCGACGATCTGCTCGAACTCGACGGCGGTGCCTTGATTCCTGCTCGCTTCGTCGACCGGATCGAACGACGCGACGGTGAGGTGATCGTCGTGGTCGACCCTCCGGCCGGCCTGTTCGAGCTCTACGCCTCCGATGAGGACGATGACTGATGCGAATCGACGTTTTCACGATTTTCCCGCAGTTGATCGACGCATTCACGTCGGCGAGCCTGCTCGGCAAGACCCGTTCGTCCGGTCTGCTCGATCTGCGCCTCCACGATCCGCGCGACTGGACCTCGGACGTGCACCGAACGGTCGACGACGCGCCCTACGGAGGGGGAGCGGGAATGGTCATGCGTGCCGAGCCGCTCTTCGACGCCGTCGATGCCGTGAAGCCGCCGCGCCCTCTGCTTCTCCTCAGCCCTGGCGGTCGCCGTTTCGATCAGACGATGGCCGGCGAACTGGTATCGTCAGAGGGGTTCAGCCTCCTGTGTGGACGGTATGAGGGTGTCGATCATCGTGTCGTCGAACACCTGGTGGACGGAGAAGTCAGCGTGGGTGACGTGGTGCTGTCGGGTGGTGAAGTGGCGGCCTGTCTGGTGATCGAAGCCGTGGCCCGTCTCCTGCCTGGCGCAATGGGCAATGCGGTCAGCCCAGTCACCGAGAGTTTCGGCGCAAGCGGCCTCTTGGAGGAGCCCCACTACACCCGTCCGGCCGACTTCCGCGGCTGGGGGGTTCCTGACGTGCTGTTGTCGGGGGATCACGCCCGAATCGAGCGCTGGCGCCGGGCCCAAGCCCTCCATCGCACCATGCGAGTCCGACCCGATCTGATCGAGGCCTCCGGCGGCCTCTCCGACCAGGACCGACGCCTGTTGGAAGAGTTCCCCGCCGTCCCGTATCCTTGATCCTTCGCCGGTCCGACGGGATCGGCCTCACGGCAGGACGAACTCATGAAGACCACCGACATCGTTGACCAGCAGAACCTCCGCTCCGACATTCCGCAATTCGGACCCGGCGACGAGTTGAAGGTTCATGTGCGCGTGGTCGAGAGCGGCAAGGAGCGTGTCCAGGTCTTTCAGGGCAACGTGATCGCTCGCTCGGGTTCGGGTGTGCAAGAGACCTATACGGTGCGCAAGCTCAGCTACGGCGTGGGTGTCGAGCGCACCTTCCCCTTGCACAGCCCGAGCATTGCGAAGATCGAAGTGGTCAAAAAGGGCGACGTGCGTCGCGCCAAGCTCTACTACCTCCGCGATCGCACTGGCAAGGCCGCCAAGATCCGCGAAAAGCGCGACTTCTGATTCCCGTCGGCGACGGAACCTCACACATTGGGCACTGACGACCTCGAAGAATTCGAGGCCGAGCGCGAGCTTCAGTTGGCTCAGGAGTACCAAGACGTCTCAGGCATGTTCCGTTACGCCGTCGAGACCGAACGTCGCTTCTATCTCGCCAACGACGTGAACCTCTCGGTGATCGGTGATCCCACCCGTCCGGTGATTCAGGTGGAGATGGTCGACGCATGGGTTTGGGACATGTACCGCAAGAGCCGTTTCGTTCCGAAGGTCAAGGTCCTCAGTTTCAAGGACGTGAACGTCGAAGAGTTGCCACGCGACGAACTGACCGAACTCGGCTGACCACCCCTGAGCATCGGGTCCGTCTGGGGGCCTGGGGTGAAGAGCGGGTGGCTCGCTGGTACGAATCGCACGGTTATCAGGTGATCGATCGCAACTGGCGTCGGGCTCAGCTCGG
>CBFHWN010000039.1:0-10961 GCA_965659595.1 uncultured Ilumatobacteraceae bacterium | reverse complement strand
ATCGACGTCGTCGCAGTGCGCGGTCGACTGTTGGTGATCTGTGAAGTGAAGACGCGGTCGACCGACGATTTCGGCGTTCCTGCCCACGCGGTGACACCAACCAAACAATCGAGACTGCGCAAACTGGCGGTCGAGTGGATGCGGGAACAGAACTCGACCTTCGGCGAAGTTCGGTTCGACGTGGCCCAGGTGGTCGGTCCGCGCCTCGAAGTCATTGAAGGGGCGTTCTAGTGATCAGCGATTTCGCCAGCACGCATGATGCCAATGACGACGAAGATCTGGTGCATCGCTCGGAACGGCGACCACGTGTCCGAGCCCGGTAGGGATGTCTCGGTGACACCCGGGGCAGACATAGCGCTTGGCGGCTTGGTAGGGCTGAACCCGCCGAACGTCGACGGCTCCGTACAGCCCGTCCCAGATTCCGGGCTTGCGATCCTTCTTCTCAGCCAAGGAACGCCCAGGCCACGAGGGCGATGGCAGCGACCACGGCCGCCGCGACGAACACGTAGTCGGCCGGTCGGGCCCGGAACTTCCGATACGGGTCGAATCCCATGGTCTCATTATCGTCGTCGGCGTGAGCGACAACTCGAATTCGGCCGACAAGAACTACGACACGATCGTCGTCGAGCGATCGGGCGGGGTGGTCACGATCACCTTCAATCGTCCGAAGCGCAAGAATGCCGCCAATGGGACGATGTGGATCGAACTTCTCGATGCCTTGACCGAGATCTACTTCCGGTCCGACGATCGTGTGGTGGTCTTCACCGGCGCCGAGGGCGAGTTCTGCAGTGGGGCCGATCTGGTCGACATGGGCGACGGGTCCGGCCGTAGCCATTCGCACTCGTATTACTCGATGCGCGAGATCACGTCGGTCATCATGGCGATTGCTCGTCTGCCCCAGCCGACCATCGCGAAGGTGCGTGGTGTGGCCGTCGGCGTCGGCTGCAACATCGCTCTCGGTTGCGATCTCGTGGTGGCTTCTGACAACGCTCGATTCTCGGAGATCTTCTCGAAGCGTGGCATGTCGCTCGACGGTGGCGGATCGTGGATCCTGCCGCGACGTGTCGGCCTCCATCGAGCCAAGGAATTGGCGTTCTTCGCCGACATCATCGACGCCGCCGAGGCCGATCGCATCGGGCTCGTGAACCGAGTACTTCCTGACGCCGAACTCGACGCCTTCGTCGACGGTTGGGTGGAGAAGCTTCTCGGGCTTCCGCCGATCGCACTCGCTCAGTCGAAGCGACTTCTCAACAATGCCATGCAGGTCACGCTCGAAGAAGCCCTCGACGACGAAGGTGTGGCTCAGACGGTCAACTTCAGCACCAAGGACACCGCCGAAGCGATCAGCGCGTTCGTCGAGAAGAGGGCTCCGCACTTCAAGGGTCGCTGACACGCCCGACGGGGCAGGTGTCACTAGCGTGGTCGCATGTCGGTTGGACGGGTTTCCCTGCTCGTCGTTCTGACGTCTCTCGCGATGGTTCGACCGGCGTCGGCCTCCACGCCGCCACCGGTGTCGAGTCCGAACACCACCATTCCAGCCGGTTGCGACCTGCCGACGGCCGTGCAGGCCACCTTCGTCGGATCCCTGGCGGCCACCGATCGGCGTACCGGTCGATTCGAAGTCCGACAATTACGCGGTGGTTCGCTCGAAGGTTTCTCGGTGAACGGCTTGGTCGATGTCGACTATGGCGACGACATCCGGTTCCTCGACGTGGCCGGGCAGTACATCGTGGCGGTCGGAGTTGACGAGGGCACCGGTCGCCTGATCTCCAAGGTGCGTGATCCCGAACCGCTCTTTGGTGGCAACCAGGTGATCGGAATCGACGAACGTCCGTTGAACTGCCCAGAAGTCGAAGATGGAGTTCGGACGGTGACGATGGACGGAACGAGTGTCGAGAGCGGGGTTCTGGCACCGCTGACGGCCGATCGGGTGGGATTGCTTCGGGCCGTGACGTTGCCGGCGCTCTGGGTGTTCGGCGGACTCGTCGCCCTGGCGGTTTGGGCGGGTGCCGTTCGTGGTCTTGGACGTCGCCTGCGGGCTTCGTGGAATGGAGAGCCGGTCAGTCGGCGAGACGGGCGGCCTCGGCCCGAGCGCGCAGATCGCTGACGGCGTGACCGAGACCCTCAGGATCGCGAAAGAGGGCGGTCCCGGCGATGAGAACGTTGGCGCCAGCGGCGGCCGCGCCGGCAATCGTGGTGGGTCCGATTCCGCCGTCGACTTCGATATTGACCCGATCCGACAGACCACGTCGGCCGATGAGGTCACGGAGTTCGCTGGCCTTGTGTTCCATCGATTGGATGTACGACTGTCCGCCGAATCCAGGGTTCACGGTCATCAACAGGACCAGATCGACCAGATCGAGGACATTCTCGACTGCCGACACGGGAGTGTGCGGATTGAGGGCTACGGCAGGGGCGGCGCCGAGGGATGCGATGTTGCCGAGCGTTCGATGTAGATGAGGGCAAGCTTCGGCGTGAACGATGAGACGGCTGCATCCGGCCTCGACGTACTTGGCTGCCATCACGTCAGGAGTGAGCACCATGAGATGTGCTTCGAAGGGCTTGTCGGTGTGGCGTCGGGCGGCGGCGATGACGTCGGGTCCAAAGGTGAGATTGGGCACGAACTGCCCATCCATCACGTCCCACTGGAAGGCGTCGACCCCGGCCGCATCGAGGGCTTCGATCTCGGCGCCGAGTCGAGCGAAATCACAAGGTAGGACCGAGGGCACGATCTGGATCGCTAAGGCCACACCCCGACGCTACATCACTCGACGTCTAGCCTTCGCCTGACATGTCGACGAAGCAAGGCCAGAGAGACGAAGTGCCCGTGCGCATCGAGAAGGTCGTGGCCGAAGGCGACGGTCTGGGGCGACTCGGCGACGGACGAGTGGTGTTCGTCGAGGGGGCACTGCCCGGAGAACTCGTCGAGATCCGAATCGTGAAACAGTCGCGCGACTACGCGCGTGCCGTGATCTCCGAGATCCTCGAAGCGAATTCCCATCGGGTCGAACCACCGTGTCCGCACGTCGCCGACGGTTGTGGGGGGTGTGATCTCCAACACGCATCGCTCGAGCTGCAACGCGAGATCAAACTCGGCATCGTGCATGAGTCACTCGAACGACTCGGGCGTATCGCCGATCCGGTCGTGCGCGCCAACTGGTTCGGTTCGCACGTGGGTGCTCGAACCACCATGAGAGTGGCCCGTTCGACGAGTGGGCGGGCCGGACTGCGTCGACGCCGAAGTCACGACGTCGTGTCTTTCCAGCGGTGTCTGGTCGTTCGTCCCGAACTCTCCGAACTCGTCACGGGACTGACGCTGTCGGCCGACGTCGACGAGGTGACGGCCCGGGTCGGAGCCGCCACCGGAGACCGCGCCCTGTGGTGGGAGCCGTCGGATGGTGCTGTCGAGAGTGCGGTGGGAGTCGATGTCAGGGGAGCGACCGGAATCATCCATGAAGGCGTCCTCGGTCGATCTTTCCGGGTGTCGACGGGATCGTTCTTTCAGTCGTCTCCCGAGGCGGCCGAGGCCATCGTTGCGGCAGTCGCGGCGGCGGCTGGCCCGTCCGACACGTGGCCGTCCGGATCCTTCATCGATCTGTATGGCGGAGTCGGCCTTTTCTCGGCTCTGGTGCCGCCGTCCGATCGGGAGGTGGTCGTCGTCGAGGGAAATCCACTGGCGTGTGCCGACGCGGTCGTGAACTTGTCGCATCGAACGGCGCGCGTGATCGAATCGAGAGTCGAGGACTGGACCCCCGAGAAGGCGGCCATGGTCGTGGCCGATCCGGCGCGGGACGGTCTCCGAGCGCGTGCCGTCGACGTCGTGGCCGCCACCGAGACACCGGTGCTCGTTCTGGTGTCGTGTGATCCGGCGTCTCTCGGTCGTGACGCTCGCTTGCTCACCGAGGCCGGATTCGATTTCGAATGGGCCGAAGTCCTCGATCCGTTTCCTCACACGCATCACATGGAAGTCGTTTCTCGGTTCGTGCGGCGTGGGAGACTCTGATCGTGCTGACCCCCGTCGTGTCGACCGAAGTGTTCGAAGCCATTGCCTCTGGTCGTCCGGTGGTGGCTCTCGAATCGACGATTTTTTCTCATCTCGGCCTTCCATCACCTCACAACGCCGATGCTCTCGAGCGATGCACCACAGCATTGCGAGACGCCGGCGTCGTGCCAGCGATCACGGCGGTGCTCGATGGTGTGATCCGATTGGGATTGCGCGACGACGAGCACGAACGGATCCTCGGTCCGGCGCGCAAGATGGCCGAGCGCGATCTGGCCGTGAGCGTCGCTCAACGTTGGGATGTGGGAGCGACGACGGTGTCGGCTTCAGTTGCGATTGCCGCTGCCGGCGGCGTCGACGTGTTCGCAACCGGAGGTATCGGCGGTGTGCACCGAGGCTCGGAATCGACCGGTGATGTGTCGGCCGATCTCGACGCGTTGGCCTCGCACCCGGTGATCACCGTGTGCGCGGGTGCCAAGGCTTTCCTCGATCTGGCCCGAACTCTCGAGTATCTCGAGACGTACGGCGTCCCGGTCCTCGGCTGGCAGCACGACTGGTTCCCGGCCTTCTACACGCGCTCATCGGGGCTTCCGGTGCCGCATCGGGTCGATTCGGCATCCGAGGTGGCGGCAGTGTTCTCGAACCGGTCTCGCGAGCGCACCGGAGTTCTCGTCACGGCGCCGATCCCCGACAACGATCAACTCGACCAGCGCGTCCTCGATTCCGTGGTGGCCGAGGCGCTCGTCGACTCTGATCGAGCGGGCGTCGTGGGGGCGGCAGTAACCCCGTTCGTACTCGGACGTATCGCCGAAGCGACAGCTGGTCGAAGTATTCCGGCCAACCTCGCTCTGGCCGAGAACAACGCGAGGGTGGCCGCCGAGATCGCCAAGGCTTTGGTCGAACGTTAGAGACGTGCCATCCGTCGTTCGACGCGACGGAGAAAGCGCCGCCGGCGTGAATCCGATACCCGGTCGACGGAATAGAGGGCGATCCACGAGGTGCGGCAGAGCGGATGGCACACGGCGCGCATGCCCCGATTGACGACCCGTCGTCCGGGTACGCCTTGGATGGCGTTGACTCTCCACGGCGAGCCATGGGTCGTCACGGTCACGATGCGACGAACATTGGTGAGTCCGGGTCGAATGCGGGATGCGCCGTCGGGAAGGTTCCAGGCGACCCCCGACGCCCAGGCACGGTCGAACCAGCCCTTCAGGATCGCCGGTTGTCCGCCCCACCATGTCGGATGCACGAGGACGATGACATCGCACCAACGGAGATCGTCGAAGTCTCGTTCGAGTTGTGGTTTCGTCTCGGGAGGATCGAGGTGTCCGAGTTTCTCGTCTTGCGAGAGACGTGCCGAGAAGTTCTCGGAGTAGAGGTCGCGTCGGCGAATCTCGTGACCGCAACGTTCGAGCCCGGAGATCACCTGCTTCAAAGCGGCCCCGTTCAGCGAGTCATGCGACGGATGGGCGAAGACCACGAGGGCACGCCGGCTCATCGCAACGACGCCATTTCACGTTCGACTCGTTCGAGGAACTTCTCCCGTTGCTGCGGCGACTGCGCATCGAGCGAATACGAGCCGAGCCAACGTCGAGATGCGTGGCCACGTGCGAGGAGTCCGACGGTTCGACTGATGGTTCGACGGCCGGCATCGTTCACGAGTTTCACGTACCACCACGGCGATCCATAGGTGGTGATTCCGATGACGTAGCGCAGATTGGTGAGCTGAGGAACGAGGCGGTTTTTCGGGCCTTGAAGCGTGAACGCAACTCCGGGAACGAAAGTTCGCTCCAGCCAGCTCTTCAGCACGGCGGGAATCGAACTCCACCAAGTGGGATAGACGAAGATGAGGGCGTCGGTTCGCCGTACGAGGTCGGCGTGGTGTCGGACGGTTTCGTCGAGAATCGGGTCGTCGGTGGGGTAGGCCCGCCATTCGTCAGGCGAGATGGCACCTGGATAGTCGAGGGCGTAGAGGTCGATGAAATCGACGGTCCAGCCCGCTGCTTCAAGTCCGGTGACCGTGCGTCGGGCGATGGCGTGGCAATACGACTCGGAGTCGGGATGGGCGAGAAGGACGGTGGCGTGCACGGGTCCTCCTCTCCGTCGGGCCGGCCGAGCAAGGGCCGACGTACAAGGTTGGTGCACCCCCAGGGATTCGAACCCTGAACCAATGGATTAAGAGTCCACTGCTCTGCCGTTGAGCTAGAGGTGCCGAACGCGACAGCGCAGTGTAGGCGCCGTGCGTGAACCGACCCAAGTATCCGACCGGTGACACGCAACGTTCTGATCGCTCCGAAAACTCGGAGCGATTTGGGGTGAACGAGGGGAATCGAACCCCCGGCCTTCAGGGCCACAACCTGACGCTCTAACCGACTGAGCTACGTCCACCATGAACTTTCAGAGTCTGCCAGAAAGTCCTGTAAATCGCACCTGATGGTCGCGGTTTCGTCGCGTATCGATCGTCGGGAGCGAAGTCCAGCGAGGCCGCGCCAGGGCCTTGCTAGCCTCCCTTGCACCTCTGAAGGAGTGATAACCGTGTCAGCCACGGATTCGACCACCAAGAGTGCCCGCGATCTGGCGCAGCGGGCCCGGGCGATCACCGCCCGTGAACTCGCCAGGTATTCCGAACGGACCCGCGGCTCCCAAGTAGCCACTGAACGGGCGAGCAAGGTACTGCCTCTCGGGGTGCCCTCCAGTTTTCAGGCGTATCAGCCGCACCCCATCGTCGTGAGTTCGGCGTCTGGGGCCCAGATGATCGACGTCGACGGCAATCGCTACGTCGACTACGACATGGGCTTCGGGGCGCTCTTCGCCGGTCACGTGCACCCGCTCGTGCGACGTGCCGTCGACGCTCAGCTCGACAACGGCACGTTGTTCGTCACCCCGTGCGAACTCAATGCCGATGTGGCCGAACTGCTGGCGGCTCGCTACGGGCTACCCATGTGGCGGTTCACCAACTCGGGTACCGAGGCGACCATGGATGCGATCCGTGTGGCCCGCGGCGTGACGGGGCGCGACAAGATCGTCAAGGTCGAGGGCGGTTATCACGGTCACCACGACGAAGTGATGATCTCGATGAAGCCGTCACTCGATGAAGCGGGTCCGGCCGATCGGCCGAATCCGGTGCCGTCCACAGCCGGCATCACTCAGGCCGTTCTCGGCGACACCATCGTGATTCCTTACAACGATGCCGAGGCTCTCGAGCGAGTTCTTCGCAGTGGTGACGTGGCCTGCTTCATTGTCGAGCCCGTCATGGAGAACATCGGTATCTGCATGCCGGAGCCGGGTTATCTCGAGGACGTCCGACGCATCACCGAGAAGTACGGCACGTTGCTGATCTTCGACGAAGTCAAGACCGGTATCACTGCCGGTTGGAGCGGTGCCACGGGTGCCCTCGGCGTCCTTCCCGATCTCGTGAGTCTGGCCAAGTCGATCGGTGGCGGCCTGCCGCTCGGTGCGTTCGGCGGCAAGCAGGAGTACATGGATCAGATCACCCTTGGACGGGTGATCCATCTCGGCACCTACAACGGCAATCCGCTGTGCATGGCGGCGGCCAAAGCGGTTCTGGCCGAGGTGTGCACACCGGAAGAGACCGATCGTGTCGTGGCTCGCAACACCATGCTCACCGACGAGTGTGCCCGGATCGTGCACGACTCCGAACTTCCGGCGCACACCGTGCAGTTCGGTGCCAAGGGTTGCATCACGTGGTCGCCCGAACCCGTTCGCAACTATCGCGACTACAAGTCGACCGACTTCGATCTTGCCTATGCGCAGTGGATCCATGGCATCAACCGCGGAGTGCTCCTGCCGCCGGGTCTCGACGAACAATGGCTCATCTCGGTGATGCACTCCGACGACGACGCCATGATGTACGCAACTGTGTTCGCCGAATTCGTCGACGAACTGCTGGCCTGAAACCGATGTCGCCGTCGGGCGTGATCGACGCGGGTTCGCTGTTGCGCTACTTGTTTCGGGCGTCGTTGCGATGTTGTCCGCGTTGCGGAGATCGATGCGCCTGGTTCATCACCTGGTTCCGGCAAGAGGAAAGGTGTCGTGGGTGTGGGATTCGACGTACACGCGACGTCGAGGGCCACGAGTTGGGTGCCCTCACGGTTGCACTGGTACTGAATATCGGACTCGTCATCGTCGCCGTGGCAGTCGCAGTAGCGCTCACAGTGCCCGACGTCCCGGTAGTCACGCTCTACGTGGTTCTGGCTTCGGCGGCCATCGTCATTCCCCTCGCCACGTGGCCGATCACGCACACGCTCTGGATGGCCATCGATCTCCGGGTTCGACCGGTCGGAGCCGATGAGGCCGATGAGGCCCGGGCATGGATCGAGCAGGTCGGCCCATCGGCGGGGAATCGAACATCTGATCGATCGAATGCTTGACCGAACGCCTGTTCGTAGTTACGCTCCTGCCATTCGTTCCCCATACTCCCGCTTCGCCTCCGCCAGTGGTGTTACACCCCTTTCCTAGGGTCCACGCCAGCAACGGAAGCATCACTCAGAAAGGCAGATCCATGAGTACAGACCGCGAGAAGGCCCTTGAAATGGCCCTGGCCCAGATCGACAAGCAGTTCGGCAAGGGCTCCATCATGCGGATGGGCGAACAGTCCTTCAAAGGCATCGAAACGGTCCCGACCGGTGCCCTGGCTCTCGACATCGCCCTTGGCGTCGGGGGATTGCCCCGGGGTCGCGTGGTCGAGATCTACGGCCCCGAATCATCGGGTAAGTCAACCCTCGCCATGCACGTCGTGGCCGAGGCTCAGCGCAACGGCGGCGTGTGCGCCTACGTCGACGCCGAGCACGCCATGGATCCGGTGTACGCCCGGGCCATCGGTGTCGACATCGACCAGCTCCTCATCTCGCAGCCCGACACGGGTGAACAGGCCCTCGAAATCGTCGACATGTTGGTGCGCTCGGGTGCACTCGACGTGGTGGTCATCGACTCGGTGGCCGCCCTCACGCCCAAGGCGGAAATCGAAGGCGATATGGGCGACACTCACGTCGGCCTGCAGGCCCGCCTCATGAGCCAGGCTTTGCGCAAACTCACCGGCAATTTGAACAAGACGAACACCATCGCCGTCTTCATCAACCAGCTACGCGAGAAGATCGGCGTCATGTTCGGTTCGCCCGAAACCACACCTGGTGGGCGTGCCCTCAAGTTCTACTCGTCGGTTCGTCTCGACATCCGGCGTATCGAATCTCTGAAGGACGGTGCCGAAGTCGTGGGTAACCGCACCCGGGTGAAGGTCGTGAAGAACAAGGTCGCCCCGCCCTTCCGGCAGGCCGAATTCGACATCATGTACGGCAAGGGGATCAGCCGTGAAGGCTCTCTCCTCGACATGGCGGTCGATCTCGGTCTCGTGAAGAAGTCTGGTGCGTGGTTCACCTACGAAGGTGAGCAGCTCGGACAGGGTCGTGAGAACGCCAAGAATTTCCTGTCGGAGAACCCCGAGATCATGGTCGAGCTCAACGGCAAGGTTCGCAGTGCCGCTGGTCTCGACGGTCCGGTCGAGGAGGGCTTTTCGTCGGCCGATGAGGAGCCGATCGACCTCGAGTCCTGATCGGCGTCGTGGGTCGAATCGGCCCCGCTGATAGTCTCGGATCGCCTTTCCGAGATAGCTCAGTTGGCAGAGCAGCTGACTGTTAATCAGCGGGTCGCAGGTTCGAGCCCTGCTCTCGGAGCACTTGCAGGGTCCGCCTCGTGCGGACCCTGCCCCATTTGGGGCGGTAGCTCAGTTGGTTAGAGCAGGGGACTCATAATCCCTGGGTCGCGGGTTCGATCCCTGCCCGCCCCACGTCCCACTACATTCGATGTGGTGAGTGTCGACGAGCCACTGGCGGCGTCCAGACGCCGAGTCGCCGGAACAGAGGTCGGTCCGCTGGGATTCGGATGTTGGCGGCTGACTGATCCAGATGTCGGTCGGTGCGCCGACCTTGTCGAGTCGGCTGTCGATCTCGGAATGACTCTCATCGACAACGCCGATGTGTACGGCCTCGACTGGGGTGGACGAGGCTTCGGAACATGTGAAGACATGTTGGGTGAAGTGTTTCGTTCGCGGCCTGGACTGAGAGACCGGGTGGTTCTCGCGACCAAGGGCGGAATCGTTCCCGGGGTTCCCTATGTGAGCAGCGGTGCGTATCTGGCGTCGGCGTGCGAATCTTCACTGCGTCGGCTGGGCGTCGACGTGATCGATCTGTATCAGGTCCATCGTCCCGACTCGTTCACGCATCCGGCTCACGTGGCTGAGGCTCTTGGATCACTGGTCGAGCGTGGTCTCGTGAAGTCGGTCGGCGTCTCGAATCACACGCCGGCCCAGACGCGTGCCTTGCAGGCGCACCTCGACATTCCTCTGGCTACCACACAACCCGAGTTTTCGGCCTTGGTGCTCGATCCGATGCGCGACGGGACTTTCGATCTGTGTTCTGAAACGGGGGTGCAACCGCTGGCGTGGAGTCCTTTGGCCGGCGGACGTCTGGCGACAGGCGACGGGGTGCCACCTCGTTTGATCGAAGCGCTCGATGGGCTCGCCGGTGAGCACGGAGTCGATCGGGTCGCCGTGGCGATCGCATTCGTTCTGGCGCATCCGATGGCACCAGTAGCCATCGTCGGCTCGCAGAATCCCGATCGCTTGCGCGATCTGGCTCGGGCGACCGATGTGAAGCTGACCCGCAGTGAGGTGTATCGGATCATCGAAGCGAGCGACGGACGACCGCTGCCGTGACCGCACGTTTCACCCAACCGTGTGAAATCAGTTGGTTCGCCGCGTTGTGCGACGACGACTACGAACAGCTCGGGGTCGTCGATCCGAACCTGCAGAGTTCTTGGGAACACTGTCGTCGTATCGTCCAACAGGCCGAAGCGAGTGGCTTCGACAACATTTTGTTGCCGTCGGGCTACGCCCTTGGTATCGACACGATTGCTTTCGCCGGCGGGGTGGCCGCCTGTACGTCGC
>CBFHWN010000038.1:3074-17972 GCA_965659595.1 uncultured Ilumatobacteraceae bacterium | reverse complement strand
CGGCGGTGTGAAGATTCCCCTCGGGTTCCTCATCGCCGTGATCGCCGCCGGCGACATCTGGGTGCTCTACAAGCGCACTCGCTTCGGATTCGAGGTGGGTGTGATCGCCGACTCGCCGCGTGCGGCCCGGTACGCCGGTATCCGCACCCGCTCGACGATCGTGCTCGTGATGGCGTTGTCGGGCGCACTCGCCGGACTCGGTGGTGCGTCCGACGTGGGCGACTTCCGCCACATCCTCGACGCCAAGGGACTGCAACTCGGCGGCTTCGGCTACACCGGCATCGTCGTGGCGGCGCTGGCTCGCTTCAACCCGTTCTCCACTCTGTTGGTGGCGTTCTTGCTCGGCGGTCTCACCAATGCCGGTTACGCATTACAAGGGCCCGATTTCCCGAGCGGGTTGGTGGGAACCATTCAAGGCCTCATCCTCTTCACTGCGGTAGCCGGTGAGATCCTGGTGCGCTACCGGATCAGACCCAATCGTCGACAAGCGCAGGCGGTGGCGTCGTGAACACCAACCTCCTCGTAGTCATCGCCGCATCGGCCATCTTCTACGGCACTCCGCTTTTCTTCGCCGCCTTGGGTGGTGTGTTCACCGAACGAAGTGGCGTACTCAATCTCGGTGTGGAAGGAACGATGCTCATCGGCGCCGTCACCGGTGCCTGGGCGTCGCAGCACGTCGGTGGTTCGGCCTGGTTCACCGTGCTTCTTTCGATCCTCATGGGTATGGCGGCCGGTGCACTCACATCGCTCTTGCATGCCTTCCTCTGCATCACGTTGCGCACCAACCAGACCGTCGCTGGTCTCGCCATCACCATTGCCGCCGGTGGAGTGGGCCTGTCGAGCTATTTCGCGAACATCTGGGAAGTCGCCGCCAATCCGGTCGATCGACCGATTCGCAAACTCGACGTGCTCGGCCTCAGTGATGCTCCGATCGTCGGTCCGATCATCTTCAACCAGACGATCCTCACGTACGCGTCGTGGGTCATGGTGGCCGTTGCCTCGTGGTATCTCTTCCGCACCAAGATCGGGCTCCAATTGCGGGCCGTCGGCGAGTCACCCCAGACCGCCGACGCCATGGGTATCAATGTCGTGAAGTACCGCTACCTCCACACCGTTCTCGGCGGTTCGCTCGCTGGACTCGGTGGCGTGTTCTACAGCTTGGCGATCGTTCCGCTGTGGGTCGACGGGATGACGAAGGGCGCCGGCTGGATCGCCATTGCGCTCGTCATCTTCGGCTTCTGGCGTCCTGGCCTCACTCTGGTGGGTGCCTACTTGTTCGGAGCATTGCAGTCGCTCGGTACGGCCCTCAAGGCTCGTAACGTGAGCATCAGCGGCGACATTCTCGATGCACTGCCGTTCATCATGACGATCGTGGTGCTGGTGTTGATCTCCAGTCGTTTCGCACACCGCCGTCTCGGCGCACCGGCCTCACTCGGTGTTCCGTACGAGCGCGAAGAACGATGACCTCGATCTCCAACGTCTCACCTCAACTGCGACGAGTCTGGCACCCCATCGGACGAGTCGAGTCGTTCACTCACGAACCGACTCGCTTCGAACTCGTCGGTGACGCCTACGTGGCCGTTCGACTCGCCGGGGAGGTCCGCGTGTTTCGCGACATGTGCCCGCATCGATTCGCGCGATTATCGGACGGCTGCGTGATCGACGACATGATCCAATGCCCGTATCACGGTTGGCAGTTCTCGGCCGAGGGGCGCTGTGTGCACGTGCCGGCCATGGGTGATGGCGCCACCCCTCCCCCGGCTCGACTGACCGTCCCCCATGTGACTGTCCGCTACGGACTGGTGTGGGTGGCCCCCGACGAGCCGGTGGCCGAACCGATCTCGATTCCGCGATGGGACGACCCCGATCTGGACAAGGTCTGGATCGATCCGGTCGACGTCGAGGCCGGGGCCGCGCAGATCGTCGACAACTTCCTCGACTTCGCGCACTTCCCCTATGTGCACGCCGGCACCTTCGGATCCGACGATGACCGACTCGTCCACGACTACACCACCGAACGCACGGGCGACGGCTGGGGTTTCGTGGTCGACTATCCGCACGTGATCGCGAACCACGAAGATCCGCTCGTGGCGACCGGCGAGCATCCCCTCGTCCAACCACGTGAGATGAAGTACCACTACCAGGTGCCGTTCGCGGCGAACCTGCAGTTGTTCCTTCCCTTGACCGGCATGGTCAATCACATCCTCTTGCTGTGCCAGCCCATGACGCTCACGACCACTCGTGTGCACATGGTGATGTTGCGCAACGACTGCCCCGACGACGACGCCAAGAAGGCGGCCGTCGCCTACGAACTCCGCGTGTTCGACGAAGATCTGAAGATCCTCGAACGGCTACCCGACACGTCGGTTCCACTCGAGCGCGGTCAGGTGCACGTGCGCAGCGACAGGCACACTGTCGAATTTCGGCGAATTCTCGAGCGACTCGTGTCGCTCTGAACGACTAGACGCGCTCGTATTCGAGCCGCGCCTCCTCCTGATTCGGCCCGTTCATCTGCACGTGCAAACGATTGGTGTCGATGAAGTGACGATGCACTTCCGGGCCGTGGGGGCTGGTCACGTTCACGACCAGATCTTCGCCGACGAAGATGGCGGTCTTGGTGACCGGGCCGGTGATCGATTCGGTGGCGAACACCGTTTCACCGTCGGCGGTGATGGTGTCGAGGCGGCGTTCGGTGCGCTTCTTGCCGCGCCAGCGAACGATCTGCGAGATGGTGACGACTCCATCTTTCAAACCGAACGTGGTGACCGAGCGATGGAAGAAATGATCGATCTCGTCGTCGATCTCGTCGGCCGACATTCCTCGTGCGGCGAGCCACTCGCGATAACCGGTATGGGCCACGAGCTTCCAGGTACCGCGCCAGGCGTACACCGGACCCGAGACCTTGGTGCGACGCTGACCCGTACGGGGTTTGGCCGAAAAGAGTCCGCGCATGGCTCCGACCTTGGCCCTCTGCAAAAGCATGTCGGGATTGAACAAACGCGACTGCACGACCCAACCCTACATCGGCTCTAGCCTGCAACAGATGGGCGAACGCGACGACAAATTCTGCGTGTCGTGTGGACGTCGTATCGAATGGCGCAAGAAATGGGAACGGTCGTGGAACGAGATCCGCTTCTGTTCCGACGGGTGTCGACGGCACCGTCCGAGTGATCTCGATCATCGTCTCGAGTCGTCCATCCTCTCGCTTCTCGAATCTCGCGTAAACGGTGCGACCATCTGCCCGAGTGAGGCGGCTCGAGCGGTCGCCGACGACTGGCAGCCGCTCATGGAACGCACCCGCTCGGCCGCTCGTCGTCTTCACGTGGCAGGCACCATCGACATCCTCCAGGGTGGACGAGTCGTCGACCCGTCCACCGCCAAAGGTCCGATCCGTCTCCGGAGGCGTCACCCGTGAGCGGTCAACGCGACAGCTTCGATGCCGAGTACTACCGGAGGTTCTATGGAAAGGGTGGGGTGCACGATCGTCGAAAGATCGCGCAACTCGCCTCGGCCGTGCACGGGATGTGTGCGTGGTGGGATGTCACTCCGCGGTCGGTGCTCGATGTGGGGGCCGGGCTCGGCATGTGGCGCGACTGGTATCGCACCACTCACCCGCGTGTGAAGGTGACATCGACCGACATCAGTGAACACGCGTGCAAGAAATACGGCCACGAACATCGCGACATCGCCACCTGGACGCCGTCACGGCATTTCGATCTCGTGATCTGTCACGGTGTCCTGCAGTATCCCGACGACGAAGCGGCTACGTCGGCCATCGCCAATCTGGCCACCGCATGCCGACACGTGATGTATCTGGAAGTCCCCACATCACTCGACTTCCGAATCGTCGTCGATCCCGATGCCACCGATATGGACGTCCACCATCGTTCGGGTGACTGGTATCGCGAACGCCTCGACCAGTACTTCGTGCAAGCCGGAGCCGGACTCTGGGTGCGTCGCGGCGGCGGTGTGCTGTTGTACGAGCTCGAACGTTCGCTCTGACTCAGGGACGCAACGGACGGCGAACCGGGCGGTCCCACCCGGGCTGACCGGTTGGCTTCGGTCCGGGCCACAAACGCGGCCCCATCTCGACCATGCCGTGATGCGCACCGTATTCTCCGAGCAGATTGAGATACGGCGCGGCTTCGAACGCTTCAGGCCCGCGCACGCCGCTGCCCTTCCACGTACCGTTCGACATGAGCTCGAGTGCCACCACCGGACAGATCGCCGTCTGCCACAACACGGCCTGCGAACCCCATTCGCGCATGGTGGTGTCGTTGTCGGCCACGTGGTACAGGTAGACCTCGCGCGGGTTGCCGTCGTAGGTGCCCTTCACCCAAATGCCGGCGCACGTCTTGCCGGTCATGAGGTGACCGAGCTTGGCCGGGTTGGGAAGAACAGCGGCGAGCACGTCGCGCGGCGCGACCGACACGTCGCCGACGCGTACCGGCTCCACCGAATCGAGACCGAGATAGGCAAACGTCTTCAAGAAGTCGATGAACTCGGCGCCGAGTCCGTACTTGAACGTGACGCGATTGCAGTCGACTTCACGTGGGATGAGAAGCACCTCTTCGTGCTCGACGTTGACGCATTCGACCGGCCCGATGCCAGCCGGGAAGTGGAAGATTTCGGGTTCGCTGAAGCAGTCGGTGGTGAAGAGGCCGCGTTCCTTCTCCCAGACGATCGGTGGGTTGAGGCACTCTTCGATCGTCGTCCAGATGGAGAACGTGGGGGCGAACTCGTAACCGTCGATCGACAGGTTGGAGCCGTCGCGCACACCGATCTCGTCGATGGTGTCGAACAGGACGTCGGCCGCATAACGCGCGAACACATCGGACAATCCGGGTTCGATACCCATGCCAACGAGGGCGAGAATGCCCTTCTCGCGCCAGGCGTCGTGGGCGGCCAGCTGCGCCTCACCGAGCGGGATACCCACCTTGTTGTAGGGATCGGTGGGGTGAGGCTTGCTCAGGTTCATGGCCATGTCGAGGTAGTTGGTACCTGCCTCGAAACAGGCGCCGAAAATGGTTTCGTTCAGTCGTGGATCGCAGGCATTGACAACGACGTCGGCTTTGGTGGCCGCAATCATGTCGACAATGGCCTTCTTGTCGCGCGCGTCGAGTTCGACGGCACGAAAACGCGACGGGTCGTCCAGATCAGCGACGGCCTTCTCTGCAGTGGAGAGGTAGAGGTCGGCGAGGACGAACTCCGTGAAGAAGGACCGGGTTTCAGCGATCGAGGCCATGGAAGCCCCGACGCCGCCTGCGCCGATCACCAGGATGTTCATCAGTCGTCCAATTCGTGAACGCTTCGAGAGCGAAACGTAATCCCTTGTCTACCCGACGGGCTCTACGATCGCACCATGTCGGATGATCTTGTCGCAAGATTGCGACGCCTCGAAGACACCCTGGCCATCCAGCAGTTGTTCGTCGACTACGGGTTGGCCCTGGACGCAGGTGATTTCGGTACCTACGCGCGACTCTTCTCCGAGAAGGGCGAATTGAACCTGGGTCCGATCGGCACGGCCGTCGGTCCCGCCGAGATCGAATCGCTCATGTCACGAACCATGGACGGTCGGGTGGGGACCTCGTTCCACATCGTGAGCAGTCCGCAGATCACTTTCACCGACAACGACCATGCCACGTCGCAGGTGATGTGGACGGTGGTGCACCGTCAAAAGGATGGCTCGCCGAAACTCACGATGATGGGGCGGCACATCGACCGGCTCGTCCGCGAGAACGGATTGTGGAAAATCGCGTCACGCCGCGGTCTGATCGACCTGCCGAGCGAATACCGCGATCAGGGTTAGCGGCGAGCCGTCAGTCGATCACGATCGGTAACGCTGTCGACCAGTCACGATCGGCATCGATGAGTCGCAACACGTCGGGATGGAATCGCTTCTCGACGAGCGACCACAATCCCGAACGCGCTGCAACCTCGGCTGTGGTCTCGAAGCGACCGGTCGCCTGCCACGTTTCGTGTTCGTCGATCTGTAAGAAGCGAGTTGCTCGTGCCCAGGCGTCGGCATCGGAGCGATGCAACCACGACAGGAGCGACACCATGTGCTGACTGTTCGGTACGAAGCCCATGGTGTTGGTCCACCAATCGGCGCCCAACTTCTTCACGCACCATTGAGCATCGGGGTCGGCACACCCGTCGAGGCCGTCGAGGGCGGGATGAACCGCAACGCCATCGGAGTCGAGCGCGACGAGACTCATGCCGCTTTGGCCCGACTCTGCTCGCCGAGAGCACGAATCGGACGGAGTCGGTGATACAGGCGGAATCGTTCGACGGCATGCGACTTGATGTGAGCCATCGCTTCGTCGACGTCGTCGGTGACGAGAAGCAGGTCAAGGTCGCCGGGCGAGATCATGCCGGTGTCGTTCATGTGGTCGATCTGAGCGAGCAAGGGTTGCCAGAACTCCTTGCCCATGAGCACCACCGGGAAGTCCTGCACCTTGCCGGTCTGGATGAGAGTGAGCGACTCGAAGAGTTCGTCGACGGTTCCGAAGCCACCCGGCATCACGACGAAGGCGTACGAATACTTCACCAGCATCATCTTGCGAACGAAGAAGTAGTTGAAGTCGATGCTCACGTCGAGATACGGGTTGGGCATCTGTTCGTGTGGAAGTTCGATGTTGCAGCCGATACTGCAACCGCCCGATTCTTTGGCACCGCGGTTGGCGGCCTCCATGATGCCTGGGCCTCCCCCGGTCATGACGGCGAATCCCATGTGACTTGCCGCCACACCCACGTCTCGGGCCAGCTGGTAATACGGGTGATCCTCCTGCAGTCGGGCCGATCCGAACACCGTGATGCACGGGCCGGCGAAATGCAGTCCTCGGAATCCACGCAGCATCTCTCGGGTGACCCGATACACCGTGCGCAACTCGCGCCGACGCAGGCGTGGGCCACCGAGGAGACGTCGGTCATGGGATTGACGAGACTTTCGACCTTCGTTTTCCACGTCCATACCGACAAGACTGCCACCTTTCACGCTCGACATGACTTCGCGAATCCGCCGTCCACCTGACAACCTGTGAACGTGCCGAAAAAAACTCGCCTCACCGTCGCCACCGTCAACGTGAACGGCATCCGTGCAGCCGTGAAGAACGGAATGGAGGGTTGGATCGCCGAGCGGAAGCCCGACATCGTGACGATGCAGGAGGTCCGGGCTCCCGACGCGCTGGTGGCTGATCTCGTGAGGCAAGTGACCAACACGAAGTGGTCGGTCGTCCACGACGAATGCGAGTTCAAGGGACGGGCGGGAGTCGCAGTCGCGGCCAAGAAGCCCATCGCCGAATCGCGATCCGGTTTGAAGGCGCACGCCAAGAAGAACGCCAAGGCGTACAACGACACCGGGCGTTGGATCGAAGCCGATCTCGACACCCCCGACGGCAAGGGCCTGACCGTGATCTCGGCCTACGTGCACACCGGTGACGCCGAGCAGCCCGACAAGATGAAGGAGAAGCTCGCCTTCATGTGGGCGGCCAAGGAGCGTCTCGCGTCGTTGCTGGCCAGCAAACGCCACGTGTTGCTCACCGGTGATTTGAACGTTGCGCACAAGGGGTTCGACATCAAGAACTGGAAGGGCAACCTGAAGAGCGCTGGCTTCCTACCCGAAGAACGTGTGTGGTTCGACGAGTTGTTCGACGAACTGGGTCTGGTGGATGTCGCTCGCCAGCTCAGTGGTGACGAGCCCGGCCCGTATTCGTGGTGGTCGTGGCGCGGCAAGGCCTTCGACACCGATGCCGGTTGGCGCATCGATTACCACATCGCGTCGCCTGCTCTGGCCGATGCCGCCGTGGCCACGTCGGTGGATCGGGCGCCGTCGTACGCCGAGCGCTGGTCGGATCACGCACCCGTAGTGGTCACGTACGCGCTCTGACGCTGACGTCGCACCACGAGGGTGGTGAATACCAGTCCGGCAACACCCACCGCGACGATCGCCACACCCTGCAACAGATCGTTGTCGATGTTGTTGGTGAGATACACCACGACGGCGATCACCGTGACTGCTGAACCACCGATGATCTGTTCGATGCGATTCCATTGCATGCCAGTCCAGAGCAACAGCGCACCGATACCGAGGGCGGGAATCAGGCCGTCGAGACCCGAATATTCGTCGAGCCACTGCGGGACCGACGAGAACACCGTGACCACACCGGCGATACGGATGAGGATCGCTGCTCCGTAGTCGCCTTGACCGAGTCCGATCAGGAGTGAGCCCCCGATCAGGAACGGAATGGCACCGACTCCGAATTCGAGGTCGGCCCATTCGACGATGCCACCACACACGGCCATGGTGGACGGGATGACGATGATCGTCGACGAGAACTCGGTGAAGCGGATCCGCACCAGGGCCCACACCACACCGAGCGCTCCCCCACTCACGGCGATGATCGCCCCGTCCACATCGGCGTTGCTGAGAAGCATCGCGCCACCGGCGACAAGGGAGCCGAGTGACACGATCTCGCAGAATTCGCCGGCCCGGCGTCGCCATCCCTCGTGACGCCACAACTGAAAGGCAATCACACCGAAGACGGCCGAGGCGGCGAGAAGAGAGACAGCGATGATCGTCTCGGACGCCTCTTGGAACAACGCCACCACCACACGGATGAGGCCGACACCGATCACGAGGACGGCGATGTACGAGAGGAGTTCTCGCCACATGATCTTGAAGCGCGGCGCGTTCAGAATCTCGTCGCCTTCGGTGAACGACAAGCGGTTGCTGGCCACCATCTGGTCGACTACTTCGCGCTGGGTTCTGATCTCCATCGTCATGACGCACCTCCGATCAGCGCACTGTGGCAGCGAAGCCAGCGACCGAGGTGTCGGGATCGACGAAAAGTGGCGGCTGTACTAGCTACGGTTCGACTGCCGGTAACTGCGATACACGGCGAGCAAGGCTTCCTTCTGATCATCGGTGAGCTCAGGATCGGCGGCGATCGCCGTTTCGGTGGACGACGACACCGACTCGTCATCGTCAAGCATTCCAGCCCGCTCGAGAAGCTCTTCGGCCGACACGTTGAGGGCCTTCGCGATCGAGCGAACCACACGAACCGATGGTTCGTGAAGTCCGCGTTCGATCTGCGACAGGTACGGGTTCGACACCTGCGCGAGCTCCGACAACTGCCGAAGACTCATCTTGGCGAGTTGACGTTGGTGTCGGATGGCCGACCCGAGTGCGCCGAGACGGCGCTCCCAGTCGTCAGCCACGAATCAGGCCGAAGCCGAAGGGGCCGACTTGGCCGATGCCTTCTTGGCGGTGGACTTCTTCGACGATGCCTTGGCGGCAGTCTTCTTGGCCGTCGACTTCTTGGCGGCCGGCTTCACGGCCGGCTTGCCGGCAACCGTGCGGGCAGCCTTGGTCACGAAATCGGCCTGGAGGTGGAGGAGCGACTTGGCGAATTCGACGTTCTTTTCGACGGCGGTCTCGACCACGGCCGGGACCGGAACGGTGGGGAGGTCGACCTTCGGGACTCGGGACGAAACGGTGGCCTTGGCCAGGTCGGAGGCGGTGCGAACGGTCGCGACGCCCTTCTCGAGGGCCTTCAGGGCTCGTTCGTTGTTGCGCTCGATGCGCTCGATGACGGTGGTGCGGGAAAGTGTCTTCATGCCCCGAACCCTACCAAGCACTGCTTGATTTACTTAGCGGAACTGTATGGAGCTGGTCACAGGTCACCTTCCAGAGGAGCAACCAGCAGACCTTCCCCTCACAGCACTGTCGATCGTCGCGCTTTCGCCAGCGGACGGGGCGAGACGGAAGGGCCTCGGTGAGCCGCAGGACCTCGGCCAGTTTGAGTCCCTATTCGACCCGATCGAACCTTCTCACGAATCGGGCCTCAGTGCCCAGCGCCCAGATTCCCGCTGAGGGAATGCCACTTCTGGCTGGGCTCGTTCATCCCCACGATCTCGACCGCTTTCCCCTTGCTGCGGTATTTGAGCACGATGGCGTCGAGGGCGGCCACCGTCGACGAGTCGTAGATCTGGGCATCCGACAGGTCGATGATCACCTTCGGAGGGTCGTCGACGTAGTCGAACTGCGTGTACAAGTCGTTGCTCGATGCGAAGAACAACACGCCTCGAACCGCGTATACGCAGGTGTCGTCGTCGGGATGATCCACCACAACGACCTCGGTGAAGTGAGCCACCCGCCGGGCGAAGAAGACCATCGCCACGACCACACCGAGGATCACCCCGTACGCCAAATTGTGAGTGGTGACGGTCACGACGACGGTCGTGAGCATGATCGTCGTCGCACTCAGAGGCATCTGTCGCAAGGTTCGTGGATGCACGCTGTGCCAATCCATCGTTCCGACCGAGACCATGATCATGACCGCCACCAGAGCAGCCATCGGAATGCGAGCGACGACGTCGCCCAATCCGACGACGAGGATCAACAGGAACACCCCGGCCAGGAACGTGGAGATCCGAGTACGGGCACCCGAGGTCTTCACGTTGATCATCGTCTGACCGATCATTGCGCAACCACCCATACCGCCGAACAGACCGGTGACGATATTGGCCACGCCTTGACCCCAGCCTTCACGCGTCTTGTCGGAGTGCGTGTCGGTGATGTCGTCGACGAGTTTGGCTGTCATCAACGACTCCAACAAGCCCACCAAGGCCATGGCGAATGCGTACGGAGCAATGATGCGCAACGTCTCGAAGTCGAACGGAACATCAGGAATGAAAAAGCCGGGCAAACTGCTCGGCAGTTCGCCCTGATCTCCCACCGTTGGTACATCGAGATTCATTGCGATGGCGACGATGGTGAGCAACACCACCACGACCAACGGCGCCGGAACCACCCGCGAAAATTTGGGGAGGAACACCAGGATCAACAGACCAATCGTGACCATCGGATACACGACGGTCGGAACATCAATCAGTTCCGGTAGCTGGGCCGTGAAAATCACGATGGCGAGAGCATTGACGAATCCGACCATCACACTGCGAGGAAGGAAGCGCATCAATTTCGCGGCTCCGGCCAAACTCAGCGCCACCTGGATCAGCCCGCCGAGCAGAACGGTGGCGATCAGATAATTCAAACCGTGATCCTCGACCACCGGAGCTACGACCAAGGCAACCGCCCCCGTCGCCGCCGAAATCATTCCTCGACGCCCACCAACGAGCGAGATCGTCACAGCCATCGTGAACGATGCGAACAAGCCGACTTGCGGGTCGACGCCAGCCAATACCGAGAACGAGATCGCTTCGGGAATCAACGCCAAGGCGACGGCCAAACCAGCCAAAATTTCCACCCGAAGCCTTTTCGGCGAGCGCAAAGTGTTGAGGACGGACGCTTCGTCGAAGAGGCGTTCAGAGGCAAGTGTCGACATGAGTCTCCAGGTGGGGGTACAGGCGATTCAAAGGAAAATGCCGCCCCGGAGGACGGCATTTTCACACTGGTGGCGGGGGCAGGATTTGAACCTGCGACCTTCGGGTTATGAGCCCGACGAGCTACCTGGCTGCTCCACCCCGCGGCGAAGACTTGTGAGTGTAGGAGTGGGATCGTTCAGCGCCAACCTGCCCGGTTCGCCATAACCGATGTGGGGAGATGCCGCCAGCATTCAACGTTGGAACAAACCCCGCCGCCGAGCAATGGCTCCCGACAGAATTCCCGCCACGACGAGCCACAGCGCCCAGACGAGCGGGGTCGTCAACTCGCTTCCGGTGATCGGAATCATGGGACCAAGAGGCGCGACGTACACCGACAACAAGGCGCGGTATGCAACTCCCTTGCGAGTGGTCATCACGAACTCCACCTCGGCCCGTCCGTAGAAGCCCTCCACGGGCATGAAGTTCACGAGACCCGAGTTGGTGTCGAGGGTCCACGTACCGTCAGGGGTCACAACCGAGGTCGACTCCTCACTCGTGACCGGATCAACGATGCGCATCGTCTCGGTGTTCCAGTCGTCACCTTCGGGCGGTTCGGCGGTGATCGGATCGATCGTGACCGGCGTGTCGGGGCGACCTTGTTCGGTGTCGGGATCGGGCAGGTTGCGTCCCGGTCCGGGCGTCTTCGGCAGAGGATCGGCCGATGGGCCGCCTCCTCCGATTCCGATGACTGCCGGGGCGGGTGCAGGAGCTCTCGTGACCGTCACGGTGTAGGTCGTCGAGAAACGAGGATCAGATGCCGTGACGTCGATGTCGATCACGTTGTCACCGACGCTCAGCGCAATCGCCGACGACGTCGACATGATCCACACGTTCTGAGTGACACGAGCCATCGCCTGAGCGCTGACGCGCTTCGTCACCGTGACCGTCGACGCCTGCATCGTCGACGCCGCAGCGATATCGATCGAGGTGACCGAATTCGGAACCGTTGCTGAATACGTCGTCGTGCCTGTGGTGAAAGCCGGGTCAAGCACTAACGGAGTTCCACCACTGGTGATCTCCAAGTTCGACAGTGACGAATCCGATGAGGGCACGCTGTAGGAGGCGGATTCCACTGTGCCGACACCCATGCGATTGATCGCCGCGACATCGAACGAATACACCGCACCATTGGTGAGCCCGGTCACCGAACAGAAGGTGTCGGTGCCCGAAATCGTGCAGGTGACGGGCGTCGTTGCCGCTGGAGTCGTCGACGACACCGTGACCGTGTAGTACGGCGCAACCAAGATCGATCCGCCGTCGCTCAGCGGCGCCGACCACGAGAACAACACGTCGGTCGCCGTGGATGCCAATACCGACAACGACTGTGGAGCACCCGGTGCCGTCGACGGGTACTGCACGACCTGTGCGGTATTGCCGGCGATCTCGGTCTGATTGGCCGACGTGACGGCCACGACCTGGAAGTCGTACGACGTTCCGTTGTCGAGCCCGGTCACCTGATACGAATTCGTCGACTGGGTGGTCAACGCAGCAGTCGCCAGCGTCCAGACCGGAGTGGGAGTCACACCCGCCGCGCGATACGACACCTCGTAGCGGGTGAACGAGCCGCCACCCAACTGCGCGTTCGTCAACGCCGTCCACGACAAGTCGACCACTGTGTCGCCAGGAACGGCCGAGAGGGCAGCCACGGCGAATGCGGCCGTCGCCGGAGTGAGCGCTCCGGTCGCACCCGACGCCGGTCCGGTACCCGCCGAGTTGATCGCCGCAACAGTCACGGTGTACTCGGTGCCGTTCACCAATCCGGGAATCGTGCACGGCGATGCGGTACACGACGTGTCGACAACGGTGGTACCCGCACCAGTGGGAGTGGCCACCACCCGATATGCCGTGATCGACACACCACCGGTGAAACCAGGCGCTGTGAAAGCAACGGTGATGGCCTGCGACCCCGGCGACGCCGACGCGAGAGTGGGCGCAGTGGCCAGCGCCGGAACCATCTGGAAGGCGCGGGTCACCGATGACGCCGCTGCGTATTGCGAGTCCCCGGCTTGCGACGCCACGACCTCGCACGTTCCGACCGCAAGAATCGTCACCACTCCGAGTGACGACACCGAACACGCATTGTTCGTGGTACCTGCACCCAACGTGTAGGTCACGATCAAGCTCGACGAGGCGGTCGCACCCAAAGGAAAGGCCGACGAACCGAACGACTTGTTGGTCGGCTGGGCGAACGTGATGTTCTGGTTGATCGAACCAACCACGATTGTTTGCGTCACGTCGACTGCGGCCGTGAAGTTGGTGTTCGATCCCGCCGATGCCGTCACCGTGCAGTTCCCCGACGCCGTGAAGGTCACGACACCACCAGCCGACGAGCAGGATCCTGCCACAACGAAGGTCGGCACCACACCAGACGACGCGCCGGTCACGGTCGAAACAGCCGTTGCTGACGGCGTGTACGTGCCTCCCGACACCGGCGACGACGGCACCGTCGAGGTAAAGGCCAAGGTCTGCCCGGCCTGCGTGATGGTGATCGTCTGCGTGGCCGACGTGGTGGCGTTGAAATTGGCGTCGGTCAACTTGGTGGCCGACACCCGACAGAGCGAACCCACGTTCCCCAACGTCAAAGTCGTGCCACCGGCGATCAAGCAGCTTCCGGCCTCGACACCGAACACCAGCTGTCCAGTACCCGACCCACCCGACGCGGCAAGCGTGATCGTCTCCCCGAAGATCACCGTCGACGGTGACGTCATGTTCAACGTGGCTTGGCTCGCCTTGGCAATGGTGAACAACCGAACGACGTCAAGAGCGGTGAGGAAGTTCGCATCACCCGTTTGCGATGCGGTGATTTCACAGATGCCGGCCCGCACCACGTTGATTCCACCACCGGAGACCGTGCACACCGCCGGGTCGGTGGGCGTGAGCGTCACGACGAGACCCGAATCGGACGACGGGGACACCGGAATCGGAGCATCGCCGTACGTTGCGCCACTCGGTGCGGGATTCGCAAACGTGATCATCTGCGATGCCTTGGCGATCGTCACCGAACCCGGCACGTAGGTGACTGAATAGTTGGACACCGATCCGGTGGAGAACGTGACGACCGAAGGAGTCACCGAATACGTTCCGGCACCGGTGGGTGCCGTGGTCGACGGGCCATACGAGGTCGCACCCGTTCCTGTGTAGGTGTACGTCACTCCCGAGAGGGCGTCCGAGCCCCCGAGGGCGCCGGTCAGTGTGTACGACGGCGACATCGCAGTTCCGTACGTGATCGACTCGCCATCAGCGGTGATCGTGATCGATCGAGCCGTACCCGTTGCCGTGAACGTGACCGGCGAACCGGTCAACCCCGTCGACGCTGCCGTGAGTTGGTTGGCCCCGATCGTCGTGCCCAAGGTCCAGACAGGCGATGTGGCCACACCGCTGGCGTTAGTCGTCACCACCGCCGGTGACCCAGGAGCCGCCAACGAGCCGGCAACTGCGGTGAAAGTGACCGACACTCCCGCCACCGGGTTACCGGCGGAGTCGCGCGCGACCACCGACGGAGCGATCGGCAGC
>CBFHWN010000038.1:0-3064 GCA_965659595.1 uncultured Ilumatobacteraceae bacterium | reverse complement strand
CGTGTCACTCTGCAAGTCTCCACCGTTGATAGCGATCGAAGCGGCGGGGCCGGCTCCGGTCGGGGTCACGGTGGCTGTCGCTGACGTCAGACTCAGCGACGAGAAGGTGAGGGTGTGCGAACTCGTGATCAAACCAGCGAACGACAAACCGGCGAACGTGACCACACCGGCCGAAGCATTGAGTGAGGTCGTGCCACTCAGGGTGCCCGACCCGGCGGTGACGGTGACGGAAGCCGACGATGACGTGACCGTGTTGTTGTTGACGTCGGTGATGCGAACAACTGGCTGAGTGGAGAACTGCAATCCCGACGCCGCAGCAACAGGAGAGGTCACGACGAGGATCTTGGTCGGTGCTCCGGCCACGAACGACACCGTGTCAGACGCAGTCATCGCCTGAGCATCCAATGTCCCCGTGATCGTGGATGTGCCCGCCGTCGTCGACGACGTGAGCGTCGCCGTGTATTGCCCGTTCCCGGCATACGAGACGCTGCTCAATGTTCCTGAGGTCGCCGACAACGTGATTGCGGCGACATCGTCGGTGATGAGATTACTGTTCGAATCCTTCAAAGTCACGGTGATCGTGGTGGACGAGGAACCATCGGCCACCAGTGACGAGGACGATGCGACGAGAGTGGAGGTCGCTGCCGAGGAACCACCCGGCGCGACAGTGAACGAGTTCGACGTACCGGCTTCGGCACCACCCGACGTTCGCGTAGCGGTGATCATCTGTGTGGCGCCCGACGTCGTCAACGTGACCGAACGTGATGCCAGAACACCGGACGTGAAGGCCGGAGTCGTTCCACCTCCGGCCGAGATCGTCGAGGTCGACGTGAGATCGACCGTTCCCGTGAACGATGTCTGTGTGTTGCCGTAGATGTCGAATGCACGGATCTTCACGTCGAACGAAGTGCCCGCAGTCTGAGAACTGATAGCGCCACCCGAGGTGTTCGTCACTTCGAAAGTCGACAATGCTGCTGGGCTCACCGTCACCGACAAGTCGCCAACCGATGCCGACGAGATCCCCTCGCCGGTCACCGACACCGTGACGACTTCTGCGGCATACAACGTGATCGCTCCGTTCGCTCCACCAGACACCGACGCCACACCATTCGAGAAGGTGAACGTTCCGGCGGTACCGAATGGCACACTGGAACCGTTCCTGTCGGTCACGAACGGCGTGGTACCACCAGGAGCCGCCGACGGACCCGAAAAGGTGAGAGTCCTGTCACTACCGAATGCACTCACCGTGTTGCCGTATTGATCCTTGGCGGTGATCGTGAGATCCTGCGACGCACCGGCAACTTGATTCCCTGAACCGGTGATCACAAACTTGTTCGGGGCCGCCGCGCTGTACGCGACGGTCACCGTCTGTGGGGATCCCGTGTTGCCCTCTACAGCGCCAGCACCGATGGTGGCCGTCAATGAACCGCTGCCGACCGTCGTCGGAATGCTCAAGATCGCGGTGTAGGTGCCGTCGCCGTTGTCGGTGGTCGCCGACAGAGTGCCAGTCCCCGACAGCGAGATGACGACAGTCGATCCGCCGGTGGTCAGCGAGTTGCCGTACTGATCTTTGGCCTGCACCGAGACGGTGACGTCTGCTCCGCCCACAGTGCGAGTGGGCGCCGATGCCACGAGCGTGGACCGAACGGCACTCACCGCACCCACCTGAGTGGTGAACGAAGCAGACGTTCCCGTGATCGACGTGTTATCCGTGGCGGTGATCGAGCCCGACACGCCCGACGTCTGCGACACCGTGTAGCCGACTGTCGCAGTGCCGTTCGCGTCAGTGTTCGACGTGGTCGAGGCGAACGAGCCACCTGATACAGCCGTCGACCAGGTGACCACCTTGTTGGCGGTCGACACCGGGTTGCCGTCGGCATCCTGCAGCTGGGCTGTCACCGTGATCGACCCACCCGCGTTTGGCGTGGTCGACGACAACGTGACCGTGTATTGCGTCGCAGTTCCCGGGCTCACCGTGAACGAGTTCGAAACTCCGGTCTGACCGGTAACGAGTGAACCTGCCCCCGAACCCGTTGCGGTGAGCTCGACCCCGGCCTCGGCCTTCGAATACGTGACACCCGAGATCGTCACCGCCGAAGCTCCGATCGCCATCGTTCCCGTCGTCGTACCGCCCAAGGTTCCGGTGCCGGCTGAACGTGTGAGGGTCACCGTTCCGATCGCACCGGTGTTGTTCACCGGGTTGTCGTTGGCGTCGGTGAGAGTGACCGTGACCGAGAACGGCGTTCCGGCGGTCTGACTTGCGATCGACGACACCACGAGCTTCGACGCCGTCCCCGCGTCGACTGTCACCGAAGTACTCGTGCTCGCAGTCAGCGTGGCGGCCTGGTCGGTGGCCGTGACGGTGTGCGAGCCAGCCGTGGCGAATGTGATCGAGAAGGTCTTCGTACCCGACACCAAAGCAGCATTCGCAGGCAATGATGACGATCCGTCCGTCGACGAGATGGCAACCGTCGGAGTCGCACTGGTGACCACGTTCCAGTACGCGTCGACGGCGTTGACGGTGACGGTGATCGCCGAACCTGCCGTCACCGCCGACGGTGATCCCGACTTGCCGGTGACGGAACCTGGGTCAGCCGATTCGCCCGGGAGCAGAACTTGCAACTTCGCGACACTTGCGGTGTTCACCGTGAACGTTCCGGCTGCACTCGCAGTGGTGATCGAACCGTCAGTGGCCGAGATCGTCCGACCACTTCCGTGGATCGTCGGCGTGAGTGACACCGAGTCGACCACACCCCCGCTCGAGATCGTGGCCGTCACCGTGCCGTCGAATGCGGTCGAACTCAGGGTGACGGTGCCGGTGTAGCCCGTGTTGGTGTTGCCGTTCACGTCCTGTGCCGTCACCCGAACCGAGAACGGCGTGCCCGCTGTCTTGGCCGCCGACGAGAGTGCCGTCGTTCCACCGGTCATCGTTACGGCGAACTTCGTCACCGCCCCGAATGGTGTCGAAGACACCCCAGAGGTGTAGGCACCGGTACCGGTTGTCGTGACGGCCGCGACGCGGAACCAATACGTGGTGTTAGCAGTGAGACCGGTGACGGTGTAC
>CBFHWN010000037.1:0-18016 GCA_965659595.1 uncultured Ilumatobacteraceae bacterium | reverse complement strand
CGACACGGTTCGGCGGTGGTTCTTTTCGGACGTCTGATCCCGGTGGTTCGTTCGGTCGTGTCGATCCCCGCTGGCGCCGAAAAGATGCCGCTCGTTCGTTTCTCGGTACTCACCGCTGTCGGGTCACTCGTCTGGAATGCGATCTGGATCGCGATCGGGTGGGGACTTGGCGACCAGTGGAAGAAGGCCGGCACGTGGGGTGACTACATCCAGTACGGCGCGGTTGCGGTGATCGTTGTCGCCTTGGTCGTCGTCATCGTCAGGACTCGGCGCAAATCGTTGCGTTCGACTGATTCGGAGGTGAAGTGACCGTGGAGATCGAGATGATTGTCGAGATTCCTCAGGGATCCCGCAACAAGTACGAGATGGATCACGAAACCGGAGAGATCTGGCTCGACCGAACCTTGTTCACTGCCACGCAGTATCCGCTCGACTACGGGTTCTTCCCCAACACCTTGGGCGAAGACGGCGATCCACTCGACTCACTCATCCTCCTCCCCCAGGCCACGTTCCCTGGTTGTCACGTATGGGCTCGCCCCATCGGCGTCTTTTGGATGCGCGACGAAAAGGGGCCCGATGCCAAGGTGCTCTGCGTCCCGTCCCGTGACGCCCGTTACGAGCACTACCGCGATCTCGCCGATGCCCCCGACTTCTTGCTCGCCGAAATCGCCAACTTCTTCGAGGTCTACAAGCTCATCGAACCGGGCAAGGAGTCGACGGTCGGCTCGTGGGCCGATGCGATGGCCGCCGAGGCCGAGATCACTGCGGCCATCGTCCGCCATCAGCACTGACTCGACCGTGCCGATCAACCCGGACGATCGCTAACCTGGGGCACCTTCGCGGGTGTAGCTCAATGGCTAGAGTTCCAGCCTTCCAAGCTGGCTATGCGGGTTCGATTCCCGTCACCCGCTCCAGCGCCGCAGGCGCTCCCTCGGTCGATCGAATCGGGAGGAGCGCAGCGACGGCTCCCGTCACCCGCTCACTGCAACGACCCGAGACGCGACGAAGGGCCGCCCAAATGGGCGACCCTTCGGTCGACGTTCGATGAATGACTAGATCAGAGTGTGATCGTGCGTCGGCGTACGCCGACGGCGAGCAGAGTGCCGCCGACAAGAAGGACGAGCGCGGCCACGGTCATGGTCGACGTCGACGATCCGGTGTCAGGCAGGGCGCCGGTCAAGCTGGCCGGGAGCAGAACGCTGTCGATCATGTGGATGACACCGTTGCAAGCTTCGATGTCGGTTGCGGTCACGGTCGTGGTTCCGTTCAGCTTCACGGCGCCATCGACGACGGCGATCGAGATGTCTGAACCTTGGAGGGTGGTCGCCGAGGAGAGCCCGACCACGTCGGCGGCCATCACCTTGCCGGGAACCACGTGATACGTGAGAACGCTCGTCAGAGTCGCCGTGTCGGCGAGAAGAGCCTCGGCCGAAATTCCAAGAGCGGCCAGAGCGGCGGCGAAGGCCTCGTTGGTCGGAGCGAAGACCGTGAACGGTCCGGCACTGCAGTCGGCGAGGGTCCCGGCCAGATCGGCTGCGGTCACTGCGGCCACCAGGGTGGCGAAGTCGGCGTTGCCCGAGGCGACCTCGGCGATCGACGACTCCGAGGCCGAGACCGGGGCGGCGACGAGACCGAGAGATACGGCTCCGGCCGCCAATCCGATCAGTCCTTTACGAATGAATCGATGTGTCATGTGAACTCCTGTGTTGGGGACGTCTTCGCAGGTTCACGCGCCTCGGCGAGGGGTGCCAAACCCTGCACGACATTTCCGGAATCAGATGATAAGTTTCCCGTGGCCAGCGACGCAGAGGAACAATGCGACGATTCCGACCTCCGGCGAGACGGAAGACCTGAACGGTCAGATGAATTCTGTAGGTTTCTTACATGTCTCGTCGTTTTGCGCTGATCGTGTCCGCATCCGTGCTCGCCCCCATCCTGGCCGCGGCCTGTGGAGACTCCGGATCCACCCCTGACACGTCGACCGATATGGCGACGGAAGTGCCCGTCGTCGCTGACACCTTCGAACTCTCGGCCGACCGTGTCGACGGTTCCACGATCCTCACCAACGACGACGAGACCGTGGCCGTCGCCGTCCCCGACTCCGCGCTCCCCGCTGGCCTCGACGCATCCGCGATCACGGCCACGGTCGACCGCCTCGTGGCCACCGACATCGGAACGGGTATCGAATTCTCGCTCGGGCCGGACGGCACCGAGTTCAGCGAGCCGGTGGCCCTCACGTTCGTCGCCGACTGGGATCCCGAGGACACCGTCACCGTCACCGCCGTGGCCGACGACGGAACCAATCTGCTTCCCACGCCAGAGGACGCCGATGAAGTCCTGAAGACGTTGCAGGTCGTTCCGAACGACGACGGCACGAGCACCGTCAGCGTGGAGGTCGATCACTTCTCCTTGTGGTCGTTCGCCATTCACGGCCGACTCTCCGTCATCACGGACAACAACGCCGGATTCCTGATCGGCGCCCAATCCGGCGTGGAAGGCCGCGAGCTCTATGTGATCGCCGGTTCCCTCAACAGTTCTCTCAGCCCGATGAAGGTGTCGGCACCCGAACTGTGCGCCGAATTGATCGAACTGGAAATCCGGGGTGCTACTTCGAGTCGGTCGATCGCCTCACACGGTCGCAAATGCGACGAGGGCAAGGACCCGAGCGTCGAATTCCGGTTTCCGTACGAGTGCCTCGGACCGGAAATGGGAACGGCCAGCGGCGTCGTCAACCTGCAGTACGGACTGGCCGGTCTCAGCCCATTCGCCTTGCTCGTCGTTCTCGCGGGAGGCGAAGAACTTGCGATCAGAGAGTCCGTGAGGAAACAGGGTTTCTGGGCCAACGCCTCGGACGCTCTGCTGTACATGAGGGCGCCGTTCTCTGAGGATCTCGGGTGCCTCGACAGCGCGTCGACCACGACGACGTCCACCGTCCAGCCCGCGCCGTCGACGACAACTGCGCAACCCACCACCACTTCTCGCGGCACCGTGACCGGCAACCCGCGCCCGACTCCCCCGACGCCGGGCCCGACTCCCCCGACTCCACCGACCACGACCGCTGCGACCACGACGACCGTCAAGGCGACGACCACGACCAAGCCGCGTCAAGGCGCCACGACGACCCTCCCGCGACCGTCGACCGGAGGTACGACCACTCTGCCGTGACCGTGGGCGATCCCGTCAGTCGGGAACGGCCAGACCCATGGTCAGGAAAAAATGCGACCAGAAGTGGAGCTGCATCTCGTCGGTCAACGATGGTCCCGCAGCATCGTCGAGAACGTACGAGATACTCGTGCCCAGCATCACCGTGCGAATCGATTGGGCCGGTACTGGGAGTGGACCGAGGCCGTTCTTGAGGCGGACCTCTTCGAGCAAGTCCTCCAACTCCTCGTTGGCCAGACGCTGCTCGGCCGCGATGCGCTCGAGCAGTTCGGGAAACTCCTGCGCAGCGGCGAGAGTCTGCACCCGGAGCCAACGACGACGGCGATAAGCCGGATCCTCGGGCCGAACCATCAAGGAGGCCATGAGCGACGCCGTCACCCGACCCTCGGGTGCCTGATGCACGGCACGTCTGGCTTCCTCGAGATTGGCCCGGGTGAACTCGAGCCAGAACTCGCACAGCGCCTCGATGATCACTCCACGGCGATCTCCGAAATGTCGATAGATGATCACGTCGGCGATCTTCGTGTCGCGCACGATGGCGGAAATCTTCAGGCTCACTGCGCCCTCGGCCTCGATGCGACGACGGGCCGCGTCGAGCACGATGCGCTTGGTCTCGGCCGCCGAGCGACGTCGACTCCCCGATCGTTCGGTGACGGTCACCGCGAGAACTCGCGGATCACACGACCTGGTCGACGTCCGGTGTTTCGACCCTGTTCGGTGACGATCTCACCGTTCACGAGAGTGGCCGCGTAACCCGTGGCCCCGACGCGGAGCCGTCCCTTGCCGTTCGGGAAGTCGTTCACGTATTCGGGATATCCGAACTGCAGGCCGTCGGGATCGAAGACGTTCACATCGGCATAAGCGCCGACGGCCAAAGTCCCGCGATCCTTCAGTCCGAGAACGGAGGCCGGCTTCGACGACAGACGACGGATGGCATCAGGCAGATCGGTGATTCCCCGGTCTCGACACCAGTACGACAGGTAATGCGTAGGAGCGTCAGCGTCGCAGATCTGACCGGCGTGCGCACCGGCATCACCGAGTCCGGGGCACACTGCGTCGAGATTCAGGAATTCACCGATGTTCGCTCGGTTGCGGTTGAAGAACCACACGTTGAACAGTTCGCGTCCTTCGGATTCGAGGAGGCGGTCGACGATCCATTCCACCGGGTGTTGACCGGCTCGCTCGGCCAAGACGGCCAGTGAGTCGTCGTCCTCCATGTGGTATTCGGGAACGGCACCACTTCCCAGGGGATAGATGAGGCGTGGGTCGTACCAAGTACCCCGCTGTTTGCCCTCGTCGATCAGTTCACGTCGCATCGACGCGTCGGCCAGGGCGGCCAACTTGTCGTCGATAGTCGGAAGCGACATGACGGCGCGCCACTTCGCACTGCCCACCGGCGGGACTTGATGGAGCCCCATGAGACTGCCGCTCGGACGGGTCATCGCAATCGCCGAGATGTTTCCGTCGTTGGCGCGGATGTCGCCGAGGACACCGTTCCAGAAACCCGCCGCGTCGCTCGAACCGTTCCCAACACCGGCCGAGAACAGAACGTTGCCGGCGCGGCGGGCCATGGCCCGAAGAAGGTCGAGCTCGTGCTGGAACTTGGTCTCGAAGTCGAGCACACCTTGGAACAAGCCGCCTCCGGCGTCATTCATTCCGTCGGCGATCGCTTCGTACTCCTCGATGGAAGCGTACGTTCCGGGGACCTTACGGCCGTCGGGAACGGTGTGTAGCAGGATGCGAGACGTCGAGAAACCGACCGCGCCACCGGCGACCGATTCGGCGACGATTTCGCGCATGCGCGCCAATTCGTCCGGAGTGGCGACGGCGTCCTCGGCCATCGAACGTTCCCCCATCACGTGATAACGAACAGCGCAGTGACCGACCATGCCGACAACGTTGAGAGCCGGATTCAGACGATCCACCGAATCGAGATACTGCGGAAAGGTCTCCCAGTCCCAAGGCAACCCACCGAGGATCGCTTCGCGCGGGATGTCTTCCACGCTCTCCATGAGTTCGGCGAGGTAACCGCGCGAGTCGGGCGCAACGGGAGCGAAGGTCACTCCGCAGTTGCCCATGAGGACAGTCGTGACTCCGTGCCACGATGACGAGGTCATGAGCGGATCCCACGCAATTTGGGCGTCAAGATGCGTGTGCAGGTCGACGAAGCCCGGGGTCACCACGTGCCCGGTTGCGTCGATCTCCCGCGTGGCCGCGACACCCGACAGATCTCCGATGGCCGAAACGCGATCACCATCGACCGCTACGTCGGCAAGCACTGCGTCGGCACCAGTTCCGTCGACGACGGACCCCCCTCGAATCACGAGATCGTGAGCCATGACAACCCCCTTCGATCCATCCCCCGGATCAGGCCGAAGTGTAGCCCGTGACCCCCGCCACCTCGTCCCCGACGTCAGGCGCCGCGATACCGCATGATGTCGTCGATCGAGATGAGCGAACCACACTCGACACTGGCCGCCATCACGTCCGGAGCCATGATCGTCGCGGTGTCGAAATAGTCGGCGGCGTGGTACGTCCAGCCGTCGCGGTATCGGCGCACGCTCGTCCCCCGCGCCATCGGCACGCGGCGACCTTCGGCTGCGACCGCCATCTGCACCCACTCCTGGAGATAGACCGATCCATCGTTCAATTCGGGCCCGACAGGAACGAACTCGATGTTCCCGACCTTGCCCATGATGTCGATCATCCACGACCGGATGACCTCTCGTCCACGGAACTCTCCGAAGATCGGGTCAATGTAGATCGAGTCGGTCGGATGGAACTGGTCGCAATCGGCGTCGAAGTCGACGTCCTTGGCGGCCACAACCGGGGCGGAGGGATCAGGTTCCCACTCTCCGGGTGACGGAGGATCCGGGATCGGCGCCGATTCCCCGTCGGGCCCGGGAAGGCGGAACGGCGCAGTGTCGTAGACGTCGCACGCCCAGGTGATCCATCCGTCCCGATAGCGCCGAACGGATACTCCTTTCGACAGCGGAATCTCACCCATGAACATCTGCCACTCGTCGACCGACGTGACTCCGTCTCCTTCGTCGAGAAAGACCACCTCACCCATCGGCCGAAATTCGATGAAGTCGATCGATGCCATCGTCGGCACCAACCACGATCGGATGGCCCGCTGGCCGTAGAACGATCCGTAGATCGCGTCGAAGTAGCGCGAACCTTCCGGAGCCATGAAATCGGCCATGAGCTGGATGCCATAGGCCCGATCGTCAGAGAAGCGCGCATGCGAAAGCGCTTGATGCATCTCGATCGGCGACAGTCCGCTCACTTGGTGAACATCGCGGTCGACTGCGTTGACGTCGTCGATGTTCTCGACGAACTGGCTCACGAACTCATCCACTCGGTGGCTCATGCCCGTCTCCTCTCGGCGAGGTATCGCTTCGACACCTCGCGACTTTCGCCATCGTGTAGTGCGTACACCAACACGTCAGCATCAGTGGTGTTGCGAGCCGTCGAGGCGATCTCGTCCATCACGGCGTCGACCTGCTGCTTGGTCGTTCGCACTGCGTAGGCCGGTTTGGCGGCCAGGTCTCGAGCGATCGAGTCGACGTGGCGGTCGAGTATCTCGTCAGGGACTACACCGTTCAAAAAGCCGATGTTTTCGGCCTCGCGGGCGTCGAAGGGTCGGCAGGTGAGAACCAGTTCCTTCGTTCGAGTCGGGCCGATCTCACGAACGAGCCGCGGGATACCTCCCCATGCGAGAGGGATTCCGAGATCGACTTCGGGCACACGAAGGCGCGCCGACTCCGACGCGTAGCGAAGATCACACGCGCCGACCAGGACGAGGCCGCCACCGATGCAGTGTCCGCGCACTGCGGCGATCGTGATCTGAGGGACGCGTGCCAGAGCCTCGGTGGCCCGACGGCCGAGGTCGGCGTTGTCGCGGGACGAACCCGAGTCGGAAGCAGAAACGAAGTCGTCGAGATCGAAACCAGCCGAGAAATTGCCTCCCTCGCCGCTGACGATCACCACTCGAATGTCGTCACGACGATGCAACCAGTCCGACACTTCAACGATCTCGGAGAGAAGCGTGCGTGACAACGCGTTCAGTTTCTCCGGGCGGTCCAGAACTACTCGAGCAACGGGGCCGAGCTCGTCGACTCTCAGGCTGCGGAAGGTCGGCATCCTGACAGCGTGTCACATCGCAGCAGCCCATCGAACATGCGGTTCGGTCGAGCCGAGACGACCTATCAGCCCGTGACGATGCGACGAACTTCCTGAATCCGAGTATCGCTCGGCATCCGCGTGATCCGCACGTTTGCACCCGTGTACGGAGCCTCGATCCACTGAGAATCGCTGATCGCTATCCCCACGTGACTGATCTGCGTCGGATTCGACGAAGAGTAGGTGAACACCAGGTCACCGGGCTGGATCTTCTCGTTCCGCCAGTCGACAGCCGTTCCTCGGAACGACTGCCAGTAGCTGCTGTGCGGCAACGAGATGCCGATCTGTCGGAACGCTGCACGAACGAGTCCCGAGCAGTCGTAGGCGTCGGGTCCGACGGCCCCGAACTGATACGGCTTGCCGACCTGAGCCTTGGCGAACTCCACGACCTTGATCAATTTGATAGTCGCCGCCGAAAAAGCGGGGCCAGAGTTTCCTTTGGTCTCCGACGGCATACCCGACGACGTTGCGCTCGTCCCCCCGATCGGCAGGTTGATCGTCTGACCCGGGTGAATCACCGTCGTCTTCTGAAATCCATTGACTGACAACAGGTCCGACACCTTCACGCCGGTCTTCGACGCGATGCGAGCGAAATAGTCACCAGGCTTGACGACGTAGGTACCTCCGGCGACGACCTTCGACGACGATACTGAACTCGGAGCCGACACAGCCACACCCGACGTGGTCGAACCGGGCAACTTGATCGTCTGACCCGGGTGAATCACCGTCGTCTTCTGGAATCCGTTGATCGACAACAGTTCCGAAAGCCTCACGCCGTTCTTGGAGGCGATTCGGGACAACCATTCGCCGGGCTTCACCACGTACGTGGTGCTTCCGCCATTCGCGACTCTCGAGTCGGCGTGTGCACCCGGCACCCCGACCACTCCGAGAACGGTCGCCGCACACAGCGACGCCAAGAAGGTGTGCCTCAGGTTTCGTCCGAATCTCTTCACGGGGATGGGTATCGATACTTCTTCCCCAGCACTTGAGAGAAAACCGGAAATCAGCCGACTACCAGGTCAGATTGAGCTCTTGCGGTCCATCTGTTCGTGATAGTCGGCGATCTTGAACTCCCGCATCGACAGGATTTGTCGAGTGAACGCGCTCGATCGCTTGGTTCGCGCCATCTGCTCGTAGATCGAAATGTCCTCGCCGACGACCCGCTTCAACCCGTCCCATTCGTCCATCGTCTGCTGGAGATACTTCTCATAATCGGGATCGGAACGGTCGCCCCGATAGACGATTTCCCAACACAGGAACTTCGTACGATCGACGTCGATAGGGATCGGCTGGAAGACCTGAATGTGCTCGGGATTGCAATTGAAAACCGTGTTCGGAAACACCAAGTAATGACAGATGGCAAAGCGATGATGGTCGTAGCCGGGGTCGGAGAGTTCGTCGAAATACTGGGGCTTGGGAACGAAGCACATGTAGTTGTCACCGACCACGTGGAACGTGGCCTCGCGGGCGGCCTTGGTGAAAGCCGGAGGGACATGGTGCAACTCGGTCACGTGATAGATCTCGTTGAATCCGTCGACGACCGCCTTGTAGTTGACCGGGACGTCGAACTCGAGCACCTCGTGAAGAACCATCTCATCCATCTTGAATGCGCCGAGATCGGCGGCGATCTCCTCACCGATCGCATCGAGAAGTGGTGACGCCTGTTCGGGGCCGAGCAGATTGATCCAGATCCAACCGGCCCAGACGTCGACCGCAACGGCAGGTGCAGCGGTGTCGAGATGCGTCGGATCGAAGTCGTCTCGTTCGGGAACGCCGACCAGACGCCCCGTCGTGTCGTACACCCATCCGTGGTACGGACAGGTGAATCGGCGAGCGCCGCAACCCCTGAGTTCGCTCACGATCGCGGGCCCGCGGTGAGCGCATACGTTGTGAAACGCAGCGAGGGAACCGTCGGACTGACGAACGACCACGACTGATTCTCCGTGACCCTCGTAGGTGAGCCAGTCTCCGGCCTCGGCGATCTGCTCGACCCGTCCTGCGATCATCCAGTGGGTCGCAAGCACACTGCGCCGCTCGCGTTCGTGCCGTTCGACGTCTCGGTAGACGTCGGCGTTCATCGTCGACGGCCCATGATCGGACACATTCGGAACACCGACTCCGGCTCGTTGCGGAAGACCACCGCGACGCGCGACGTGAACCGGCGACTCCCCCACGGTCCGAGCCTAGATCTCCGGACCATCCCGGGAATCCTCGCGAGAATCGTCCCGGTCACTACCCTGGTGATGTGAAGGTCGTAGCCGGCATGAGCGATCGCCTACCTCTCGAGGACACAGGCGACTACGCCCGACGTATCGAGGCACTCGGCTTCGATGTGCTCCACGTCCCCGAGACGATTCACGATTCGTTCAGCGTCGCACTGCTGGCCCTCGAGCACACCACCACGTTGCAGGTTCAGACAAGTTTGACTCTCGCCTTTCCGCGGAGTCCGATGCTGGTCGCCTTACAGGCCTGGGACCTGTCGCGAATGAGTGGAGGACGGTTCGATCTCGGCCTCGGCACACAGATTCGTCAGAACGTCGAGGGTCGATTCGGGGTGCCATGGCGCTCACCCATTCCATGGATGCGCGATTACGTCGCCGTGGTACGTGCTGCGTGGCAGTCGTTCTCCACCGGAGAACGACTGCACGTCGAAACCGACAGCTACTCGATCACGAGACTGCAACCGTTCTTCGATCCCGGTCCGCTTCCTCACCGCGGACCGCGCCTGTGGCTCGGCGGCATCAACGACGGAGCCATCGAGCTCGCGGCCATGGCCGCCGATGGACTCGTGACCCATCCGACGAATTCACATCCGCGGTTCCTGCGAGAGCGCCTACACCCCGTCGTGGCGGCGGCCGGTCGATCCGTGGAGATTGCGACGGCCTCGCCGATCATGACCGGGCCGACGGCAGCCGACGTCACCGCAAGTCGCGACACGCAGCGAGCGGTGCTCGCCTTTTTGTATTCGACTCCCGCTTATCGTCGCACCCTCGAATTGTTCGGCTGGGAGGACGTCGGCGCTCGCCTTCAAGACCTCACCCGCAAAGGCGAGTGGGGTCGACTCGCCGACGTGTTGACCGACGAACTCCTCGACACATTGATTCCCTCGGCGACCTGGGACGAACTCCCGTCCACCGTCGACGACTGGTTCGGCGGACTCACGGATCATGTTCTGATACAGCCACCGTCCGACCCATCCGACGACGGTCGGTTCACTTCGGTGATTCAGGCGATCTCGGCGATCAACTCGTCGAGTTGATCGGGTCCGAGCGATCCGAGCAACCGCTTACCGTCACCGGAATCGTCGAGGAACACCCACGCCGGCTGGCCGGTGACTCCGAAGGTCGCAAACACGTCGCCTCGCTGATCGTCGACCGACGCAAAGGTGAGGCCGTGCTTGTCGATGAACTCGTTCATCGAATCGGTCGACCCGGCCCACGCCACCCCGATGAAGGAGACCTGTCCGTCGTACTTCTGCCGTGCTTCCTCGACCGAGGGAGCTTCAAGATTGCACAGGCTTCAACCAGGCGCCCAGAACCACAGGACCGTCGGTCCCGAGATCTCGGGAAGCGAGGAGACGAGACGAGGACTCGGTTGCTCGGTCGCGTCGTCGGAGGTCGCAGTCGAGGCGGGCGACGAAACATCCGATGTCCCGTCCAACATCGGGGCCTTCTGCGCAGCGACGGAATCAGGACCATCACTCGTGGATGAGTCGTCGCTGCATCCAACAACTGCCAGCGAGACGAGGGCGATGGCAACGGTGGCACGACGCATCGCCTCACCCTAACGATGTCCGACGTGGCAGTCCGGCCGGACACCGGTACCGTTCGTCACGTGACACGACTCTGCGTGCTCGGCGACTTCGCGTGGGACGTCCTCATCCGCACCAATAGCGAACTCCTTCGAGGTGGTGACACGTTCGGCGAGGTCATGCTCACTCCTGGCGGCAGTGCGGCCAACGTCGCCGTGTGGGCACGTCGCTGCGGACTCGACACGAGTTTCGTCGGCAAGATTGGTCGCGATCGTTTCGGCCAACTGGCCGACGAAGACCTCCGTCGCGAAGGAGTTCACGCCCATTTCGTCGAGACCGACGTCCATCCCACCGGATCGGTCGCGGTTTTCGTCGATCACACCGGCCAACGTTCCATGGTGTCTGGGCACGGTGCCGACTTCTATCTCATGCCATCCGAGGTTCCAGTCGGCGTGATCGCCGGAAGTCAGCACCTCCACCTGACCGCATGGTCGTTCTTCACCGATCCGCCGCGTTCGGCGGCCCGGCGTGCGGCTCGCCTGGCTCAGCAGGCGGGAGCGACGCTGTCGTTCGATCCGGGTTCGTTCCAGATGATCCAAGAGATGGGCGTCGAACACTTCCTCGCCACCTGCGCCGATCTCGACGTCGACGTGGTGCTGCCCAACAAGGAAGAGGGCCAAGTTCTCACCGGATGCGACGACCCTCACGACATCGCTCGCGATGTGGCCAAGATCTTTCCCTCCGCTCTCGTGGTTCTGAAGCTCGATGCCGATGGTGCTCTCGTGCTGGACGGCGACTCCGTCACGCACATTCCGCCCGCCACCAACAAGCTGGTCGATGCAACAGGTGCCGGCGACTCGTTCGCCGGTGCTTTCCTCGCGCACCACCTGGTGCATCGTTCGCCGGTGGCCGCCGCCCGCTTCGCCACGAAAGTGTCGGCCTGGGTGATCGAACACATCGGGGCGAGGCCGACCCCCGACGCCCGGCTCACTTCGCTCGCCCGAATCACCGGCTGATCCACGTCACCGCCGCGAGGTCTACGCTCCGGTCATGCCACGAGTTCGCCACACCGTCCTGTTCCGCTGGAAATCCGATGTCACACCCGAGCACATCGACGCGGCAGAAGCGGCTCTAGCTGATCTGCCGGCGAAGGTTTCGTCGATCCGTTCGTATCTTTTCGGGCGAAATCTTGGGATCAACCCTGGCACCTTCGACTATGCCGTCATCGCCGAATTCGACGACGTCGACGGATACCTCGATTATCGAGATCACCCCGACCACAAGGAATTCATCGCGACGTACACCGCCGACTACGTCGCCGACCGCGCCGCCATCCAGATGGAGTTCTGACATGGATCTCGGAATCACCGGACGCCGAGCACTCGTGACGGGAGCGTCGAGCGGTCTCGGCCTCTCCACCGCTCGCGCCCTCGCCGCCAACGGAGTCTCTGTCGTGATCTCCTCGCGTTCGCGCGAACGTCTCGAAGAAGCCGCAACCACCATCTCCCCCACGACAGACTCGACTGTTCACGTGTTACCCGCCGACGTGAGCGACCCCGATGCCGTCACGGCCCTCGTCGCCGAGGCGAATCGCATCCTCGGCGGCATCGACATCTTGATCGCCAATGCCGGCGGCCCACCGCCGGGGAACTTCGCGTCCACCGACCTGGCAGCCTACGACGTCGCCCTGCGCCTCAACCTGATGTCGACCGTCGCTCTCTGCCAGGCCGCGATACCGAACATGATCGACCAGCGGTGGGGACGGGTCGTGGCGATCACCTCGTCGTCGGTACGCGAACCCATCGATCGACTGATCCTCTCCAACACCGCACGGGCCGGTGTGACCGGGTTTCTCAAGACCGTCGCTCGTGAAGTCGCCCCTCACGGTGTGACCGTGAACTCGCTGCAACCCGGCCTGCACGCCACCGATCGACTGACAGCGCTCTACGGCGATCTCGATGCCGTCGCCTCGGCGATACCGGCACGAGCGCTCGGCGATCCGGACGACTTCGGGCAGGTAGCAGCGTTCATGTGCTCGGAGCACACGAAATTCGTCACCGGCGTGGCGTTGCCTCTCGACGGGGGTGCTCTCCACGGGCTGCAGTAGCGATGGTCTCCACGACTTCGTCGGCCGACGCTCCCGGTCCGAGAACTCCTGCGACTCCGGCTGCCTCGAGATCGGCGACGTCTTGAGGTGGGACGATGCCACCCACCACCACCGGCGTGTTGCAGCCACGCGCCTTCAATGCCTCCACGACGAGAGGAGCCAGAGTCATGTGCGCACCCGACAACATCGACAGACCGATCACGTCGACGTCTTCGTCGATCGCGGCCGCCGCAACCGTGTCGGGAGTCTGAAAGAGTCCGGTGTAGATCACTTCGAAGCCGGCGTCACGCAGTAGTCGAGCCACAACCTTGACCCCCCGATCGTGACCATCGAGTCCGACCTTGGCCACCAGCACTCGTGTCGCCGTCATCTGGTTCTCCCCGCTTCTAGATCGTCGGAACTTCTACATGACGGCCAAACACACCCGCCATGGTGTTCATCATCTCGCCGACGGTTGCGTACGCCCGCGAGGCGTCGATGAGCGCCGGCATGAGGTTGACCTCCGGCTCGATGGCCTCCTTGGCCAGGCGATCGAGCGCATCGGCAACTGCGGTGTCGTCTCGATCTTGCCTCACTCGAGCCAGACGGTCGCGCTGCTTCTTCTCGTCTTCGTTGGTGATGCGCAGGATGTCGAGATCACCGTCGTCGTTTCCCTCAAGGAATCGATTGACACCCACCACCACGCGCTCCCCGGCGTTGAATGCGCGCTCAAGTTCGTACGCCGAGTCGGCGATTCGGCCCTGGAACCAGTTCTCCTCAATACCCGTGATGCACCCCTCGAGCATAGATCCCTGCCCCAATTCGTCGATACGGTCGAAGATTTCCTCGGCTCGACGTTCCATCTCGTCGGTGAGCTCTTCCACGAAGTACGAACCGCCGAGCGGATCGGCCACGTGAGCAACGTTCGTCTCGTAAGCGATCACCTGCTGGGTCCGAAGTGCGATGCGCGCCGCCTTCTCGGTCGGTAGAGCCAACGCCTCGTCCATCGAATTGGTGTGCAGAGACTGAGTCCCCCCGAGCACTCCGGCCAGAGCTTCGATCGCCGTCCGAACGATGTTCACTTCGGGCTGCTGCGCCGTGAGCGACACACCCGCAGTCTGTGTATGGAAACGCAACTGCATCGACCGTTCGCTTTCGGCGCCGTAGCGTTCCTTCATCCAACGAGCCCAGATACGACGCGCCGCTCTGTACTTCGCGATTTCCTCGAAGAAATCGATATGCGCGTTGAAGAAGAACGACAACCGTGGCGCGAAAGTGTCGACCGGAAGACCAGCCTGTCGAGCCAGCTCGACATAGGCGAACCCGTTACCGAGCGTGAAGGCCAGCTCTTCGGCCGCCGTCGCTCCTGCTTCGCGAATGTGATAGCCCGAGATCGAGATCGAGTGCCAACGCGGCATCTCGGATGCTGTGAAGGCCATGGTGTCGCGAACGAGGCGCATCGATTGGCGTGGCGGGAAGACGAATTCCTTCTGAGCCTGATACTCCTTCAAGATGTCGTTCTGAAGTGTTCCGCCAAGACGGGCTCTCGGGACTCCGGCCGACTCGGCTTGAGCGACGAACATCGCCAACACCACAGCGGCCGGCGAGTTGATCGTCATCGAAGTCGTGATGTCCCCGAGGTCGATGTCCGCGAACAAGTCGCGCATGTCGGCCAACGTGTCGATTGCGACGCCGCATCGGCCGACCTCGCCAAGGGACATCGGGTCGTCGGAGTCGAGTCCGAGCAGAGTCGGCATGTCGAATGCTGTCGACAATCCGTCTCCGCCGGCCCTGATGATTTCCTTGAAGCGTCGATTGGTGTCGACTGCCGTTCCAAAACCGGCGAACATCCGCATCGTCCACAGTTTCGATCGGTACATCGACGCATAAGGCCCCCGCGTGTACGGGAACTGACCCGGGTGCTCTCCGTCTTCAGGTCCGTAGAGCGGCTCGAGTGGAATTCCCGACATCGTCTGGAAGCGTTCCGGGCGAATGCGAGATTCGCCGAAGGCCTTGTTCCACTCAGCACGAGGATTCATACCTGTCATTGTGTCCGCTCCGATGCGGGAAGATTGCACTCAGCCGTTCCGCCTGGCATGCGATGGCGATTCCTGGCAATCCAGCGGTACACGGCGCCGGACACGGTCTTCACCCCCGGAAGAAGGATGATTCGGCCGAGTACGGCCCACCCCTTCCCTCCGTGGACGAGCGTGCGCGCCACCGCCACATGAGCCGAAGCCCGCTCGCCGGCGGGTCCGATCCACTGAACCGCCGTCTCACAGTCCTCGCGAGTCAGTGCCAGCGATGCGAGATCGAGCGACTGCCACGAACGAATCTCGGGACGCCGGCGAATTCTTCGCTCGACGAAGCGCACACTTCGCGTGCAGAAAGCGCAGTCACCGTCGAACACGAGAAGCGGGCGTTCCATAACCTCAGTGTGCCAGGACGATACGAGGACGGCCACTGCGCTGCGGCCGAGATCCGACGTCAGGCCCCGGATTCTGAGCCGGTGACGGGATCCTGCCCGATCACGGGTTGAGCCATGCGCAGACGGTGATCGAATCCGTCCTCGTGCGGTAACCAGCCCATTCGATCGGGCCACAGGAGCTGAACGGCCGGGAAAGAGCCGCGGTGCCAGGCGAATCCGGTCGTGAACAGGTCGACCGCGCGGTCGACCTCGACCGTGGAGAAAACGCACCTCAGCTCGTTGTCGAGCAAACCTTGCAACGGGACGTCACACGGAATCTCGACACCACCCTCGAGTTGTTGAGCGACCAAATCGACGAGTCCATTCGCCGCCACAGGAGTCAGGCCGAACACCACGACCTCCGGGAAACCGAAACGCTCGGGGAAACCAATGGTGTAGGCATAACCCGGTCTAGGAGGCTCGAGGTCAGTTCGCGCCGCCACTGGTTCGATGGCCCAACCCTTGGTCTCGATCATCCACTCGATCTTCTCGGCATGCGGGATGTGGAAGTCGGGCATGGACGCGTCGGCCATGCCACAGCGTGGCACACGACCCGTGACGAACTCCCTTCGAACGACCTAACGTGGGGCTCGCCGTGTACCGATTCCTTCTTCGCCCCCGATGGATCGGCTTCCATCTCCTGTGCATGGTCACAGTCGTCGCCATGATCGCCCTCTCGTTCTGGCAATGGGGGCGACTCGCAGAACGCAAGGACTTCAACCGCGACGTCCGGTCCCGATCGGAGACGGCACTCGTCGATGTGACGTCGCTCGATTTCTCCGATCCGAACGAACTGGAATGGCGCGCCGTCATCGCAACGGGCACCTACCTCGTCGACGAAGAAGTTCTCATCGTCAACCGCAGCCAGGACGGTCGAGCCGGGACGAACGTCGTCACCCCGCTTCGCCTCGACGACGGACGAATCATCGCCGTGACCCGCGGGTTCATCGGGCTCGATCAAACCGCGGCCGAAGCGCCATCAGGAGACGTATCGGTCGCCGGAATTCTGCGAGCGAGCGAGAAACGCCGAGCCGGACAGCCCACCGCACCCGATGGCGTCGTCGGCGAACTCTTCCGCCTCGATCTCGACCGACTCTCCGAGCAAATCGACGGCGATCTGCTCCCCATGTCCATTGCCATGGAAACCTCTCGACCGTCCGACGATCCGATTCTCCGTCCGATCGCACCACCTGCGCTCAGCGAAGGGTCGCACCTCTCCTATGCGATCCAGTGGTTGATCTTCTCGGCGTGCGTTGTGATCGGCTGGGTCCTCGCCGTGCGCCGATCGATCAGTCGGATGCGCTCAACTTCGCTCGATCACTGACATCCGTCGGAACTGCTCGACCACATCCGGTGTCTCGTGAGCGGAGTCGAGGGTTCGGTACACGGTCTCGACGTTCACACTCACTCGTCCGAACTCACCCCAATTCGCGAAGCCCCCGAGCTGTCGGGCGATGTCACGGGCCGCTTCGAAGGCGTCGACACCGGCGGCATGACGCGCCGAAGCCTCCCGATCGATGAACGAGAGATAGTCGCGTACTTCGGCCACCCCCTTCTTGTCGGTCAAAGGACCGTGTCCCGGGACGATCGTGTCGACGTCCAGTCCGAGGATGTAGTCGCACGCCGCGACCCAATTCGACAACGGGCCGGCCCACACGATCGGGGTTCCGCCGATGAACAAGATGTCTCCGGTGTACACCGTTCGAGCGTCGGCAACCACCGCGATCACGTCGCCGGCCGTGTGGGCCGGACCGACTTCGACCAACTCGATCAGGCGCCCACCCACTTCGATGTCGAGTCGGCCATCGAACGTGCGCGTCGGGAGTTTCAACTCGATCCCATCGAACTGGAAATCTCCGAAGAAGCTTCGGAACAGATCACCGACCTCACCCGGCGCCGCGTTGAGAGCCGCCAGCATCGACGGGGGAACCTCGGTCATCTCGTGAGCCGCCGCAGTCGACGAGATGATCTCGGCCCCCTCGATCAGCTGATTGCCGTAGCAGTGGTCGCCATTGGCGTGGGTGTTCACGAGCGACGCGATCGGGGACGTCCGCGTGAGATTCGACATGGCATCGAGCATCTCCCCCGTGAGAACGAGGTCGAAGAGCGTGTCGACCAGAAGTGACGCTCCGTCGCCGATCACGAGTCCGGCGTTGCTCCATCCCCAACTACCGTCAGGCTGCAAGTAAGCGTGACAGCCATCGCCGACCTCGACCAGGCCTCGTTCGTAGGGGCGATTCACCGACATAGAACGATCGTAGAACCCATTGCGAGCGAGGAGACTTGACACAGAACACCTGTTCGGTGACACTCGGTGAATGACGATGAGCGAGGTCCATCGGGCGACACAAAAGTCGTTCGACGA
>CBFHWN010000036.1:0-18858 GCA_965659595.1 uncultured Ilumatobacteraceae bacterium | reverse complement strand
TGTCCGCCTAACGCTTCTCACATCTCTGGTCGTGATCGTTGTGGCCTGCGGTTCCGACGACTCGTCGTCGAACGATGCAATGTCCGACTCGTCGGCGTCGACCCCGTGTCCGCCGCCAGCAGCGATCGAGGGTCGACCGGTCGTGGTCGCCACCACGGTGGCTCCGATCACGAGCATCGTGGCCAACGTGGCCACCGGAACGCCGACCATCATCACGGGAGTGGTGCCCGAAGGGACCAACAGCCACACCTTCGAGCCACCTCCGAGCGTGGCGGCCACTCTCGAAGAGGCCGACATCGTGTTCATCAACGGTCTCGTTCTGGAAGAGCCCACCAAAGAGTTGGCCTTGGCCAATCAGCGAAGCGGTTCGGTGATCTGCGAACTCGGAACCGCAATCCTTCCCGAATCCGAATACATCTTCGACTTCTCGTTCCCCTTGGAGGGAGGCAAGCCCAACCCGCACCTCTGGACCAATCCGCCGATGGCGATCGCCTATGCCGAGTTGGCCCGCGACGTGCTCAGTGCCGCCGACCCCACCCACGCGACAACCTATGCCGCGAACTTCGATGCGTTTCGCGTGAAGGTCGACGCCCTGAGCGATGCGGTACGGGCCGCATCGGCGACCCTCGAGCCCGCGCAGCGGCAGTTGCTCACTTATCACGACGCCTACGCGTACTTCGCCGAGGAATACGGGTGGACCGTGATCGGAGCCATTCAGCCGTCGTCGTTCGACGAGCCGACACCGCGTGACGTCGCCGATCTCATCGACCAGGTGCGCGAAGCTGGTGTTCCGGCGGTGTTCGGGAGCGAGGTCTTCCCGTCCGACGTCCTCGAGCAGATCGGGAACGAGACGGGTGTTCGCTACGTCGACGTGCTCCGCGACGACGACCTCCTCGGCGAGCCCGGCGACGCCGAGCACTCGTGGTTGGGTCTCATGCGCTTCAACTACGTGACGATGGTCGACGCCTTGGGCGGAGACGCCTCAGCTCTGACGACGGTCGACGTCTCCGACGTCGGACCCGACACGGCGGTCTATCCGCAGTGACGTCACCGTCGTCGCCCCGTGTTGCGGTCGAGCCGCTCGTGGTGTTCGACCACGTCTCGTGCTCGTACGGTGACGCCCCGGTCGTCGATGCGGTCGATTTCCGAGTCTCTCCCGGTGAATTCGTCGGCATCGTCGGTCCGTCCGGTTCGGGCAAGACCACGTTGCTGCGCGCTCTCCTCGGATCCGTGAAGCCCATTCACGGGTCGGTAAGGCGACACTCGGGTCTTCGTCTGTCGTACGTGCCGCAGCTCGAGACCGTCGACTGGAACTTTCCGGTGACGGTACGCGAAGTGGTGGCCATGAGTCGTCCGACCCGATCGTGGTGGCCGCGTACGACGCGCTCCGAGATCGCCGAGATCGACGGTGTTCTGACACGACTCGGTCTCGCCGGTCTCGCCGACCGGCACATTCGCGAGTTGTCGGGCGGGCAGCAGCAGCGCGTGTTCCTCGCCCGAGCCCTCCTGCAGGATCCCGATCTGCTCGTACTCGACGAACCGACCGCGGGCGTCGACGTGCGGACACGCCACGAAGTTCTCCATGTTCTCGCCGACCTGAACGAGGGTTCGGCCGGCACCCGACCCATGGCCATCGTGCTCACGACCCACGATCTCAACGGCCTCGCCGCCCATCTTCCGCGACTGATCTGCTTCAACCGGACGGTGGTGGCCGACGGATCGCCCGACGAGGTGTTGCGGCCGTACTTCCTCGAGCGCACCTACGGCGCGCCGATGGAAGTTCTCCGCCACGGCGGAATGCCGGTCGTGGTCGAGCACGGCGACGATCTGCTGCGCGAGCGCATGTCTCGTCGCGGCGCCTAGGAATCACGTGTTCGCTTTCGACGCCACTGAACCGTTCCAGTACGAGTTCTTCCGCAACGGCCTCGTGATCGCCGGATTGGCCGGCGCGTTGTGCGGTCTGATCGGCGTGTTCGTCGTTCTGCGCAACATGAGTTACATCGGACACGGTCTGAGCCATGCCGTCTTCGGTGGAGCGGCACTGGCCGCGGTGCTCGAGTTCAACTACTTCGTCGGAGCCGGGCTCTGGGGTCTGTTGTCCGGATTCATGATCGGTCGCGTGTCGCGACGTCGGATCATCGGTGCCGATGCCGCCATCGGCGTGGTGACGACGGCGTCATTCGCGCTCGGACTGGCGTTGCAGGCCCGCTACGGACAGGCGTCACGCAGTATCGATGCCGTTCTCTTCGGCAACGTGCTCGGGGTGTTCCCGTCCGATATCGCGGCCGTGGCCGGGGTCGCAGTGGCGAGTGTCATCGTGGTGGTAGTTCTCTATCGACGCTTGCTCTTCTCGACCTTCGACCCTGAAGTGGCGGCGGTGAGTGGAGTGAACGTGCCGGCGATGGAGGCCACTCTCATGTTCTTGTTGTCGGCGACGATTCTCGTGACGGTTCGAGTGATCGGTGTTCTGCTCATCTCGGCGTTGCTCGTGTTGCCGGCAGCGACGTCGAGGATGATGACCAACTCGTTCGGACGCATGCTCTGGCTCTCGCCGTTGCTCGGGACGATGTTCGGCCTGCTCGGGATGTACGCCAGCTGGTATGCCGATGTGCCGAGCGGAGCGGTGATCATCCTGGCCGGCACGGCGGCCTTCGCCGTGGTGTACGCCGTGGTCGGGGTACGGGGCCGTCTGCGTATGGCCGGCCTCGAGCACGCCCACGCCGCCTGACGAAAAGTGCACACCCTGTTGCGGTGATGACCCCAGGAGGGGGCGAACGCTACATAGTGGGCGAAAAGTGCCATTCGGGGCCGGAGGGGGTGTCGCGGATCTCGAGCCCCACCTCGGCCAGTCGATCTCGGAGCAGATCCGACAAGTCGTATCGCTTCTCGTCCCGCACCGTCTTGCGCACCTCGAGCACCACGCCCATCACCGGATCGATTGCGGTTCTCGGGTCGGCCAGTCCCTTCACTGCCGCCTCTCCGAGCCGGACGATCATCGATCGAAGTGCGGCGTGGGCGCGATCCATGGCGTCACTGGTCAGAGTGTCGGCCGACCAGTTGCGGATGGACGTTTCGAGTTCGAGGACCGCACGCACCGCTGCGTCCGAGTCACCGGAGGCGATCGCCGTTTCGAACTCGGTCTCGGTTCTCGCAACGTCGTCGAGCAGCGAGACGGCGACTGACGGTGGAGATTCGATGTCGGGTCGGGGTTCACGTGTCGTCGTGGTGGCGGTCGCTGTCGAAACGTCTCCTCGAGTCGGATGGCGTAGGACATCAACGGGAATGGTGGTACCGCTCTCGAAGACCTTGGATTCTCCGCGAACGCGCAAGGTCAGCACGCCGTTACCGATGACCGTGGCCGTATCGGCGTCGATGTCGATCACGACTCCGGTGTGCTCATCGATACCGAGGACGTGTACACCGTCGGGAAGTTCCCGTTCAAGTGTTGTCAGTCGACGCTCGCCGAGGTAGCAGAAGCGAGTGTCGTGATGGCCGCCTTCGGTGTTGTCGTAGTGGGGGATGACAGCTACGTCGAGGCCGATTCCGCTCAGCACGTCGAGACCTTGTAGCCAATGGGGTTCGGCGCCGACTTTGTAGATCTCGTACACCGGAACCGTGAAACGGCCGAGTGTCAGCGCAGCGGCCGAGGCGAACGTGACGGCACCACCGCTCTGCAACTTCTCGCGCAAGACGTCGGGTACTGCGGTGTTCTCCCACTGGGCCAGCGCGTACGTCGGACTTCCGGGGCCGGCGAACACGTAGTCGGCTCGGCGCAAGAGGCTGAGGCCGGTCTCGACAGCGAGCACGTCGACGTCCTTCAGTCGACCGAGCCCGGCGACTTGGATGGGGTGGCCGACGCTCTGGCGGAAATAATCGACTGCGCGTGAAGCCAACTCGGGAGCATTTTCTTGAAATCCATATGGCGTGTCGATGACGACAGCAAGGGGATCGCCCGGTAGCCGCGCAATGAGGTCGCGGTGGTGCTTCATCATGGTCGGGGCCGTTTCGCCCGAGCCCATGATCGTGAGGAGGCGAGGTCGAGTCGTCATGAGAGACCACCGTTCATGAGAGGAAGCCGTTTCGCAGATTCGACATCAAGACCTCGGTGACGGCGACCGGGTGCTGAGCGTGAACGTCGTGGTGGGCGGGGCGAAACCAATGGACTCGGCCGTGCCGGAGCTGTTCCAACGCCTCGTCAACTGCGCGATCTTTGTTCTCGGTCCAAGCCACGTCACCGGAGTCGGCCGGCAGGAAAAGAATCGGACGCTCGATCTGGGCGTACAGATCGCTCGGTCGATGGCCCCACAGCTCTCGCAGGATCGTCATGTGCAATTCGAAAGGAAGCCATGGTCGCACCGTGCCGTCGTCGAGGACTTCGAAGTTCGACAACGTGCCGATGATTCCGGACTCGGGCCAGTCGGCGTGCATCGAGCGGATGGCCGCCTCCATGCGCCCGGCCCGTGTACCGGTGAGCCGAGGCGGTTTCAGTGCTCGTGCGCAGTCGTCCCACTCCGGAAACGAACGTTGCAGATCGATCATGCCGCCGTCGACGGCGACTGCTCCCGCAACGCGGTCGGGGAACCGATGGGCAAGATCGACGACGACGTTGCCACCCCACGATTGGCCGACAAAGACGGCCTTTTCGATTTCGAAGGCGTCGATCAATCGGCAGAGGTCGGCCCCGATGGTTGCGAAGTCGTAGCCCGTCGACGGACGATCGCTTCGTCCGTGACCACGTAGGTCGACGGCGATCGAACGCACTCCCTGTGTTGCGAGTGCGGCGGCGACTCCGTCCCACATGCGGGCGTTCGAGGCCAAGCCGTGCACCAGGAGGACAGTGGGTAGAGAGGGATCGGCCGGACGGGGATGCCGCTCGACGACTCGCAACGACACGCCGTCGGCGACGTTCACGTGTCCGACTTTTCCGTCGGAGACGGGAAAGCGCTCCAAGTATGCGGGGGAAGCCGGAGTCATGCCTTCAGAGTCTGCCGTTCTCGGCCCCGCATGGCACGATGGAGAGCGTGGAGACATCAGCCACGGCATCACTCGATACGAAGATCGCCGATCTGGAGGCGCTCATCGCCGATCTGGGCCGAATTGTGGTCGCGTTCAGCGGCGGAGCCGATTCGGCGTTCCTCGCGTTCGTCGCCCATCGGGTGCTCGGCCCCGAACGTTGCGTCGCCGTCACGGCGGTGTCACCAAGTCTGGCCGGGGCCGAAGAAGCTGACTGCCGTTCTTTGGCGCATGACTGGGGATTGTCATGGTTGCCGGTCGACACCGCCGAGATGGAGCGCGCCGCATATCGAGCCAACGACGTCGACCGCTGCTATCACTGCAAGGCCGAGTTGATGGACGTGGTCGGTCCCATAGCGACGTCTCGAAGTGCGACAGTCGTGCTCGGCGTGAATGTCGACGATCTCGACGATCATCGTCCGGGTCAACGTGCTGCCATCGAACGAGGAGCGGTGTTCCCGATGGTGCAGGCTGGATTCTCCAAGGCCGACGTACGTGAAGCCTCGCGGCGACTCGGTCTGCGGACTTGGGACAAGCCGGCGGCCGCCTGTCTGGCCAGTCGGGTTCCGTACGGAACGCCGGTGTCGGTCGAGATCCTCTCCCGTGTCGATCGAGGTGAGAACGTGTTGCGAGAACTCGGGTTTCGGCAGGTGCGTGTCCGTCACTACGGCGAAACGGCTCGGGTGGAGGTCGAGGAAGTCGAGCTCGCTCGAGCCATCTCGGCGCGGCGCGAGATCGTCGATGGATTGCGGGCCGCCGGGTACCGCTACGTGACCCTCGATTTGGAGGGTTTCCGTAGTGGCAATCTGAACGAGGAGACCGGTCCGGGGGCGACAGTTCGTCGGGCCGACGACGCCGACCATAGGGTTCCGTACGACGCAGACTGATCTTGCGCACTCGAAAGGACGAGTCATGAAGTTGTCCATGATGCTCAATTACGCCGGGGGTTTCCATCAGGCCGTCGACCGGGTCGTCGAACTCGAGAAGGCCGGGCTCGACGTGGTCTGGATCGCCGAGGCCTACAGCGCCGATGCGATCAGTCAGGTTGGTTACCTCGCCGCCAAGACGAACACCGTCGAAATCGGAACCGGCATCCTCAACGTGTACAGCAGAACGGCTGCGCTCATGGCTCAGACGGCGGTCGGTTGTGACTACGTGAGCAACGGCCGCTTCATTCTCGGTCTCGGTGCGAGCGGCCCGCAGGTGATCGAAGGATTCCACGGTGTGCCGTACGAGAAGCCGATGATGCGCCTGAAGGAGTACATCGAGGCGTGCCGCATGATCTGGAAGCGCGAGCAGCCGTTCCAGATGGATGGGCAGACGGTGAAGGTTCCGGTGCCGGCCGGTGAAGGAACCGGACTCGCGAAACCGCTGAAGATCATCAAGCCCGGTCAGGACATCCGGCCCGATATTCCAATCTGGTGGGCGAGCCTCATGGGTCTGAGCGTTCAAGCCACTGCCGAAGTCGCCGATGGCTGGCTTCCGATCTTCTTCGATCCCGAGAAGTTCCACACCGTGTGGGGTGACGATCTGAAGAAGGGTCTCGCCAAGCGCGACCCCAAGCTCGGGCCGTTGCAGATCTCGGCTGGCGGCATGGCGGCCATCGACGAGAAGCTCACCGGCGAGGCACGTACGCAGATTCTCGACTTCGCCCGCCCCAACGTGGCGCTCTACGTGGGTGGTATGGGCGCCCGTGACAAGAATTTCTACAACACCATCTGCAAGAAGTACGGCTACGAGAAGGAAGCGATCGAGATCCAGGATCTGTACTTGTCGGGCAAAAAGGACGAGGCGGCTGCGGCCGTGCCGGGTGCCATGCTCGAGAACACCAACCTCGTCGGTCCGAAGAACTACGTGAAGGAGCGCCTGGCTGCCTACAAGGAGGCCGGGGTGACGATTCTGTCGGTCACACCGGTCGGACCCGACGCTGTGAAGACCATCGAGACGTTGAAGGAGATGATCAGCTGATGGTGGACGTGGGGGGAGTGGTCGCCGACGGTTGGGAGTCGGTACGCCACGCGTTTGTCGCCAATCTCGAGAGTGGCCAGGAAACTGGATGCGCGGTGTCGGTTTACCACCAGGGGGAGAAGGTCGTCGATCTCTGGGGCGGCCACTTCGATGCCGCCGGATCCACGCCGTACGCCGACGACACGTTGCAGCTGGTCTTCTCGACCACCAAGGGCATCACGGCGATCGCCGTGGCCATGTGCGTGGAGCGCGGACTTTTGTCGTACTCCGAGAGGGTCTCGACGTACTGGCCCGAGTTCGCTGCGCACGGCAAGGGTGACGCGACTGTCGCCCAACTCTTGTCACATCAGTGCGGTCTCTACACCGTCGACGGCGACATCTCGCTCGCCGACGCCCTCGACTGGAACACCATCACGTCGCGACTCGCCGAGACGGCCCCACGTTGGTCCATTGGTGCGCAACACGGTTACCACGCCCTCACGTACGGATGGTTGGCAGGCGAGTTGGTTCGTCGTGTCGATCCGCAGGGTCGAAGCCTCGGTGCGTTCGTGCGTGACGAGATCGTCGACCCGGTCGGTGCCGAACTCTGGATCGGGCTACCCGCTGAACACGAGGACCGTGTGTCGCCCATGATCGGCGGACTCAACCCGGGTGGCGGCGACGACGTCGACCCGGCGGTGAAGGCCATGCTCGAACAATTCATGGGCCCGAATTCGCCCGGGGGTCAGGCGTTGTCGTTGAACGGCGCCTTCTCGGTCGAGGGAGCGTTCAATCGTCGTGACGTGCACGCGGCCGAGATCCCGGCCGCCAATGGAATCACCAATGCGCGCAGCCTCGCCCGCATCTACGCGGCGACGATCGGCGAGATCGACGGCGTGCGCTTGCTCGATCCGAGCACTGTCGAGGTGGCTCGTTCCACGGTCACGCCGGCCGGCGAACCCGATACATGTTTGATCATGCCGACCACCTTCGGTATGGGCTTCATGACGCACGGCCAATTCACTCCGTACGCGGGCCCGGGATCATTTGGTCATCCGGGTGCCGGCGGTTCGGTGGCCTTCGCCCAGCCTGAGCGCAACATGGCCTTCGCCTACGTCATGAATCGGATGGCCGAGAATCTGGCGAACGATCTGCGGGCCCAAGCTCTGACAGATGCTGCAGCTGCGTGCGCAGACGCCGCGTCGCACTGATGTAGATCAGACTGGCGACAGCGGCGGCCGCCGCGAACACCGAAATCGCTTCACGTACTCCGATGGCATCCGACAGCACGCCGGCCAGCGCACTGGTGGCCGACATCGTGAGGGTCACCAACGCGAAGTCGCCGGCCAGAATGCGTCCGCGCATCTCGTCGGGTGAATGCAGTTGGAGTCCGAACGAACTGAGGGTCCACTGAGCACCACCTCCGAGATGGGCGAGGGTGATGAAGATCACGGCGAGGAAGAACGCAGGCATCCACACTCCGGTCAGGTAGCACGCGCTGAAGAGCAAGCTCGACAGTCCGCACACACGGAGCACCTTCGACAAGTCGTGACCCGTGTAGCGCAGCGCGATTGCCGGTCCGAGTCCAGCTCCGAGTCCCCGAGCTCCGATCAATAAGCCACGTGAAGCATCGCCTCCTCCGTAGACGTCACTGGCCAGCACCGCGAGTTGAGACACCACGCCGCTTCCGACGGCGAACGAGGTCTTGGAGAGGATGAGGGCGAGCAGAACGGGGTCTCGCCGCGCATGTTCGAGGGCTTCGCCCATATCGGCGAGGGGGCGCATGCGACGCGACGTGGGTCGCCGGGGCGCCTGCAACGGAGTGCGGATTCGCGAGAAAACCCATGCCGAGGCGGCGAACGACACCGCATTGGCCACGAATGACGCGTCACGTCCGAAGATCGCGGCGAAGAATCCGCCGATCGCCGCGCCGATGGCCAGCATGATGCCCCACGTCGAACCGAGGAGGGCGTTGGCACGGTTGAGTTCTTCAGGATCGCGGGCCAGGTTGGGGATCGATGCCTGGCTGGCCGGGCCCACGACGGCGGCAAGGCCCGAGATCGAACTCTGCAGAACGAACGCGAGCCACACGGTGTCGGCTCCGACACCGAGCAATCCGAGTGCGGCCACGGCTTGTACACAACTCACGATGACGAGGATGCGACGACGGTCGAATCGGTCGGCGATCGGGCCGGCGAACGGTGATGCGAGGAATGAGGGGAGCGAGAACGTCACCATCACCATCGACACGAGGAAATTCGAGTCGGTGAGATCCTTCACGAGGCCGAGCAGAGCGACGAAACTGAACCAGTCGCCCATGTACGAGATCACCTGGGCGACGAACATTCGTCGCAAGTCGTCGTTTCGGCGCAGCATCGTCCACATGGCCGAGCGAACGTTACGTGCTCACCTCAGCGACATGCGTGATCGCGTAGGACGTGAGCCATGGCGATCGTGATCTTTCGGCCCGTGGGAATGTGCAGGAATTCATTCGGGCCATGGGCGTTCGATCCGGGTCCGAGAACGCCCGTGATCACGAACTGAGCACTCGGGAACTTCTCGCCGAGCATTCCCATGAACGGGATCGTCCCTCCCTCGCCAAACGCGCGCCACGACGCACCGAAGGCGGCGGTCGACGCGCGCTCGAGGGCGTCAGCGAGCCATGGTTCGAAGCTTGGCGCGTTCCACCCTGGTGCGCCGTGAGCATTCGACAGCGTCACTCGAGCACGATAGGGGGTGTCGGACTCGAGGGCGCCCCGAAGGGCGAGCAGAGCTCGCTCGGGATCGCAGGTGGGTGGCAATCGAAACGACAACGAAAGCGCCGTGTAGGGGCGAAGGACGTTCCCGCCCCGTGCGACCGAGGGAAGGCCGTCGGCTCCGACGTACGACAGCGTGGGTCGCCAGGTGTGGGCAAGGATCTGTTCGACCGGATCGTCGACAGCCGGACGAGTGTCGTCGACGAAGGGGTAGTGGCTCGACAGTGGCTCGGGAAACTCGAGGCTCGTCTGCTCCGCTTCTCCACGACGGTCGCCGGGAATCTCGACGTGCATCGCATCGATCAGGACTCGACCGGTTTCGGAGTCTTCGATGCGGTCGAGCAGAGCGCGCAGGATCCGGAACGAACTCGGAACGATCCCGCTCGCCTCACCGCTGTGAACTCCCTCGGCGAGGACGTCGACCCGCAAGGTGGCCGACACGAGACCGCGTAACGACGTGGTGACCCACAGCCGGTTCTCGTCGAGGCAGCCCGAGTCGAGGCAGATCACGAGACTCGGCGAACCGATTCGATCACCGAGATGGTCCAGATAGGCGGGAAGATCGGGGCTGCCACTCTCTTCGCTGGCTTCGATGAGAATCACTAGACGCCCGTGCGACCAGCCGGCGAGCTGCGCGGCCTCGATTGCGAGGAGCGATGCGTAGGCGGAGTAGCCATCGTCGGCGCCGCCCCGTCCGTAGAGGCGATCGCCTTCGATCACCGGAATCCAGGGACCGAGGCCGTCACGCCAGCCCTCCATCTCGGGCTGTTTGTCGAGATGCCCGTACAGCAACACGGTGTCGTCGGAGCCGTGTCGTGACCCGTTTCCGAAAGGAGGGACTTCCATCACGATGAGGGGAGTGAGTCCGGGCAGTTCGACGACCTCGATCGAGAGGTTGGCGATCTTGCGTCCGGTGCACCAACGTCGGACGTGTTCGACGGCCCGATCCATGTGACCGAGCGATTTCCACTCGGGTTCGTAGGCCTTCGAGACGTTGGGGATCGAGATGTAGTCGCATATCTCGGGAAGTACGTCGTCGCCCCAGACGCGGGTCACGTGGTCGGTGACGAGCGTGTCGGAGTCGAGAGTCGTCATGATCTCGGTTGCCTCAGCGCTTCACTCGCCCCATGGCGTCGATCACCTTTTCGGCCTCGGCCACGATCTGACGAACCAGGTCGCCAGCCGGTGTGAGTTCGTGGATCGCACCCACGCCTTGGCCACACGGCATGAATTCTTTGTTCACGTCGACGTCGGTCTCGGGCGGGAATCCCATGTGGTTTGCGCCGGCCTGGGCCGAGGCGAACGCCTGCTCGGGGAACTTCTTCAATTCGTTCGGATTCTTCTCGAAGTGCTCGGTCCAATCGGTACGAACGACTCGACAGGTCTTCCCGGTGTACGCGCGAGAGATCACGGTCTCGTCCTCGGCGATCCTGGTGAGCGTGTCCTTGTAGGCGTTCGGCGCGTGGGCCTCAGGAGTGGCGATGAAGCGAGTTCCCATCCAGACACCGTCGGCCCCTAGGGCGATCGACGCCGCCAACCCGCGTCCGTCGAAGAGTCCTCCGGCCGCGATCACCGGAACCTGATCGCCGACTGCATCGACCACTTGGGGTACGAGGGCCATGGTGGCCACGGTGCCAGTGTGGCCGCCACCCTCGGTGCCCTGAGCCACGACGAAATCGCAACCACTGGCTACTGCGGCCACGGCGTGGCGCACCTTGCCACACATCGAACCCACGAGGACGTTGTTGCGGTGAAGAACGTCGACGATTTCACGAGGTACGCCGAGACCGGCGACGAAGATGCGCGCTCGGCCGCGAATCACGCTTTCCACGTCACGTTCGAGTTGGCCGGGAATGGCGGTGAGGAGGTCGACGCCGAAAGGTTTGGAAGTGAGAGTGTGCACCCGCTCGATCTCCTCGTCGAGTTGGCCCGGTCGCATCGGTGCGGCACCGAACGTGCCGATGCCTCCAGCTTCGCTCACTGCGGCCACGAGGTCGGAGTACGACACTCCGCCCATGCCTGCGAGCATCACGGGATGTTCGATGTCGAGAAGTTCGGTGAGGCGGGTCTTCATGCACCGAACGGTACTTGGTACGCCCCCGACCGTCGGAACAGGCGGCGGTGCCAGCGACGTGGAGTGAGGGCGATGGCGCGTGGTTCGTCCTCGAACATCCATCGGGCGAAGTTGCGTCGACCCCAGTCGCCGGCGTGATCGAGGATCGCAATGGCACCCCGAGCCCCAGTCTCGTGGGAGAGGACCTTCGAGAGGCGTAGAGACATCCGATGATCGGCCAACAAGTGTTCGTCGACTGCGGCTCGATAGCGACGTCGCACGTCGATCGGATCGCCGTCCGTGGCGATCGCCCTCGCCGCTTCGACTCCGGTGAGCAACGCTTGTCCGATTCCCTCGCCGGTGAGCGCATCAGTGGCCATGGCGGCGTCGCCCACGACGAGAACTCGACCCACGCCAGTCGTCGCACGATCCACGTGAGCCGGAATCGGCCAGGCCGTGTGGCGTCCCTCGAATTCGGCATTCGGGCCGAGAGCCGCCACAACATGAGGCCGCCGAAGGAGATCTTCCCATGTGCGCTTCATGTCCTTGCCGTGGCGGTTTCCGTCGCGCAGCACTCCGAAGCCGACGTTGGCTCGATTGCCCGGCAGGGGGAAGCTCCATGCGTATCCGGGGAGGAGGTCGCCGTCGAACCACACGTGAAGCCGTGACGCGGCAGTTCCGGTCACGTTGTTCACGTATTGGCGAAAGGCGTGCCATTCACCGAGATAGCCCGCCGGAGTCATGTCGAGAGATCGACGAATCGGACTCCACATTCCGTCGGCGGCCACCAACCATCGAGACGTCAATGTGGAGCCGTCGTCGAAGGAGACGGTGACGTCGTTTTCGCGGTGCTCGAGTCCGACGAACGAGACACCTTCGATCACCTCGACTCCGGTCGAGCGAGTGAGTCGCACCAGTGCGTCGTCGAGATCGAGACGCGGGACCACAGCGGCGAATCGTCCGTCGGAGGGAAGCGGAACGAAGACTTCGCGTCCAGATGGCGACCGCAACCAGGCCCCGTCGACGTCGAACCAGTTCGAGACCGTAGAAGGTTCCAAGCCGAGTTCGTCGAGATGTCGAAGGGCGAGAGTCGTCAGCCCGTCACCACAACACTTGTCGCGGGGAAAGTGAGCCTTGTCGACGAGAGTGACCGAGAGTCCGGCGCGAGCGGCCGTGATAGCAGCTGCTGTACCAGCCGGCCCGGCCCCGACGATCAGTACGTCACGCTGGGAGGATCCGGGCGAGGGCACGCAGTGAGGCTACGAGAGCTCTTCGACTGGTGCTCGACTCGGAGCCACTTCCTATGATCGACATCACGTAAGTCACACGGGGTTCGTCACCCCGTCGGATCGGGAGGACACTTCATGGCGCGTCTGTGCGAAGGTCGAGTGGCGATCGTGACCGGTGCCGGTCGAGGTATCGGTCGCGAACACGCGCTGAGCCTCGCTGCTCAGGGGGCCAAGATCGTCGTGAACGATCTCGGGGGCGGAGTCGACGGTTCGGGTGGCGACTCGTCACCGGCTCACCAGGTGGTCGAAGAGATCAAGGCCATGGGTGGAGAAGCGGTGGCGAACGGTGACAGTGTCAGCGATTGGGCGGGTGCCGAACGCCTCATCCGTACGGCTGTCGACACCTTCGGTGATCTGCACGTCGTCGTCAACAATGCCGGCATTCTGCGCGACCGCATGCTTTTCTCGATGGCCGAGGAGGAATGGGACGCCGTGATCAACGTGCATCTGAAGGGGACGTTCGCGCCGAGTCGTTTCGCCTGTTCGTATTGGCGCGAGCGTTCGAAGGCCGGTGAGCCGGTCGACGGCCGCATCATCAACACCACATCGGTGTCGGGCATCTACGGCAACGCTGGTCAGACCAACTACGGCGCGGCCAAGGCGGGCATCGCGGCGTTCACCAACATCGCCGCCATCGAAATGGCGCGTTACGGCGTCACCGTGAACGCCGTGGCCCCGGTGGCCCTCACGCGTATGACCGAAGGCCTCGGCCCCGCACCCGAGACCGACGAAGACCGCGAACGACGTTCGCCCCGTTGGATCGCTCCCATCGTCACCTGGTTGGCGTCAGTCGAGTCCAAAGACGTGACCGGCCGGGTGTTCGAAGCCAGTGGCGACGTGCTCGCCGTGGCCGAGGGCTGGGTGCGAGGACCTCGTACCGCGCCTGTCGACGACCCGACCGTGCTCGGCCCCATCGTCGCCGACCTGGTCGGCCAGGCTCGTAAGAACTCGGGAATGAACGGCGAACCAGGCGGTTGGCCGCAACCCAAGTGATGTTCAACCATCGAAACAACTGATCGACGAAGGAGACAGTGACATGCCCTTGAACCCAGATGCCGTCGGAGCCACCGGAGACGTCCGCACGATCTCGTGGAACTCCAAAGATGCGCTCTTGTACGCAGTCGGAATCGGAGCCGGATCGGCCGATCTTGCGTTCTCCACCGAGAACACCTCGGGTGTCGAGCAACTCGTGTATCCCACGTTTGCGGTGGTGGCTGGATCGGGAACTGCATCGCCGGGCAAGAGCGCCATGGGTGAGATCGGGACCTTCAACTGGGCGATGCTCGTACACGGCTCGCAGGCAGTGACCTTGCATCGCCCGATTCCTGTGGAAGCCAACGCGACCACGCAGGACAAAGTCGTGGCAATGTACGACAAGGGCAAGGCCGCCGTCGTCGTGACCGAATCCGAAGTCAAGACTGCCGAAGGCGAACCGCTCTTCACGACTCGTTCATCGGTGTTCATCCGAGGCGAAGGTGGATGGGGAGGGGATCGGGGGCCGTCCGGACCTCAGAACGAACCTCCGGCTTCGGCACCCGACCATGAAGTCACTGTGCAGACTTCGCCCGACCAGGCGTTCGTCTACCGCTTGTCGGGTGACCGCAACCCTTTGCACACCGATCCGTCTTTCGCTGCTCTCGGCGGGTTCGATCGGCCGATCCTGCACGGTCTCTGCACCTACGGATTCACCGGGCGCGCTCTGCTGAAGGCCCTGTGCGAGGACGACGTCAGCCGCTTCCAGCACATCGAAGGCCGCTTCTCGTCGCCGGTCATGCCGGGCGATGCACTCACCATTCGCATCTGGCGCACATCGGCTGGCGAGGCCGTCTTCACCACGTCGGTTGGCGACAAGGCGGTCATCGACCAGGGTTTGGTTCGCTTCTCCTGATGATCAGAACAGCCGGAGCTCTTCGGGGCGACGGCCGCGTAGATCGTCGTAGTCGACTTCGACGCAGGCGATCCCTCGAGCCTCGGCGATCGTGCGTGCTTGTGGCTTGATCACTTGGGCCACGAAAATTCCTCGGAGGTTCGTGAGGGTGGTGTCGGGTCGCAGGACCTCGAGATAGCGAGCCAGCTGCTCGACGCCGTCGATTTCGCCACGCCGTTTGATCTCGACCGCCACATAGTGACCCTGGTCGTCGCGGCACATGAGATCGACCGGACCGATCGAGGTCGGCCATTCACGGCGAACGAGTGAAAGTCCGGGGACGATGGCATCGGGCAAAGCGGCGAGCAACTCCTGCAGATGCGATTCGACACCGTCCTTCACGAGTCCGGGATCCTCTCCGAGTTCGTGAGCGGAGTCGTGAAAGACCTCGTGGAAAGTAATGGTCAATGTCTCGCCCTTCGGATTGCTGACCGTCCAGACGTCACCGCCGTCGCTGATGGTGTTGGGCGCATTCATCCAATTGAGAGGTTTGTACGCACCACCGTCGCTGTGGATTGCGACGCATCCATCGGCCTTCACCATGACGAGCCGGTTGGCTTCGGGCAACTGAGCATCGAGCCGACCCTGGTATTGAACAGTGCAACGGGCGATGACGAGTCGCATGACGATGCGACCCTAGTGTTCGCCGAGTCTTCGGGTCACGTCGTTCGCACTGGTCCGTGGACGCTCAGCGTCCGACGTGCTCACGCATCCGCTTCTGGATCAGATCGCGACGGGCCTGCAGTTCCCGATAGGTGATGCGGTTGACGTCGTCATCGAGTCCGAGGCTCGCCTTCACGCCGGTCATGTCGAATTCGACGGCGTTCGGGTCGACACCCAATTCTCGCCCGAGGCGATCTCCGTGTCGTTGGGCGAAGAGTATCGAGATGTTGGCGACCTCACCGAGAATGTCGAGCTCGGGAGCCAAGCGGGAGATGGCGCCGTCGAGGAACACCATGTTCTTCACGTAGAGCATCAGCTCTTTGGGCAGTCGCGCTCCGTAGCCGAGCAGAGCCTTCACCACGCGCTGCACCTCGGCGACCATTTCCTCGCCAGTGAGAGTGGTGGGGTCGATCGTGGCCTGGTCGAGACGAAGGTCGGAGATAACTGCTGCCAGGTCGGTGTCGGGTGGTAGAGCGCCGAGGTCGCGCAGTGCGGCCATCTGTCCGGTGAGGTCGTTGGTGGTGGCGCTCAGCATCAGCCGAAGGAAGGCCAGTCGTCGTTCATGGGAGAGTCGGGCGACGATGCCGAAGTCGAGAAGCGCCGTTCGTCCGTCAGGGAGGACGAAGAGGTTGCCACCGTGGAGGTCGCCGTGGAAGATGCCGTGGATCATCGCGCCTTCCATGAAGGCGATCATTCCGGTCCGAATCACGTTTTCGGTGTCGATTCCGGCGTCCTTCATGCCGACGACATCGTCGAAGTTGAAGCCCGAGAGCCGTTCCATGACGAGGACGCGACGGGTCACGAGGCGGGGATGCGGTCGTGGAACGACGTACCCCTCTTGGCCGAGGTCGCACAGAGTGGCGGCGACGTCGATCATGTTGGAGGCCTCGAGCCGGAAGTCGAGTTCTTCGACGATCGTCTCGGCGAAGAGTTCGACGAGAGCCGGTGGATTGGCGAGAGCTGCCACGGGGATGCGTCCGACGAGGTGTGGCGCGATGTACGACATGACACGAAGATCTCGACGGACGAGCGACGCCACATCGGGCCGCTGAACTTTCACGACGACGTCTTCACCGGTGCGAAGGCGAGCCGCGTGTACCTGGGCGATCGACGCTGCCGCCAGTGGTGTCTCGTCGAACCACTCGAACACGTCTTCGAGGCGCGCGCCGAGGTCGGACTCCACCGTGAGGCGAACAGTCGAGAACGGCTCGGCCGGCACGCGATCACGACACAGTTTGAACTGATCGACCAATTCCGACGGAAACAAACCTTCACCCGACGAGATGATCTGACCCAATTTGATGTACGTGGGCCCGAGAGTTTCGACCGCTCGTCTGAGACGAGTCGAGAGATCGGAGTGACTCGCGGACTGATCGGCGAAACGTCCTCGCTTTTTGGCCAGATACCACCCACCGAGAGCCCCCACGATGTGGCGACCGACGGTCACGACGCGTGAGCCAGGGGGGACCCGTCCGGCTTGCGTGAGGATCGGAACGTCGGCCCGCGCTCGACGGCGCAGTTCGTCGACGCCGTTCGTCCAGGAGAGTTCGTCCCGATCGAGTGTCCACGGGCCGTGTTCGGTGAACGCGCCCCAACGGAGATCGTCGGGAAGTGCGTCGGGGGAGGGGCTCACCTCTCGAGTTTGCCGGTGGTGTCGTGCCATGTCGCATCGGACGCCACCTCGGCCAGGTGACTATTGTCCAGGGATCGTCGAGGTGCGGGGGTGCCTCGACGTCGAAGGGGGAGTCATGCCTGTCGACCGTTGGATCACCGATTGGGATCCGAGTCCTCGTTTTCCGGTCTACACCCGGGCCAATGCCGGTGAAGTTCTTCCAAATCCGTGCAGCCCCCTCTGCTGGACCGTGGCGTGGGAGCCGGGCATTCTCATGGGCTGGCGCGACAGCCAGATCTCGGCCGGCACCTGCGAGGAACACGAAGTCGACTTGCGCCATCCCGAGGTGGTCGGACATTTCGGCGGTTACCTCTACATCAACGGGTCGATGGCCCGCCTCTTCGGCGTACGCGGTCCGGGTCTCGGACCCGAGATGATCGACGCGACCTACTTCGGGACTCACCCTGACGTTCCGCCCTACGTCCCCGAGCCGTGGCACGAGAGCGAGGACAACACGGCCAAGTTGGGTGCCTGGATGATGGGGGTCATGGCCGCCGAGGATCTACCAATCCTTCGGGAGGATCGCGATCTGGCGGCGTCGGCCCGCGCGTCGCGATCGAATCTTGCCGATCTCGACGAGGTTGCGCTCGTCGCTCGGATGACGTCGTTCACCCCGTTGTTGCGTCGAATGTTCGAACATCATCTCTTGATGACCGCCGCCACGTCGATCGGCCCGGGCGCCCTCGGGGCGATCGCGGAGGCATTGGGCGATCCTGGATTGGTGTTGACACTCATCACGAGTATCGGCGACGTCGACTCGGCGGCGCCGAGCAATGCGATGTGGGAGCTGTCACGACTCGACAAGTCGTCGTCGGCGTACGTGTCGGGTTTTGCATCGTTCGTGGAGGAGTTCGGAAGCCGCGGGCCGAACGAATGGGACATCAGGTCGCACACCTGGGAGACCAAGCCAGCCCTCGCCGAAGCCTTGATCGATGCGATGAGGGGCGCATCCGACGACGAGAGTCCTGCGATTCGTAATGAACGCAACACACGTGCCCGACAAGCGGCTGAACAGTCGGTTCGCCGCGCGCTGGCCAGCCAACCCGAGGTGCTGGCGCAGTTCGAGATGGCCTTGCGTTCGGCTCATCTGCATCTGGCCGGACGTGAACGCGCCAAGACGAACATCATCAAGGTTCTGCACGAGGTGCGCATGGCCGCGCACACGCTCGCAGCACGAACGGGGTACACCTCGTCCGAGGTCTGCATGTTGTTGGCCGACGAACTCGACGCCTTTGCCGCCTCGCCCGACGAATTCCGCGCTCGTCTCGCCCAGCGCGAACGGCAATACCTCGAACTCTTCGAACTCGAGCCGCCGTTCATCCTGAGCGGAACGGTTCCGCCGTTGTCGACGTGGGGGTGCAAAGGATCGACCGGATTCGAGACGGTTCGACCCGGTGAGGTGTTGAGCGGAATGTCGGGAGCGCCGGGCACCTACACCGGTCGAGCCCGAGTGGTTCACGATCCCGCCGATCCCTTCGCCCTCGAGCCCGGGGACGTGTTGATCGCTCCGATCACCGACCCCGCGTGGACACCTTTGT
>CBFHWN010000035.1:0-20848 GCA_965659595.1 uncultured Ilumatobacteraceae bacterium | reverse complement strand
CGCACACGTTGGCGATCTCGTGTGGGTCGCAGGCGACGGCCGTGGTGCCGCACGGCAAGGCGCCCTTCACGAATTCGTCGACCCATAACTTGGTGGATTCGAGATGCATGTGGGCGTCGATGAATCCGGCCACCACCGCCGCTCCACCCAGGTCGACAGTTTCGAGGGCCTCACGCTTGCCCCAACCGGCCACAACTCCGTCGGCGATGGCGAGGTCGGTGGTGATCCATTCCTTGGTGATGGGGGAGAGGATGCGACCACCGGTCACGAGCAGGTCGGCTGGTTCGTCGCCCCGGGCCACCGCCAGGGCTCGCAACGATGCGGGAGGGCGTGACATGAAGGAATGCTAATCGGTGTACAGGTGGTGAGCGAAGGTCACGGTCCGCCGAACAACCGCACCACGCGGTAGTAGAGGTCGGCCCACCAGTAGCAGACATAGCGATGCAACCGCGCTCGAGTGGCGCAGTGAGCCTTCATGTCGCGACGGAACTGTTCGTCGACCGCCGACCGCCACTCGGCCGTCCACCACGAATGAGGCGATAGTCGTTCGAACCTTTTCAGGTTGCGGTAGCCGAAGTCGTGACGGCGACAGGCCCGGGTGAAGTCGAACGATGCTCCTGTGTTGCCGATGAAGGGGGCCGAACAGTGGTCGGACGACCAGTCGAGTGTGGACGGCGACTTGGCGTTCGCCACGGTGATGAAGGTGGCCATCGGCGTGGCGAACATGAGGGTACGAAACCGTTCGACGTCGTCGACCGGCTGATGGAGAGGGGCCGAGGCGAATTGCGCGACGGCCACCACGAGAGCGACGAGGGTTCCCACGCGACTCCTTCGGGGTTCGAACGAGGGAGTCGGGGCGAATGTGTGATGACGAGACGGCCGACGGAACACGGGGCGTCGACGAGTTCGTAGGCTCGGCTCATGCGACGTCTTCATCTCGCGCCGGTTCTCGCCCTCACCGTCCTCGCTGCGTGCGGCGGAGGAAGTTCGTCGCCGAAGTCGGCGGCCACCGAGGAGGGTCTGAAGACAGCCGTCGCCCAGTTCGGCGATGCGATCCTGCGCGGCAAGACGAACGACGCTTACGCCTTCTTCACGAAGGAATGTCGCGACAACGTGCCGAAGAGCGACTTCGCCGTTCTGACGAAGATGGGTATGGCCTTCTTGGAGGGATTCACCGACACGAAGATCTCCGACTTGCGAACTGGCAACGTGGAGATCCGCAATTTCTCGTCGTCACGCGCCGAGGCCCGCGCGGAAGTGCGCGACAAGAACGGCGATCTTTTCTCCGAGGACGATTCCGAAGACTTCAGCGAATGGGTCTACGAGGACGGCGGCTGGCACAGCAGTGACTGCGCCGACTACGACAGCGACGGCTTCGGGTTCTCCGATGACGGGTCGTTCGACTTCTCGATGGGCCCGCCCTGCTCCGACTTGGTGGACGGCGAGCCGGTACCGCCCGAATTCGTCAGTGAGACGTCGGGTGAGATTGATCTCTCGTGCGAGGAAGGTGACACGTACGAGTTCGCCATGCGTTGGGAGTGCTTCTCGTCGGAGCGCGAGTACAGCTACAACGACATCGGCTTTGCCTTCCTCGACGAAGGGGTCTTCCGATCAGGCGAGGTACGCGGCTGCTCTCCACCGTGCACCGACTTGATTGATGGCCAACTGGTTCCGACATCGTTCGACGACGAATCCGAATTCGGCTTTTCACTGTCGTGCGAAGACATGGATGGTGACGAACAGTGGTCGTACGACTGGAGCTGCTACAGCAGCGACCGTCGATACATCAGTAACGACGACGGATATGCGTTCATCGACGAACGTGTGTACCGATCAGGATCACCCGACAACTGTTGATGTGCAATGTCACGATTCGTGACCGAATTGTGACATTGAAGAAAAAGTCCCGTATTTCCTGGTGTTTTTTCATATTCATCACGATGTACGTGTGACGACACGAGTCACAGACGCGTCACAACCGCGTCACAAAACTCACGCGATACATCGTTCGAACACATCGCGTTTTGATCGTGGTTATGGTGATTCAGCCCAAGTTGAGCGGTTCGGCTCAGTGTGTGCCGTGGTTCGATGCGCAGTTCGTGTGCGTCGCCGATGTGCTGCTGAGCCTCGAGTGAGTGCACCTGTGTGCGTTCACGAGAGTCGCCGACCAAACACAACAAAGGAGCATTCATGTCATCACGTCGACGTTGGACACGTCTGGCCGCCCCGCTGGTCGCCCTGTCGTTCGTTGCCGCCGCATGCGGTGGAGACGATTCAGGAAGCAGCGACACGACGGCTGCGCCATCCGGTGGGGGAGAAACGCCGGCCGACGCACCTCTCTTCGAAACCCTCGATCTCAGCGGTGTCGACATCACCGTCGGATCGAAGGATTTCACCGAGCAGCTGGTTCTCGGTGAAATGCTGGTCGCCGCCTTCGAGGCCGCCGGCGCAAACGTCACCAACCGAGTCGACCTCGGTGGAACGGTGGTCAACCGCGAGGCCCTTCTGTCGGGTCAGATCAACACCTACGCCGAATACAACGGCACCGGTTGGAGCGTTCACCTCGGTAACGACGACCCGAGCTTCGATCCCGATGAGCTCACCCGTCTGACCCGTGAGCAGGACCTGGCCGAGAACAGCATTCGCTGGGTCGGCCAGTCGCCCTTCAACGACACCTACGGCTTCGCGTCGAGCCCTGACTTGCTCGACAACGGCAGCGCCTTCACGATGCAGTCGATGGCCGACTACATGGCGGCCAACCCCGACACGGTGCTCTGCCTCGAGTCGGAGTTCCCCGACCGCCCCGACGGTTTGATCCTCTTCGAGACGGCAACGGGTTACGAAGTTCCCGACAGCCAGATCAAGATCCTCGACACCGGCATCATCTACACCGAGACCCGTGACGGCAACTGCGACTTCGGTGAGGTCTTCACCACCGACGGTCGTATTGCTGGCCTCGGCCTCAATCTGGTGGACGATCCGGGAATCATGATCCTCTACAACGTGTCGATCACGATGCGCGACGAGCTGTACCAGGAGAACCCTGAGGCGTTCGAGGCAATCGCCGAAGCGATGTTCGCACCGCTCGACAATGCCACGATGACCCAGCTGAACTACCTCGTCGACATCGAAGGCCAGCAGGCTTCGACCGTGGCGAGCAACTTCCTGAAGGAACAGGGTCTGATCTCCTGATCACACTCACCTCGAGTCGAATGGGCCCCTCTTCGGAGGGGCCCATTCGCGTTCTCGTCACAATTCGGCGTGTTCGTCGCATCCGAGGTTCCCAAGCCGGAAACTGTCAGTGTGTGGGAGGGAGTCCTCGTTGCCGTGTTTGGAGCGCTGCTGGTGATCGCCGCGTTGACCCGCACCGACTTCATCGCTTACCGACTACTTGTATCCCGCAGTCGCATCCTCTGGAAGGACCGAGTGCACGGCTTCCACATGGTGAGTGGAGTGCTCTGCATCCTCGCCGGCCTCTTGATGATCGCCTTCGGCTGACCTGAACCGCTGGCGTGCCAAGATTCGGGTGTGCGTCCGCGTCTGAGCATTCACCTCAACAACTTCGGCCAGAGCGGAATCGACATCGACCGTCTGGTGCGATTGGCGGCGACTGCCGATTCAGCAGGCATCGACCGCGTCGTGGTGTCGGATCACGTCGTTTTCGGCAACGATCTCGAGGCCTACGCCGATCCAAGCATCGGCGGTATCGAAGGTGGGAAGCAGCCCACCGGACCAGATGGCTGGTGGCTCGAACCGCTCGCCGTCCTGACGTACGTGGCCGCCCGCACGCAGAACATTCGGCTCGGCACGTCGATCCTGCTGGCCGCTCTTCGGCGGCCGATCGTCCTGGCCAAGCAACTGTCGACCATCGACGTCATGTCGAACGGGCGGCTCGACATCGGAGTCGGTGTGGGTTGGCAACGTGAGGAATACACGGCGAGCGATCTCGATTTTGCCGGACGCGGTGGCCACCTCGACCGAACACTCAGTGCCCTCCGGGCGGCTTGGTCGGGTCGTATGGAATGGGACGGGCCGGCCGGGTCGACCGAGATCCACCAGTATCCACGGCCGGTGCAGACCGGAGCCGATGGGGTGCCGCGTATTCCGCTGTGGATCGCTGGCACCAGCCGTGCTCGCACGATCGAGCGGATTGTGCGTTTCGGAGACGGCTGGATCCCGTGGGGTCCCGACATCGCCGAGCCGTCGGTTGGCATCGCAGCGATCAAGCAGGCGCTCGACGATGCTGGACGACCATCCGACGAACTGTGCGTCGAGACGCGCGTCGGCGTTCCCGGCTTCCGGAGTGGCACACCCGACTGGGGAGTGTTGCGATCGGAAGCGGCGCGTCTCGGTGACGCCGGCGTGACCGACCTTCGTCTCGATCCCGTGAACGTCGAGTCGGCGGAACACGAGCTCGACCTTCTGTCGCAAGCCGTCGCGGAAGTCGCCGGGTCCTGACGACAGGCTCTGAGAATCGGGCCGATGTGGCACCGAGCGTTACCATGCGCTCATGTCGGGAGGGGACTTGTTCGAAACGATCGGTGTGATGCTGCGGGAGCAGTGCGCGAAGTGCTCGTCGAAGACCGCTCTCGCCTTTCGTGGAGACGAATGGACCTACGGAGAGCTGGGAAGCAATCTTCGCGATGTCGGCAAGTCGGCTCTGAGCCTCGGATTGCGACGTGACGATCGCTTTGTGATCTGGGCTCCCAACAGTCCTCGGTGGATCTTCGCCGCACTCGGATGCGTGAGCATCGGTGGGGTCATGGTCCCGATCAACACCCGCTTCAAGACGTTGGAAGCCCAAGACATCATCGAGCGAGTTCGGCCGAGACTCCTCTTCATCACGCGCGACTTCCTGGAGCGCGATTACTTGGCCGAACTGCGGGAGGCGAGTTCGCACCTTCTCGACGGGATTCAGGTGGTCGTCCTCGACGGCGAAGCCGACGACGGCGATCTGACCTGGGGATCCTTCATCGCCAGTGGCCGTGCCGTTTCCGATTCAGATCATGAGGCAGCGGTCGATTCGGTGGCGCCGACCACCGTGTCGGACATCTTCTTCACCTCCGGAACCACTGGTCGTCCGAAAGGTGTGATGACGTCGCATTCGCAAAACATACGAGTGTTCGACGTCTGGGCCGAGTGCGTCGGACTCGTCGAGAGCGACCGCTACCTCATCGTCAACCCCCTCTTCCACACCTTCGGCTACAAGGCGGGCGTTCTGTCGTCGATTCTGCGGGGCGTCACGATGGTTCCGCTTCCCACCTTCGATGTGGAAGAGGTGATGGAGCTCATCGAGAGTGAGCGAATCACGGTATTGCCCGGCGCCCCGACCGTGTATCTCACGATCCTCGCCTACGGGGGACGTGACAAGTTTGATTTGTCCTCTCTCCGAGTGGCAGTCACGGGAGCGGCGACCATCCCGGTCGAGATGATCCGACGAATGGCCTCCGAGTTGTCGTTCCAGAGCATCGTGACCGCCTATGGCCTGAGCGAGTCGACCGGAATGGTGAGCATCTGTCAACCGGGCGATCCCTACGAGTTGGTCGCCAACACCTCGGGGTGTGCGATTCCCGATGTCGAGGTCAAGCTCGTCGACGACGACGGAAAGTCGGTTCCCGTCGGCGAACCCGGTGAAATCTTGTGTCGGGGTTACAACGTGATGGTGGGTTACTACGAAGACGAAGCCGCCACGCGGGAAGCGATCGACTCCGAAGGCTGGCTGCACACCGGCGACATCGGAATCATGGACGACAAGGGCTACTTGAAGATCACCGATCGCAAGAAAGACATGTTCATCGTCGGTGGATTCAATGCGTACCCCGCTGAAATCGAGAACCTGATGCTGGCCCATCCGATGATCACTCAAGTGTCGGTGATCGGCGTGCCCGACGAGCGGATGGGTGAGGTCGGCTGTGCTTTCGTGGTGACTCGTCCGGATGGGCCAAGTCCCGACGAAATCATCTCGTGGTGTCGTGACAACATGGCCAACTACAAGGCCCCTCGATACGTCGAGGTGGTCGATGCGTTGCCGTTGAATGCGGCCGGAAAGGTGCTGAAACCCGTTCTTCGTGACATGTTCGGGGCGAGATAGGGGGGTTCGACAAGATGAGCGAAAACGACGACATGATCATCTCCGTCGACGATCACGTGATCGAGCCGGCGCATCTGTTCGAGGCCTGGCTCCCCGAATCGGCGAAGGCCTCTGGTGTGTACCCCCGGGTCGAACGCCGGCGAATGGGTGGAATGGTCTACCGCGGGGGCACCACGTACGACATCGATTGGTCCGGAGACGGTCCCGAGTGCGATGTCTGGGTGTACGAGGACTTGGTGTTTCCGCTCAAGCGCCATATCGCTGCCGTCGGCTTCGACCGTGACGACATGACGTTGTCGCCGATCACTTACGACGAGATGAGGCCGGGCTGTTTCGATCCGGTCGAGCGTTTGGCCGACATGGACGCCGACGGCGTGCAGACATCGTTGTGCTTTCCGACCTTTCCAAGATTCTGCGGCCAGACGTTCGCCGAGGCGAAGGACAAGGACCTCGCCCTCGTCTGCGTCGAGGCCTACAACCGATGGATGATCGAGGAGTGGTGTGGCAGTGCGGGTGGACGGCTGGTCCCCCTCGGGATCGTGCCTCTCTGGGACGCCGAACTCGCTGCCGGTGTGGTTCGGCACAACGCTTCTGCAGGTTGCCGTGCCGTGGCCTTCAGCGAGATTCCGGCCAAGCTCGGTCTGCCGTCGATCCACACCGGCTACTGGGATCCGTTTTTCCAGGCTTGTGAAGAAACGGGAACCGTCGTGTGCATGCACATCGGATCGTCGAGCCAGATGCCGTCCACGTCAAGTGACGCACCCCCAGCGGTTGCCGCAACACTCAGTTTCGGTAACGCGATGAGTTCGGTGACCGACTTCATGTTCTCGGGGGTGTTCGTCAGGTTCCCGTCCTTGAAGATCGCCTACAGCGAGGGACAGATCGGCTGGGTTCCCTACATCCTCGAGCGGGCCGACGACGTCTGGGAGCAGCACCGGGCGTGGGGAGGAGTGGCCGACACCATCACCGAGCCACCGTCACGCTTCTGGAAGTCGAACATCTTCGGCTGCTTCTTCCGTGATCCGCACGGAGTCGAGAACCTCGACAAGATCGGCGTAGATACCGTCACCTTCGAAACCGACTACCCGCACACCGACTCGACCTGGCCGCACAGCCGCAAGATCTTCGATGAACAGACGTCGTTCTTGAGCCCAGATCTCACATGGAAGCTGTTACGGGGCAACGCGATCCGAATGCTCGGACTGAGCGACGAGGGGTTGTGGACGGGATCTCGATGAGTCCTGTCGCCTCGAATCAACTGCTCGACGGGCTACTCGTACTGGACTGTTCGATTCTCGGCCCGGGACTGGCCGGCGGTTTGTTGGCCGATTTCGGAGCACGCGTGATCAAGGTCGAGTCGCTCGGTGGTGACGACATTCGCCGAGTCACGTGGCCGATCGTCCACGAGGAACGGACGGATGGCGAGGTGGAGTCGAACTCGCTCTTCCATCTGCACGTGAATCGCTCGAAGGAGTCGATGGCCCTTGATCTCTCGACCCCCGAGGCGATCCCAGTGTTCGAGGATCTCGTGCGACGGGCCGATGTGGTGATCGAAGGTATGCGACCCCGATTTCTGGAGAAGAAGGGTCTGACCTTCGAACGTCTGGTCGAGCTCAACCCCCGGATCGTCGTGTGTTCGATCTCCGGATTCGGCACCGGCAGCCCGTACGAGAGGTTTCCCAGCCACGGCGTGGGTTTCGACGCCTGGTGCGGCGTGGTTCGTCCCGACGTGGAGGACGACGGCTCTCTCGAAATACCCGATCAGGTGAACGTCGGTATGACCTTCGGACCGGTTCTGGCGGTGGCGTCAGTGCTGGCTGCTGTTCTGCGAGCCCGAACTTCTGGCTCACCAGCGTTCATCGAGATCTCCCAATCCGATGCCGCCGCCTACTTCGACTGGTATCGCATCGAGACCGAGCAGGCATACCGGCGCCCGATCGACGAAGTGTCGGGAGTGGCCGCTGACGAAGGTCGACGGCGTGCTCCAGGACTCGCCGGTTTGCGGGGTGCGGTCCGGTACCAGTTCTACGAGACGATCGACGGGCACGTGCTTTTCATGGCGAGTGAACGCAAGTTCTGGCGCAACTTCTGCGAAGCGGTGGGACGCCTCGATCTGTTCGAGCGGTGGCCGGGGGCCGAACTCGGCGATCACGCGCTCGGGAACCGAGAACTGAAGGCCGAACTTCGCGTGATCTTCGCGTCGCGACCGACGAGCGAGTGGCTGGAAGTGTCCGAACGCCACAACGTGCCTATCGTCCCGGCCAACTCGCACGGTCGACTGTCGAGCGATCCTCAATTCAAGTCCCGGTTCACCTGGTTGCCAGCGACTGATCTCGGGGCCGACCAGCTCGAGGTGCCGGTTAGGCTCGACAGGGGCAGGTTGCCCGAACCACGTCGGGCACCCCGGCATGGACAGGACACTTGTCGGATCCTGGCCGAATTCCTGGGTTACGCCCCGGAGCAGGTCAGAGCGTTGGAGGACGCCGGGGCAATCCCACGAATGTCTTGAATCTTCTAAATGATTAGGCCATGATGTCGGGAGTCGGGGTTCTTACGAGCGCCGTCGACGACCGAGCCGTTCGGGGGGACGAGTCATGGTGGCGGAAACGAAGGTTCACTCACCCGACGCACCGCGTGAAGGCGGATATGCGACGTGGTCCCCCTCGATCACCCCGGGTATCGGAGTCGATCTGACCGACGCTCAGGCCCTCGCCATCTCGTTTCGTTGGTTGGCTCGAGAAGGCTTCGCCGAGAATCTCGCCGGGCACATCACCTGGCAACGGCCGGGCACGACGTCGATGTTGATCAACCCGTGGGGGCTCTGGTGGCGCGAACTCACGGCGAGCGACATCTGCGAAGTCGACGAGAACGGGAACGTCATCAACGGTAAGTGGGACGTCACACCTGCGTTCCACATCCACACTGAACTACACCGCGTGCGACCCGACGCGCGGGTGGTCGTGCACAACCACCCCTACTACACGAGTCTTCTGGCCTGTCTGGGCGAACTGCCGCAGATCGTTCATCAGACCGCGTCGATGTACGCCGGAGACATAGCCCTCGTCGACGAATACACCGGTGAAATCGACACTGCCGACCTGGGGAAAGATCTGGCCCGAAGAATCGGTTCGGCCAACATCGTGATCCTGAAGAGTCATGGGGTCATCGTCATAGCAGACACGGTCGAACGAGCCACCTACCTCTCCGCCTCCCTCGAGAGAGTCGCGCGGACCACGGTCGACCTGATGAAGATCGGCGTCGAATTCGAAAGCCTCAACCCTCATCTGGTCGCCGGAATGAAGACGTCACTTCTCGAGCGCGGGTCCGACGTGTACTGGAGCGGGTTGGTCCGTCAACTGGTTCGCGACGAGCCCGAAGTCCTTACGTAAGGAGCAGTCATGAAGAGTCTCGAAGATCTGCAGTCCGATCTGGCCTTCACCAAGGCCCCGACGGGCGAAGCCAAGAAGGTCACGTTCCTTCCCGAACCCGATCGGGCCGAGCGCCGCTATTTGATCATCTCGGCCGACGACCACATCGTGGAGCCTCCGCACACCTTCGAGGGGCGCATGGCGTCGAAGTTCGGGGACCGGATTCCACACGTCGTGGAGAAAGACGGTCAGGAGATCTGGATCTACGACGGACGAGAGATCCCGAACGTCGGTTTCAACGCAGTCGTCGGACGGCCGGTCGAGGAGTACTCGTTCGAGCCGGCGCGCTTCTCCGAGATGCGACGCGGGGCCTGGGACATCGATGCGCGCATCGCCGACATGAATCTCAACGGTGTCTATGCGTCGGTCAACTTCCCGTCGTTCCTGCCGGGATTCGCCGGTCAACGCCTCCAGCTCGGTGTCGACCCCGAACTGGCTCGAGCGGCAGTCGATGCATGGAACGACTGGCATCTCGACGAATGGGCTGGAAGGCATCCCGGGCGCATGATCCCGTGTCAGATTCCGTGGTTGGCCGATCCTCACGTTGCGGCCGACCTGGTCCGTGGGAATGCCGAGCGCGGTTTCAAGGCGATCACCTTCTCGGAGGCCCCCGACAAGCTCGGTCTGCCGTCGATTCACTCCGGGCATTGGGAACCCTTCATCGCAGCCTGCGCCGAAACCGGCACGGTCATCAATCTGCACATCGGGTCGTCAGGCCAGTCGCCGGCGACCTGTGACGACGCGCCACCCGATGTCGTCGGTGTCCTCTTTTTCGCCTACGCCATGCATGCCGCCGTCGACTGGCTCTATTCGATGTATCCCTTCAAGTATCCCGACCTGAAGATCTGCCTGTCGGAAGGCGGAATCGGTTGGGTCGCCGGATTGATGGACCGACTCGATCACATGCTGTCGTACCACTCGATGTATGGCACCTGGAAAGGCGACCTAACGCCGGCCGAAGTCTTGAAGCGAAACTTCTGGTTCTGTGCGGTCGAGGATCCGTCGGCGTTCGTGCAGCTCGACCGAATCGGAGTCGAGAACGTTCTGCTCGAGTCCGACTATCCGCATTGTGACTCCACATGGCCGAACACTCAGCGAATCGTCCATCAGGAGATCGGACATCTTCCATCCGACGTGATCGAACGTGTTACCTGGCGCAACGCCGCCCAGCTCTACGGCCTGGACGTCCCCCAGTCGGTCATCGACGACCCCTCGAGCTTCTGACATGAGCACGTCCCGCGCCGCAGTGCTCGTCGGACCGGGACGACTCGAGTTCCAAGACATTCGACATTCATCGGCCCACGATCATTGGGCGTTGTTGGCAGTGGAGTCATGCGGCTTGTGCGGAACCGACGCCGAGCAGTTCTCAGGGCACTTCACAGGTTCGATGTGGGGCGACCGTCCGGTCGTGCCCGGTCACGAGATCATCGGAAGGATCGAGCGACTGTCCGAAGGGCTGTCGAGTCAGGGGCTCGTCGTCGGGGATCGGGTGGCCGTCGAACCCAACATCCCGTGTGGGCGGTGCGATCTCTGTTTGAACGGGCGGTACGTGTCGTGTGCGGGATGGCCGATACGTCCGTTCTCCCACGGATTCATTCCGACGACTGAGGCCCCCGGGCTGTGGGGTGGCTACGCCGAGCACATGTACCTGCATCCCAACACGGTGGTCCATCGGGTGCCCGACGAGTTGACGGCCGGTGAAGCATCGATCTTCAATGCGGTCGCCACCGGATTCGAGTGGGCAGTTCGAGCACCGCAGATCAGTTTCGGGCAGTCGGTCCTCGTTCTCGGCGCTGGGCAACGTGGTCTGGCGTCTCTGGTCGCGTCCAAGGCTGCCGGGGCGGGTCTCGTGGCCATGACTGGGACGGCGAACGATCATCTCAGACTTCGGGCTGCCGAGTCGCTGGGGGTCGATCTGGCCGTTCGTGTCGACGACACCGGAGCCGAGGACGAACTGCTCGCCATCACTCGAGGTGCCGGATTCGACATCGTGATCGACACCAGTGCCGGTGCCATCGAGCCGATCGAGACCGCGGTTCGATTGGTACGTGATCAGGGAACGATCGTTCTCGCCGGCCTCAAAGGAGGTCGTCGGGCGGCCCTCGATGTCGACAGCGCAGTCCTGAAGGGTGTGAACATGATCGGCGTGAGGTCGGCATCGTTCGACGCTTACGAGCAGGCTCTGTCCTACCTCGCCGGAGACAGACGCCTGTGCGAGCTCCGGACTCACGTCTACTCACTCGATCAGGCGGCCGAAGCACTGGGGGCTTTGTCGTCGGCTCCTCCCGAGCGGATGTACGTCGGAATCGACGTCGTGAGTTGAATCGGGTCGATCGGACGAGCCGTATGAGAATCGTGATTCTCGACGATTATCAGAACGTCGCTCTCGATCTGGCCGACTGGACGAAGGTTTACGAATCGGCGACGGTCGACGTGATGACCGAGCACGTCTCGGACGAGAACGTCCTCGTCGATCGGCTGCAGGACGCCCAGATCGTGGTGGCGATGAGAGAGCGCACTCGACTGTCCGCATCGGTGATCGATCAGCTTCCGAGGCTGGAGATGATCGTCACGACTGGGATGTCGAATGCCGTGATCGACATCGAACATGCGAACGAGAAAGGGGTGTTCGTTTGCGGGACAGGGGGCTACGTGTCTCCGACGTCGGAGTTGACCATCGCCTTGATTCTCGGCGTGGCCCGATCCCTCGTCTGGGAAGCGAGGTCGGTGTCGGATGGCGGTTGGCAGACGCAGCTCGGGCTCGAACTACGCGGTAAGACTCTTGGACTGGTCGGGCTGGGCCGTATCGGTACCGAAGTCGGCGAGATCGGACGCGCGCTCGGCATGAACGTCGTGGCGTGGAGTCAGAACCTGGACCCCGATCTGGCGGCGAGCCGAGGAGTGCGTGCCCTGTCGAAAGAAGAACTCTTCACCACTTCCGACGTGGTGTCCATTCGAGATGATGAAGCGGGAAGCGCTACTCGTGAACACGTCGCGCGGCCCGATCGTCGACACCGATGCACTGGTGGACGCTCTCGAATCGGGGCGTATCGGTGGCGCGGGCCTCGATGTGTTCGACGACGAGCCCCTGGATGTGGGCCATCCTCTGCGGCGTCTCGCCCGTGAACACCCCCGGGTCGTTCTCACACCGCACATCGGATACGTGACGGACGGCCTGTATCGACAGTTCTACGAAGAGATCGTCGAAGACATCGAGGCTTGGCTCGACGATCGAGTTCTCCGAGTACTGACCTGACGGCGCCTAGAGCTCTTGGCTCTTCACCAGTTCACGGAGCTCACCCTTGGCCAACTTGCCGCCGCTGGAGCGGGGCAATTCGGGCACGATGGCCATTCCTTCGGGTATCAGTTCCACGGAGGTGCCACGCGCGACGAGGAACTCCTTCAACTGGTCGTGAGTGATCGGTGCGGCCCCCGAGGCCAACTCGACGAACACGAAGACTCGCTCACCGAAAACCGGATCAGGTTTGGCGACTGCCACGGCCAACGCGATTGCCGGGTGAGACGAAACTTCGTCCTCGACCTGAGGGGCACTGATGTTCTTCCCACCCCGGATGATGATGTCGGAGGTTCGACCGGTCACTCGCAAGAGTCCGTCGTCGTCGATCGAGCAGATGTCTCCCATGAGCATCCAGCCGTCGTCGGTGAACAACTGGCTGTTCGCTTCTTCGTCGAGATAGCCGATGCAGGTCGCGGGACCCTTGCAGGCCGGGCGACCGGATCCGGTCACGATCGTGCGACCGGACTCGTCGAACAGACGCACGTTCATGTCGGCTTCGACGTAGCCCGCGGTCTCGAAGCGAACTCGATCAGTGTCGGTGAGCCGGGTTCCGGAGAGAACCCCGGTTTCGTTCGATCCGTAGAACTGCAGGACTTTGCAGCCCGAACGATTTTCGAAGTCCATGGCGCGAGCAGCCGGGACCGCCTCGCCCCCGGTGTACATCACGCGAAGGCTCGACAGATCGGCCGCTTCGAACGTCGGATCGTTCAGAAGCATGAGGAACTGCGTACTGACGCAGCAGAGCACCGAGACTTTCTTGTCGATGATCTGTTGGATCGCCTTCGTGGAGTCGAACTTTTCGGCGACAAGGGTCGAACTTCCGAGGATGATCGGCGAGAAGTGGGCCGTCCACAATCCGAATCCGAAAGGTGCGGGAATCGCACCGAAGAAGACGTCGTCGGGGGTGAGATCACCGTTGCGCTCGGCCAGTTGATGGAAATAGATCCATCGATTCTGAGTGTGGAGCACGCACTTGGGAAGGCTCGTCGTACCCGACGTCGAGTTGATGAGGAACAAATCGTCGGGTCGGATGGGGTGCTGAGGCTCGAAGTCGTTCGAACCTTCTTCGGCATGACCGTTGACGATGATCGGAGCTTCGGGCCGGCTCTCGAGACGATCGACGAGTACGACACGCTTGAGTTCGACGTCGTAGGCCTTGAGCTCGGCGACCAGCTGGTCGGCATCACGTCCGCGAAAGTCGAAGGACGTGGTGACGATTGTGTCCGCCCCTGTCACCGACAAGATGTGGGCGATTTCGCGAAGGCCGGCTCTCGAACCGATTCCGACGGTCACGAGCCCGGCCTTTTCGATCCCGAGGTACACGGCGTGGATCGTGGCCGAGTCGGGGTAGTAGACGGCGACGCGTCCACCTTCGGTGAGGTGGGAATCCGTGAGAACGCTGGCAATTCGGTTCGAGACCTTGTCCAGCTCGGCCCAGGTCAGGGAGCCGTACTCGGACCAGTAGGCGATCTTGTCGGGACGCTCCTGGGCATGACGACCAACATGATCGGCAAGGGTGACGTCCCCCCACCAGCCGCTGTCTCGGTAGAGGCGAGCGAGATCGGGATCGACAGCGTTTCTGAAGATCACATTTCCCTCCTCTGGCCAGCCCCCATGTTGGCTCCCCGCGGTGTTCGAGAGGGAAGCCACTCGGATGTGGTGGACATCATATCTTCTAAATGATTATTGTGAAGAAGGTCTTGGGGGTCGCTCATGGAGCGCAAAGCCGAGCCAGGGGGAGCACATGGAGGAATCGAACGGACGCAGTGCTCGTCCGGCGGGCGACACGAACGACAAGATCGTCGCTCGGGGTGTCGAGAGGTATTTCGGTGGGCGAAAAGCTCAACGAATCCACGCGCTCGGACCGCTCGACATCACGGTGAAAGACGGAGAGTTCGTCTGCATTGTCGGGCCATCCGGATGCGGCAAGTCGACCTTTCTTCGGATGGTGGCTGGCCTCATTCGGCCGAGTGAAGGTGAAATCGAGTTCACCACTCGTCGCTCGGTGCAGCCGACCGCGATGGTCTTCCAGGACTACTCGATCTTCCCGTGGAAGCGAGTACTCGACAACGTTCGCTACGGACTCGACATCCAAGGCGTTTCACGTAAAGAGGGCAACAAGATCGCTCTCAAGTACTTGGAAAAGCTGGGCCTCGCCGAACGTGCACGTTCGTGGCCCGACACCTTGTCGGGTGGCATGAAGCAGCGAGTGGCGATCGCACGTGCTCTCACCATCGAACCCGAGATTCTTCTGATGGACGAACCTTTCGCCGCCCTCGACGCCCAGATGCGTCAGATTCTTCAGGACGAACTGCTCGAGCTGTGGCAGGCCGATCGTCGCACCGTGCTGTTCATCACACACAGCCTCGAAGAGGCGGTTCTTCTGGGAGATCGCGTCCTCGTGATGTCGGCTCGTCCCGGAAAGATCATCGCCGACATCGAGGTTCCCTTCGAGCGTCCGCGACGAGCCGAAGTTCGCGAGAGTCCGGAGTTCGCAAACGTCACGGCGCAGTTGTGGCGCTTGCTACGAGATGAAGTCGAGAAGTCGAGGCCGAGTTCCCGCTCGGAAGACGCGGAATTGATCGACGTTAGAGAGGGGGAGAACTGATGGCCACCGACAACTCTTCGCTCCGAGTCGAGCGGCGCATTCCGCGGCAAGCCGACCGCGACCCGGCGGGATTTCTGCGCAAGAGGCGAATCGTCGAGACGACTTTGGCGATCGCTTTTCCGGTTCTTCTTCTGCTTCTGTGGCAGGTCGCCGGAAGTCGAGAGTGGATCGATCGACGGTTCTATCCACCGCCGAGTGACATCATCGGCGAGATCCAGCGAACCTTTCAGGACAATCCGAAGGGCAACTGGTGGGTTCACATCTGGGTGAGCGTCAAGCGAATGCTCTGGGGCTACGGCTGGGGCGTACTGGCCGGACTGGCTCTCGGCGTCGGCATGGGAATGTCGCGCAAGTTGCGTGCAACTCTCGAACCCACGCTGAACGCCCTCTACACCGTTCCGAAGCTGGCTCTGATCGGTATCTTTCTGATCGTTCTCGGCTTCGACGACAAGCCTCTGATCGCTGTCATCGCCGTCACCGTCTTCTTCTTCGTGTGGATGCAGTCGATGCATGCCGTGATGAGCGTTCCCGAACAGCTGCGGGAGACGGCCAGATCTTTCGAGAGCGGACGCATCCAGTTGTTCCGTCACGTGATCTTTCCGGCATCACTGCCCGAGATCTTCCTCGGCTTGCGGGTGTCGGCCGGTGTCGCCGTCCTGACCTTGATCGGTGCCGAATTCGTCTATGCACCCGGCCTCGAGGGCATCGGCTATCGAATCAACAATGCTCGAACGGTTTTCGACCCGCTTCAGGCGTACGTCGGACTGTTCGTCGCCGCAATCCTCGGCGCAATTTTCGTGTCGATCATCAAGCTGATCGGCAAATTGGTCGCTCCATGGGCATCGGATGATCGAACGGTTCTCTGAGAACCCTTCGATCGCCGGGCACATGGTGACGAGATCCCACGACAAAAGGAGAGGGGAGACATTGAAAACAAGTATCAGCAAGAAGATTCTTGCGTTGACCACCGCATCGGCGTTCGTCCTGATCGCCGCCTGCGGAGGTGACGACGGAGAATCGAGCGAGCCGGCCGAGACGGCAGCTCCGGCCGAGACCACTGCGGCTCCGGAGGCGACCGACGCACCCGAGGCGACAGAAGCTCCGGCCGAGGGCGGTTTCGTCGAGGGTTGTGGACCCGAGTCGGTGACCGATCCCTCGATCATCGATCCGAGCCGCCAGGTCGCGCGATGCGAGCCGGGATATCCGCTTCCGCAGCCGTTGGCCGAGCGTCAGAAGATCGTGATCGGTTCGTCGTTCCGTCTCGAGTTCAACTCGCCGCTGCTCCTCGCGATCAGCCAGGGTGAATTCGACAAGGAGAACATCGACGTCGAGTTCATCAACTTGAGGTATTCCGACGCCATTCCCCAGATGGCAACCGGTGACGTGGACGTCGCTGTGGGCGGTATCGAGTTGGCGCTCTTCAACGCCGGCAATCTCGATCTTCCCGTGCGCATGACGTTGGGCAACTACTACCCGCCCTTCGCCGGTAACTACGACGAGGCTCAGACGGGCCTGTGGTGTCGCCGCGACGCTTTCTCGAACCCGGACGATCCGGATCTTCTCGAGACCGCGAACGTGAAGTGGTCGTCGTCGGTCGGTAAGGGTTCGGTCTCGGTGTACTACAGCATCTCCGAGATCGAGCGTCGTACCGGTCAGGACCTCGATGTCACCAACACGGTGATCGAGGCGATCCCGAACGCCGATGCGTTGACCGCCCTCACCAACAACGCCGTTCAGTGCGCGGTGCTTCTCGACCCGTTCTGGCTCGAGATCGCCGACGATCCGGCCTACTTCCTGGCCGCCAGCCAGACTCCGGGTGAGCCCCTTGGCCAGTACTCGTACGGTAAGCGTTTGTTGGAAAACCGCGAACTCGGCGTGGCCGTGGCTCGTGCCTTCATCCGCTCGGTGAACACCTACTACCAGGGCGACTACCATCAGGACGACGCCGTCATGGAACTCATCTCGAAGGAAATCGACCGTCCGGTCGACGACCTCCGCAAGGTTCCGGGTCTCGTCATGGACTGGGAGATCCGTGAGGGTACGACCGATCGAGTCCAGCAGCTGTTCATCGACAGTGGAACGATCACCGACTACTCGTCTCCGGTCCCGGAGGAGAAGATCGTCGACCGATCCTTCTATCTGGAAGCAGTCGGCGCTCTCTGATTCTCTCCCCTAGGAGAAATTGAAGAAGGGTGAGCGGTGTCTCGTGGACACGCCGCTCACCCTTCTTCGCGTTTCAGGTGGCCAGGGTGTCGAGCACGACAGCTCGACCGTCTCGCATGATGCGAAGTGGATTGATTTCGACACTGCGAAACCTGTCCCGATTGTCGGTTACGAATCGGGCGAAGCCGTGCAACGCGTCGAGCAGGCTCGAGTCGCCGCCTTCGATCTGCGCGAGGAAAGTGGCGACGGCACCATGATTCCGAAGTCCACCGAGTGCTGACCGGATGTCGGCGTCGCTGAAAGGGGGAATCAGATAGCAGACGTCGGACACCAGTTCTGCGTGGGTTCCGCCGATTCCGACGACAATCGCGGTTCCGACCTCGGGATCTTCGACTGATCCGACGAGAAGATCGAGACCGTCTCCGAGTTGTTCGGCGACGAGGAGTGACGGAGACGATTCGTCGAGTTGGTGGAGTCGGGTGAGTACTCGCTCGCTGGCCGCCCGAACTTGGCCGCCTTCGTACAGGTCGAGGGCGACGAGACCCTCGGACATCTTGTGTTGAACGGTATTCGACAGCCCCTTCACCACGACGGGGAAGCCGATCGTCTCTGCTGCATCGACGGCGTCCCCGGCGGACTGGACCCGGCGTTCTTCGGGGCCGGAGAGACCGTAGGGACGCAACATGTTTCGAGCTTCGAATTCGTCGAGAGACGTGGTGTCGGTACGAGTCGGAGCTAGGGGCATGAAGACCGTCCCGTCGGAAACCTGATCTCGAAGTCCGTCATGGAATCGCATCCAGGATTGGACGGCGACCAGGCAATGGCGGAACGAGCGGAAGAAGTGCAATCGGGGTACATCATCGAGAATCTCTCGAACTTCCTGATTCTCGACCAGGGGACTGCTCCAGACCACGCAGATCGGTTTGGTGGTCTCGCCCGACAACAGGGCGAGATCTCGGAGGAACTTGGTGGAGAGGGGAGGAAACGGGGCCGCCAGTGGGCAGACGAGCACTCCGACCCCGTCATCGGCGACGACCGATCGAAGGATCTCGATTCCGCGTTCGTCACCCAATGGATGACCCCCCGTGTCGACCGGGTTGTCGACCTTGAGCGGCTCGGGAATTCGTCGACGCAGATCGAGGACGGTCTCGTCTCGGAATGTGGCGAGGGGCAGATCGAAGGAGTCGATCAAGTCGGCCGAGTAGGCACTCGTACCTCCCGATATCGAGACGACTGCAACTCCGCCGACGGTGCGCGGGTCGGCGCGCAGCATGAAGCGAGTCGTATCGGTCCACTCCTCGAGAGTCTCGAGTCTGATGATCCCGAATTTGCTGAAGAAAGCATCGACGATCTCGGTCGACCCGGCGAGTTCACGCCTCCAACTCCTTCAGGTGTTCCCGGCCTGGAACGGACAGGACTATCTCGGACTGCCGATTCTCATGAAGGCGCAGGGCAAGTGCACGACCGACCACATCTCGGCGGCCGGCAAGTGGCTCACGTACCGCGGCCACCTCGAGAACATCTCGGGCAACCTGTTCCTCGGCGCGGTGAACGCGTTCACCGGCGCGACCGGGGAAGGGCTCGACATCACCGACGGCGGCACTCGCTCCTATCCGGAGGTCGCCAAGCGGTACAGCGAAGCCGGCATTTCGTGGTGCGCTATCGGAGACCGCAACTATGGCGAGGGTTCATCACGCGAGCACGCGGCCATGGAACCCCGCTTCCGTGGCGGCGTCGTGATCTTCGCACGCTCGTTCGCCCGCATCCATGAGACCAATCTGAAGAAGCAGGGTCTTGTTCCGCTCACTTTCGCTGACCCGAACACATACGAACTGATCGGCGAGAGCGATCGCATCAACGTGCTCGATCTGCCTCCGGTTCCGGGACGTAACGTACGCTGCCAGATCGTGAAGCCCGACGGCGTCACCGCTGACTTCGAGGCCGTGCACACGTTCAGCGACGAACAGGTCGAGTGGTTCAAGGCCGGATCGGCGCTCAACATCGTGCGCGCCAAAGTCGCCCAGGGCAACTGAGTCGATCGGGGGTCGACATGGATCTGGTCGGCGCTCTCCGCAGTACCGGTTCGGTTCGCGCGTTCACCGATGAACCCGTCGACGATGCGGTTCTCGCTCGCGTGCTCGACGTCGCGCGCTTTGCGCCGAGCGGCGGCAACCGTCAACCATGGCGCGTCGCCGTCGTCAAGAATCCCGAACTTCGGCGACGGCTCGCCGATGCTATGACACCAGTGTGGGACGAATACGCCGCCGTCTCCGCCACCGGCGTCACGCCGTTTTCGTCCGTTCCGCCGGCGCCTTACGAACTCGAGTCGAAGCGTCCCGGAAACGTTCCCAATCAGCTCCTGACGGAAATCACGCGGATCCCGGTGGTTCTCGCGATCGCCGCCGACCTGTCGCGCATCGCCATGATGGACAAGGACCTGGATCGTGCCCCCATCACCGGCGGAGCGTCGGTGTATCCCTTTTGTTGGAATCTCTTGCTGGCCGCCCGCTCCGAGGGCCTCGGTGGCGTGATCACCACCTTTGCGTCACGGGCCGAAGAGATCACCGGACCACTTCTCGGCCTTCCCGAACACCACGCGTTGGCAGCCACGATGTTCCTCGGCCATCCGGTCAAGCAACCGACTCGCCTGAAGCGTCAATCGATCGAACACTTCGCCACGATCGACCGCTTCGACGGTCCGACTTTTCCGACCTCCTAGCGACGACGAACTCAGTCGGTGCCGGGTCGACGGGCCCCTTCACGTTCGGGATCACCTGAATATCCCGGCGGATACGTGAGGAGTATTTCGGCCTCGCTCGGCGTGCGCGCCATTCGTGCCTCGTCGGGCAACAGCGCCGTGATCGCTTTCATGATTCGCTTGGTCGCCGGTTCGGGCTGCTTTCCGCGAAGAAGGATCGGCTCACCCACACGGATCCGAACGAGCGGCGGATTGGTCACGTTCAGGACGTGCGGGATTCGGGACGATCGTGGCCACACCTTCTCTGTGCCCCACAGACCCACCGGCACGACGGGCGCCTTGGTCGCCATGGCGAGTCGGGCGGCACCCCAACGACCCTTCAGCACCGGATCGAAGAACGCCGGGCCGCGAGGAATCGTGCCTTCAGGCATGATCGCCACCATCTCACCGGCGGCCAGGGCCTCTTCAGCGAACTGCAGCGGTTCATCGCTCCCGGTGCCCCGATCGACACGGATTCAACCGAGAGCCGATGCAAGTTGCCCGATCACCGGCGCTTCGAAGA
>CBFHWN010000034.1:0-20954 GCA_965659595.1 uncultured Ilumatobacteraceae bacterium | reverse complement strand
GAAATCGAGAAGGAGAACTCACCGGCCATCGTCGACGCCACGTTGCCGCCGTAGATGGTGTAACTCTCGTCGAGGAGGAACACCAGACCGACCACTGCGAACATCTCAGGGATCGGATAGGCGAAACGAGCCAAGCGTCCGAAGATCCAGAGGCACACCGGCAAGGTCACGATGCCGAGGACGGCCACGAGTTTGAACGCCACGCCGTACGGAAGAACGACGTCGAGCAACACGATGAAGAGCGCTGGCACCACCATGTAGAAGCGATAGATCGGAAATCCCGAGTACCAGTCCATCGACCAGCCGTTCAACTTCCACGGCAGCAGATTGTCGCGAAGATACGCCGGCCCCCAGACGTGCGCTCCCATGTCGCCACCGGTCGGAGTCGAGTCGCGGAACAACAGAGACGGCTGCACGACACGCAGAGCGATGACAGTGGTGACACCCAGGAAACCCACCCGGATCCAGAAGCGGACGAGCTTCTCACGTGACCATCCACGGAACGGATGCGAGACCCGTCGCGGTTCGAGCTCGAGATCGTCCACTGGAAGATCCGTCGGATCGCTCACTTCTTCATTCTGCCACTCGACCATCGTTCGGTCCGATCAGTTGGCGGCGAGGAGAAGACCCGAGGCGTTGAAGGCGAGATGGGCCAGGATCGGACACGCGATTCGGCCCGAACGCTGCCAGCACAGACCGAACACGAGCCCGATCAGGAATAGTCCGGGGAACTCCACCGGCTGCAGGTGGATCGCTCCGAAGAAGGCGGCCGACACCACGAGGGCGATCGTGTCGTTGAATCGTCCTTCGAGCGACTGGAGAATCACGCCTCGATAGACGAATTCTTCGACGAGCGGCGCTCCGATGGCGACGACGGCGATCAGTGCCAGCACCCACCATCCGTCGGCTCGATTCCAGAGATCGGTCGCTCGTTCCTCGACCTTCGCAGGATCGAACGCATCGGGGAAGAGGGTCGTGAGTGGCCAGTAGAGCAAGGGCACGAGAACGAACTGACCGGCGATCCCGATGGGCAGACCCACCAGGTCGATCGGTCGAAAACGGACGCGGTAGTCGTCGCGCACGGATCCCGATCCACGACGACCACTGAGAATGGCGAGCGCCACGACGAAGGGAACCCAGAGGCACAGCACGGTCGCCACCATGGTGGACGTCGGCCAGTCGTCAGGGTCGACCCCCGCCTGCCCGAGCAACGAGATGACCCCTGCCTGGAGTGGAAGGGCCGCCACGTAGGCACCGAGCCAGACGGCAACGGCTGTTCCTACGGAGAAACGCGCGTCGTTGCTGGCCGGTCGCACGGGACGTTCAACCGGCGAGACGGTGAACGAAGGGAAGGACCTCGACTCGTCGGCGATCTTCGAGTCGCCAGCCCTTTGGCGATACGAACCGTTCGAGATGCGATTCGCAGAACTCGTATACGCCCGGGATGCGTTCGTCTGCGAGATGATCGAGCCAGACCACCGACGTCGGATAGTGGAAGGTGATCGAGGTGCGAGCATGGTCGCGACACCCGTTTCGTGTGCAGAGGCGCATGAGACAACGGTACGCAAACGAGACGTTCAGAACGTGGATTTCGGCCCGTTCACCTGCATGGATCCACATCGACACCGACGCCGCGTGACGTCTCTCTCACGCCATGCTCCGCGGTGCGGGCCCGCGCACCCCCGCCCTAGCATGGGGTCATGAGCGATCCGACTCCCCCGCCGCCGCCTCCGCCGCCCGGAGATCGTTCCGGCAATCGCCGGCGCTCGACCCCGTCGAAGTCAGACGAGTCGCGCTCGGAAGGGCGCGGCGGTCGTCCCGCCCTCCCGAAGTGGTCGCCATGGGTTCTTCTCGGCATCGTCCTTCTCCTCATCTTCGGACCGCAACTACTGCCCGGACCCGACCGCGAAAAGATCGGCTTCGAGGAATTCATGACGCAGGTCGAGGCCGGACGTGTCGATGAATTCAAGTTGAACAACACCACTCTCGGAATCACCGGTGTCTTCACGAACGGCAGCGAGTTCTCCACGACCGCTCCCCCCGGCTTTCCGAACGAGTCCGACCGTGCTCTGTTCCGCACCCAAGGAGTCGACTTCCAGGCCAGTACCCCCCAGTCCAACTGGCTGGTCAGTCTCATTCCGCTCCTGTTGCCGTTCATCCTCATCATGGGGTTCCTCGTCTGGATGAACCGACGAGCTTCGGGGCAGATGGGCAACGTCATGTCGATCGGACGCAGCCGCGCCAAGGCCTATACGACCGATCGACCGTCCACCACGTTCGCCGACGTCGCCGGCTACGACGGTGTGAAGACCGAGATCAAAGAAGTGGTCGATTTTCTTCGTATGCCCGAGCGTTTCAAGGAGATCGGCGCCCGTGTGCCGAAGGGAATCCTTCTGGTTGGCCCGCCCGGAACAGGCAAGACCCTCTTCGCTCGCGCCGTGGCCGGTGAGGCGGGCGTCGGCTTCTTGTCGGTCACGGGTTCGGACTTCATGGAGATGTTCGTCGGTGTGGGCGCGAGTCGTGTTCGCGATCTGTTCCAGCAGGCTCGCAAGATGGGGCGAGCCATCATCTTCATCGACGAGATCGACTCCATTGGTCGCAAGCGCGGCGCCGGACTCGGTGGCGGCCACGACGAGCGAGAGCAAACTCTCAACCAGATGCTCGCCGAAATGGACGGATTCGAGACGTCCGAGGGGATCGTGATCATCGCCGCCACCAACCGACCCGACGTCCTCGATCCGGCGTTGCTACGCCCCGGACGCTTCGACCGCCAGATCGTGGTGCCACTGCCCGAATTCGAAGAGCGCCTGGCCATCCTGAAAGTCCACTCACTCGACAAGCGCATGGGTCCCGATGTCGACCTAGAAATCATGGCCAAAGGCACACCTGGGATGAGTGGCGCCGATCTGGCCAACCTCGTGAACGAATCCGCCCTGTTTGCCGTTCGCCGCGGTAGCGCTCAGATCGAACGTATCGACTTCGAGTCGGCTCGAGATCGCATCATGATGGGCGCCCGTCGTGATTCACTGATCCTCTCGGCCGAAGAAAAGCGGACCACCGCTTATCACGAGGGTGGCCATGCTGTTCTGGCAGCCGTGCTACCGAACGGCGATCCGCTGCACAAGGTCACCATCTTGCCGCGGGGCATGGCGCTCGGAGTGACCCAGACTCTCCCCGAAGAACGGCACAGTTATTCACGCGACTACGTGCTGGATCGAATCTGTATGGCACTTGGCGGTCGTGTTGCGGAGAGCATCGTTTTCGACCAGCAGACCACTGGCGCCGCCAACGACCTCGAAGTCGTGACGGGTCTCGCCCGTCGCATGGTGCGCGAGTGGGGCATGAGCGACCAGGTCGGACCCATGGCCTGGCACAGCAATCAGCAGGTTTTCCTCGGCGAAGACCTCATGACGAGTGGACGCGAGTATTCCGATGACACCGCCCGCCTCGTCGACGAGGAGATCAACACGATTCTTCGCCAACAAGAGGAACGAGCCGCCGAACTGCTCACCACACATCGCCGCGGACTCGACCTCGTCGCCGAGGCTCTCCTCGAAGAAGAAACGATCGACGGCGACAAAGTGGCTCGACTGGTTCAACAAGGTCTCGGTGAGCCGTCGCCCTCTGCGGAGACTCTCACCGATCAGTGATCGTCGTCGCGCCCGTGCGACGCGCAGCCTCCCTCGACGACCGGTAGGCCCGGATCACGGACCCGTGCGACGGCAGCCCATAGGTCAGTTGCGGTCACCGGACCGAGACTGTGGTGGTGCACGACCCCGTTTCGATCAGCAACCAGCAGTGTCGGCACAGCGTCAATGCCGTACTTTGCGTGCAAGTCACGGCGTTGCGAGTACTCGACCTCGGTCACCGTCACCTCCTGGCTCGCCAAGACAAGAGCCTTGGTGGTCACATCGGCACATACATGACACGACGATGACGTGAAGACCACCACCGACCAGCCTTGACCCCGAGTCGGGAAGTCGGTCGGATCGAGTTGTTGCGGCACGGTCCACGATCTCTGAGTCGGAGCATCGGTCACCTGGCGACGGCGGGCCACCAAGGCGATCGCAACCACGACGACGAACACTCCGATGGCGACGAGAACGTTGCTCACGATGTCACCGCCTTCGCACCGGAAGGGCCAACGCGTGCAGACGTCCGATGGCACTCTCGTTACGTTCGAGCAACCGCTCGACCACGATTGCATCGGAGGCCACAATCGAGATCGGTCGTCCCGCCACGTCACCGAGCGCGATCTCTCGTCGTTCGTTGGCTTCCAGGGTGATCCCGGTCAGATCGCCGATCGGCTCGGGTCCACCCGGCCCGAAAGACGAGACATCGATCGTGGTCGGATCGGGTGACACGTTCAGGATCACCAGCGCCGTCCCATCGCTGTCGGTCGCCGTCACGGAAGCGAACCATTCACTCGTCAGTGCTTCACCCTGTAGTCCGAGCATCGTCGAGGTCACGACCGATTGCCCGGCCGGCTCGGTGATCACTCGCTCGACGACGAGAGACGGCCCGGACAACGCCGTCACGAGTACGGCATGAGGTCCGTCACCAATCGCTGGAAGTCCAGCCACGTCGAAGGTGACCACCTCGCGACTCGGCACCGTCAGCGAAGCCGCTTCGTAGTCGGTCTCGAGGGCCTGAACCCCGAGAACGACGACATCGGCCTCCACATCGTCTTCGGTCGGATTGAAGATCACCAGCCGCTCCGCGACCCCGTCGGACAGACGGCCGTCGGCGAACCACCATTCGTCACTCACGGCCGGAGATGCAAGCGACGTGACGTGACCGAGACGCCCACCTCCGAGGTAATGCTGATCTTTGGCCACCACGATGCGACCAGTCGTGGCTCGAATGTTGACCGCCACCACGAGCTCGTCGCGGAAGCCAGCGTCCTCCATGTTCAGCACACGCAGTGAACGGGGCGGAATCACGTATCCCTGCAACTGATCGGGGGTGCGCGGTCCGGCCCCCGTCGAAATCTCGACGTCGACGATCGCGGCCGTCGGATAAGGATTTGTCACGAGAACTCTCATGTCGGAGCCGTCGGCTGTGAAACCATCGGCGACGTACCATCGGTCGGACGTCGTCGCCGTACACGTGGACACCACGTCACCGGCCGGATGACGGGAGATCTGCTCGACTGAAATTTCGGAACGGTCGACTTCGACCATGGCACTCACGTACGACGCCGTCAACGTGGCGTCGAGATCGACCGTCGACTGCGAACGGGGGGCGACCTCGACGGACACGACAACCGGGTCCTGGTCGATCGAGAACACCGTCACGGTTCCCGAGGACGGCGAATCAGTGATGTTGGTGAGCACGACCTCTCCCCCGTACTCCCCACTGTCGCTCAGTCCGAGGGCGGACGTGCCTCCACAGAACCATGTCACAGTCACGATGTCGTCGGTGATCACGAGACGAGGTGTACCCGGATCGTCACCACGACCGAACACCACATCGGATCTCGCGGCATCAGTCGTAGCAGCCACCACGACTCCGACGGCGGAGAGAAGCCCGAGAGCGATCACGACGACGCGGCGATTCATCGATCACCACTCTCGTCGTTCTCGAGCGTCGAAATCGAAAGTGACTGGTTCGGCATCTGAAGGACCGGCGTGAGATCGACCGACGGCACCCGTCGGCGTCGACGAACCGCAGCGAGGATTCCGACCCACACCACGACTTGAACGACGAGCCACAGCCATCGACTCAGCGGACGGTCGTAATGCAGCGCAACGTCACCTCGAGAGTCGAGAGGGAAGGCCATGACGGATCCGAAGGACCCCTGGGCGTCGATTCGTCGCCCGTCGACGTCGACCCACCACCGATCGTCGAACGGAACGCCGAGGTGTACGTATCCGGGGCCGAGGGGTTCGCTCGGTCCCGTCCACGCCGTGGTTCCAGTGAGGACCGGACGAGTACTCCCGAATTCGGTGCGCACGAGCGCCCCCGCTCCACCGAGCTCACTCGCTTCGGCCGCGACATCACTCAACATGGCCGATGTCGAGATCCACTGCTCGTTCTCGAACACGATCATGCTCGCCGGGCTGTAGACGGCTCGAAGATCGAGCTGCTCACGTAGCGCGGCGATCAGCCCTCCGGGAAGTGGTCGCGGAGATTCTGGAGTCGAACGCACGCGGTCGACGACCGGCACGACCACGTAGCGAATACCGAACGGAGCCATCAGCCGCCCGGCGCGAGCCGTGGACCGAGTGGCCATCGCCGTGAGAACGTCGTCGACGGCTCGTCCGTCGACCGAACCCGGCGCTGACCAGGTCTCGTTCACGTCAAATCGTCCGCCGTCGACGATCGAATACGCGATCCCTTCAGCATGGAAACGATCAGCACCGGGTACGAGTTCCGGATCGCCGACGACGAGGACGCGATAGTCACCACTCGATTCCGGATCGGCCAACAACTCGTCGAGCTGGGAGACGAAGCTCGTGGCCGGCTGCTGCCAACGCCCGTCCACTGCTGCGGCTGCTATCGGCAGACATCCGACCACCACTGCGGCGAGAGCGACGACGCTGGCCGGTTGGCGCAATCCGAATCGTCCGCCGCGCACATCGAACTGGAACGACGTGACGAGCGTTCCCGCTCCGAGGGCGAGACCGAAAGCGACCGGCGCCAGAAGGACCCCCGCTTGGGGCAACCACCAAGCGCCAGCATCGGCGGTTACGGCCAGAACAAGGAAGATCGACGACACCAGTACAGCTGTGAAAGCTCCGACCAAACGTACCGAACGCGCTACCAACAGTCCGACGATGAGCGAGGCGTAGACCGCGATCACAAGACCTCCGAGTGCTGCCGGTCCGATGTCGAACCGCAGGAGACGCCAGAGTCCGCGGTCGGCCGTCAGCCGCTCGGGACTGCCAACCACGGCCACCCATCCATCGCCGTCCAAGAAGCGAAGTGACCACGGCAGTTGCAGAACGATCGCACCCGTGAACGCCACGAGCGAAACCGCGATGGTCATCGCCGAACGTCGCCACGAGCCCCCGCTCACGACAGATGCGACCGCCACCACCACGAGTACGGCTAGTGCGACGACTGCGGCCGACGGAGCGAATGCGGCTGCTACCGCAACGACGAGAACGAGTCGAGCGAGCGTCGACACTCTCTGCTCGATCGAGGAATCGTCGACCACCCTCTTCGCCAGCACGACCGTCCAGGGAACGACGGCATAGGCGACCAGCGCGGCCAGTCGTCCGGAGGCGATGGCGGCGTATGGGAGTGGAACTGCTGCGTAGACGACGGCAGCGACAGAACCACCACGTCCGGGTACGAGACGCGATGCCCCCCACCATCCCACGAGCAGCGCTCCGAACACCCCGACCGTCTGCACAAGACCCATCTGCGCGAACGAGGCCAGCCCGACGATTCCGAGCAACAGGATTCCGGTCGGTTGGGACGTCGTGTCACCGAGCCCACGGTCCCACCAGCCCGACAGATGAGATCGGATCATGTCGACGGGCGAATCGGGCACTGGCAACAATTCACCCACCGGCTTCACACCCTCGGTGAGGATCCGTCGGCCACCGATGAGCAACAAGACGACGAGAACGGTCCAGACGACCATCGACAACGTCGAACGTTCAGCACGTGCGGAGACCTCGTCGAGATCGCTGCGGCGCGCGCGACCTCGTCGGAACCGGTTCCAGCGGACACTTCCCTTCACCAGCAGATCGGCGATTTCCCGATCGGGAACCGTTCGAATCGCGGCGATCCGGCGACGACGGGCGACGAGACGGGGCGCTCCGGTCACCAGGGACACGATGGCGGCCACCCGCGCCACGGCTGCCTTGGGACGACCGCGCAACAAAGCGACCAACGCCGTCGAGACACCGAGGATCACGAGACCGGGGATCACTGTCACGAGACGCAATCCGCCAGTCGCCGACACGACGGTGCTCAATCTTTGGCGTTCGGCATCGGATTCACTGAGGAGAGTCGGGGCACGATGGAACATCGCCTGCCGATGACGCGCCACCGCATCGGGAACCACGACGACTCGTGCTCCGGCGACATGGGCACGCCAACATAGGTCGAGAGCCTCCCCGTGGAACGGGCGATCGATGTCGAATCCTCCGAGTCGTCGGAAGAGATCGGCGCGAATCACCAGACATGCCGACGACAACGCGAACTTGTCGCCGGTCGCATCATGCTGCTCCTGATCGAGCTCGAGGGGTTCGAGACCGTCATCGAGCTCACCGAACCGGTCGACGTCGAATCCGACCGACGACAGAATTTCCGGTGCCTCCCACCGAACGAGCTTCGGTCCGAGGATCCCAGCGTTCGACCGGAACATCTCCTCCACCAGACGGCTGATGGCATCAGGAGCCAGAACCACGTCATCGTGCATGAGCGCGAAGAGTCCGCCATCACCCTCGACCAATCTCAGAACCTGGTTCGCGGCTCGGGCGAACCCCACGTCTCCCACCCCTCGGACGTGGGCCGTCGGAACGAGCGAGAGGGCCAAGTCGCGATGGGCGGCCACGATCTCGTCATCGGTCGACGTGACGAGCAGGACCACCTGTACTGACGGATAGTCCTGAGCGGCCAGCGACGTCAGAACATCGGCCAGATCGGGACTGGACGGGGCGACCACCACCGCGGCCACGACCCCGGGGACCGCCCCACCCGGTGCCGCCTGGCCCAGGGAGGACTCGGACGGGGTGGAGGGTGGGACCACGATGGCCGAAGGCTAGCCGTGTGGCCAGCCCCGATGCGGTCGCACTCCCTGTCCGACACCCTCCTCATCACGAGCGTGCCTCATCGCTAGCGTGGAGAACCTGACGAGCGAAGATGATGACGCCACCATGAGCGAGACCGACCAGGGCGTCGAGCCCCGACCTTCCCTACCCGAGGGCACCACGGCCGTCGGCGCGGGTCTCGTGATCGCGGGCCTCTCCAGTTACCTCTTTTTCAAGGTCGGCCAGGAGGCCCTCGGCAAAGACGACTTCAAACCGATCGTCGCCTTGTGGTTTGCCACCTTCGTCGTGGCTCCCGGCTTCTTTTTGCCCTTGGAGCAGGAAATGGGTCGAGCGCTCGCCCATCGCCGAGCCCTCGGTATCGGCGGTCGACCGATTGTCACCCGGGTGGTGCCACTCGGCGTCGCCATCTCCGCCGTGGTCGTGGCAGTGATGGCCGGATTCAGTTCGATTGCTACCCGAGAGTTCTTCGAGGGCTACGCCCTCGTCACCGCATCGCTGATCATCGCCTTCATGGCCTATGCGCCGGCCCACTTGGCTCGCGGAATCTGTTCGGGCCAAGCTCGATTCTCGTCCTACGGGATCGTCATGGGGGCTGATGGATTCGTTCGCGTGGTCGGCGCCATCATTTTGTGGCAGTTCGGTGTCGAGAATGTCGGCGCCTACGCATTACTGGTGGCCCTGTCGCCCCTCACTGGTGTGGCATACGTCGTCGCACGAGGTCGCCTCACCACCGATCCCGGTCCCGAGGCCCCATGGAGCGAGGTCACACCCAACCTTGGATGGCTTCTCCTCGGATCGCTGATGGGCGCCGGACTCGTGAACGCCGGCCCGATCGCCGTCGACATCCTTGCTCGCTCCGACGAGGCCGAGCGGGTCACGCGTTTTGGCAACGGAGTCCTGCTCGCCCGAATTCCACTCTTTCTTTTCCAAGCCGTGCAGGCGGCCTTACTGCCCCGCCTCGCCCGCCTCGCCGCGCAGAACGACCTGCAGGAGTTCCGCAACGGTTTCCGACGTCTGCTCCTTGTCGTCATCGGTGTGGGCGCCATCGGAACCGTCGGTTCTTTCCTGATCGGTCCTCCACTTCTCGACGTGGTGTACGACGGAGGACTCGATCGTCGAACGCTGACCCTCCTTGCGCTCGGCAGTTCGATCTACATGGTCGCGCTGGCCACTGCACAGGCCGTGATCGCCCTGCACGGGCACGCAACGGTCGGAATCGGCTGGCTCACATCGATGGCGGTTTTCGTGGTGGCTACGGCGTTCGGAGCCGATGACCTGTACCTTCGCGTCGAGATCGGCCTGGTGGCCAGCTCGATCTGCGGACTCGTGATCTTCGCTCTGTCGTTGCGTCGTCGCCTGGCCGAGGGCTTCACTCCCGACGTCAGTTCAGCCCTCGAGGCTTTCACCGATCGCCCGCTCGAGGGCTGATTAGGACGGAACCGGTCGACCAGCCTTGGTCGCCTCACGCTGAAGATCGTGGGCGACCATCATCTTCACTAGTTCGGGGAAGGTGACCTCGGGCTCCCATCCGAGTTGCTCACGTGCTTTCCTGGCGTCGCCGATCAGGAGATCGACCTCGGCCGGACGGAAGAACTTCGGATCCTGACGGACGTATTTCTGCCAGTCGTCGAGACCGACTTCGGCGAACGCCAACTGCACGAGCTCTTCGATCGTGTGCGTCTCACCGGTCGCGATCACGTAGTCGTCGGGCTCGGGTTGCTGCAACATGAGCCACATGGCCTTCACATAGTCGCCGGCGTAACCCCAGTCGCGCTTGGCGTCGAGGTTTCCCATCACCACTTCGTCCTGAAGTCCGAGGCGAATACGAGCTGCAGCGTTGGTGACCTTGCGAGTCACGAACTCGACACCACGTCGCGGACCCTCATGATTGAAAAGGATCCCCGAACACGCATAGAGCCCGTAGCTCTCGCGGTAGTTGACGGTGATGTGATGTCCGAAAACTTTGGCGCACCCGTACGGGGAGCGTGGATGGAAGGCTGTCGTTTCGGACTGCGGAATCTCTCGCACCTTGCCGAACATCTCCGACGACGACGCCTGGTAGAAGCGGATCGGATTGTTCTCGGCGCCGCCCACCATGCGAACCGCTTCGAGCATGCGCAACACACCCGTACCGGTGAGGTTCGAAGTGAGCTCGGCCTGATTCCACGACAAGGCGACGAATGAGATCGCCGCCAGGTTGTACACCTCGTCGGGCTGCGCGACCTCGAGCGCTTTCACGAGCGACGGAAGATCGGCCAAGTCTCCGGGCACGATCTCAACGAACGGGAACTCGTCGCGCATCATCTCGAGTTTGGGATTGTTCTGCCCTTTGACGACGCCGTACACCTCGTACCCCTTCTCGTGGAGTAACTGAGCCAGATGCTGACCGTCCTGGCCAGTGACTCCGGTAATGAGGGCGCGGGGCATGAGACTCCTTCGTCGATACCCGTCGGGGGCGTCGGCGCAGTCTACGGTCGTACACTCGTCACGTGCTGACCATCGCCGTCGACACCGGCCCTCTGCACGGTCCGGCCACGGGAATCGCTCGGGCCACCTCGGGCCTCGTCGACGAGTTGTCTCGACGTGACGTGCGAATGGTTCCATACGTTCTGAGTTTTCGGGCCCATTTGACCAGCGGGACACGCCGGATACCTCTGCCGGCCGCTCTCGCGTTGCGCACCTGGGCCGCCACGTCTCGTCCTCGACTCGAGCGACTCTGGCGCGATGTCGACGTCGTGCACGGAACCAACTATGTCGTTCCTCCCACCAAGAAGCCGCGTCTGGTGAGCGTGTACGACTGTTGGGCCCTTGATCATCCTCAATACGTTCACGTCGACGTTCGATTGGCGATGAACGCGCTACGTCGTTCGATCGACGACGGCGCCGTGATCCATACGTCGTCACACGCCACCGCCCGGCGACTGACCGCGCATTTTCCCGACGCGACCGTCGAAGTCGTCCATCTCGGCCCCGCCGATCCCCGACCGGCTCCGCCCGAGATTCCCCACTCGCTTCCCTCCGAGTTGGCTTCCGTGCCGTTCGTCGCGTCGATCGGAACGATCGAGCGGCGCAAGAACGTCCCAACTCTCGTCCAGGCCTTCACCCGACTCGCCGAACAGCACTCCGACGTCCGACTCGTGATCGCCGGCTCGATGGGCGACGACGCAACGATGGTCGACGAGGCACTCGCGTTCGCGTCACCGTCCACCCGAGCGCGCATCCACTTGCTCGGTCGTGTCGACGACGACTCTGCGGCATGGATTCTTCACCATGCCGAGGTTCTCGCCTACCCGTCGCTCGACGAGGGTTTCGGATTCCCTCTGCTCGAGGCGATGGCCTGCGACGTCCCCATCGTGGCATCCGATGCCGGATCGATTCCCGAGATCGCCGGCGATGCCGCTCTCCTCGTCTCTCCGAGTGACGCCGACGGACTGGGCAGAGCACTCGACGAGGCACTGAGTAACGAGTCGACGCGCGGCCGACTCGTTGATGCTGGTCGCTCGCGCCATTCGGACTTCTCGTGGACCACCACAATCGACCGATTCGTCGACCTCTACGAGAGAATGAGCCGATGATCACCGTGATCGCCGGAGGGGTCGGGGCCGCTCGCTTTCTCCGTGGGCTGATGATCGCTGTCGATCCGTCGTCGATCACGGCCGTGGTGAATACGGGTGACGACTCGCTGATCAACGGTCTCTGCGTCTCTCCCGATCTCGACACCGTCACCTACACCGTTGCCGGGGCGATCGATCCCGACCGCGGCTGGGGTCTCGCCGACGAAAGTTGGCGAACCATGGAATCGCTGTCGCGTTATGAGACGGTACGTCCCGAGGGGTCGTCGGCCGCCAACACGTGGTTCAATCTCGGCGACCGCGACATGGCGACTCACCTCTACCGGACGATGCGCCTACGAGAAGGGGCGACCTTGACCGACGTCACCGACGAGATCCGTCGAGCCTGGGACGTGCCGTTCCGTATCGTGCCCATGACCGACGATCCGGTGGCCACCATGGTCGACATCGTCGACGACGACGGCCGAGAACGAACCGTCGGATTCCAGGAGTACTTCGTCGGACGTCGACACTCGGTACCGGTCACGGCAGTTCGCTTCGACGGAGTCGAAAGTGCTCGACCCTCGTTCCTCGACGTACTCGACCAGAGCGATGCCATCGTGCTCGCTCCGTCGAATCCACTGGTGTCGATCGGACCACTCCGCGCACTCTCGGGAGTCGATGAACGACTCGCCGCGAATCGAGATCGCGTGGTTGCGGTCTCGCCCATCGTCGCTGGTGCTGCGTTGAAGGGCCCAGCCGATCGCATGCTGCTCGAACTAGGTCACGAAGCCTCGGTGGTAGGCGTCGCTCGCCTCTACGCGCCGATCTGCTCGGTTCTGGTCATCGATGAACGGGACGCCGAACGTGTCGACGACATCGAGCGCGAAGGTGTGCGTTGCGTCGTGACCGACACCATCATGTCGTCTCCCGAGGTGTCCCGAAATCTGGCCGAGACGACCGTCTCGTCGATCGTCGAAAGGAAGGCTCGATGACTGGATCACGTCTCACCGTTTGGCCAGTCACCGGTATCGGAGAGATCCGTCCCGGTGATCAACTCGGCGACGTCGTCGTCGACGCATGCCGCAACGAACCAAACGGTCCCCTACAGGACGGCGACGTTCTCGTCGTGACACAAAAAGTGGTGTCGAAGGCCGAAGGTCGCATGGTCGAGATCGATCCCGACGATCCGCTCTCGCACAAGTCTCTCGTCGAGGACGAAGCCGTCCGCATCGTCCGTCGCCGGGGTGATCTCATCATCACCGAGACGACACATGGTTTCGTGTGCGCCAACAGCGGCATCGATCTGTCGAACGTCGAACGTGGCTATGCCGCTCTCCTCCCCGTCGACAGCGATCGTTCGGCCCGCCGCATACGCGACATCGTGAAGGCCAAACTCGGGTTCGAGGTGGGCGTGATCGTGTCCGACACCTTTGGACGCCCCTGGCGACGCGGTCTCACCGATGTCGCAATCGGAGTGGCCGGAGTCGCCGCCGTGGTCGACCTGCGGGGGACTCCGGACTCCCTCGGTCGCACCATGCAGGTGACCGAGGTCTGCATCGCCGATGAAATTGCATCGGCCGCCGAACTCGTGATGGGGAAGTCGAGTGGTGTGCCAGTTGCCGTGGTCCGTGGCTGCGATCCGAGTTGGATGCGCGACTCATCGATTGGCGAAATCGTTCGGCCGCCATCGGAAGATCTGTTCCGCTAGGCGTCAGCTCTCACTGCAACGGGCGAGACCGTCGTCGAGCGAGGTCCAAGGCGACCAACCGAGATGCAGTCGAGCACGTGAAGGAGACATCGCCACACGGGTGGGCGACCCGGCCCGAGGGGCTGCCTGTGGCGGTTCATCACCGGCTCCGGCCGCTGCCCACAGGTCGCGTATGGCCGTCTGCGTTCCGGTGGCGAGATTGATCATCAGGCCGTCCCCGCGATTCGCAGCTCGAAACAGCCCGTCGACGCAGTCGTCGACGTACAGGAGATCACGTGTCTGACGACCGTCGCCTTCCAGCAGGAACCGGCCCTCACCTCGACGATCAGCGAGGATCGCGCCAACGACATTCGAGTCAGCCCGAAGTCGCGGTCCGTACACCGTTCCAAGGACGATGGCCGTGAATTCGACGGAGTGCTCGCGTCGATACGTGTCGGCGGTGTCGATCATCGACGACACCACGACGCCGGCGACGCCGACTGGTCGGCGCTCCCCATCTTCTTTCACCGGCAGAGCGCGCGCCGGTTGATCGCCGTAGAGGATCGACCCGGGAACGGTGAACACGACCTTGGTCTCCGGCGACTCAGTTCGCACGGCCTCCAGCACGTTGACGAAGGTGCCGTAGGTGAGAACCGCTTCCATCGGCTGGCGAGCTCGTGATTCGAGGCCAGAGACGACGTAGACGACATCGGGACGTCGATGGCGGAGGTAGTCGGCGAACTCCGGCGCGGCAGCGTCGAGTTGCTGGATCGTGAGCCGACCGTCATGTCCTGATCGACGAGCCGACGCGAGATTGGCGAGCGATCCCGACGCCATCGAGTCGACGACATGACTCGTCGAACCCTCGGACAGGATCCGATCGACGAGATGGGATCCGATGAATCCGGCGCCACCGACCACCATCGCGGAGTCGGGAGCGCGGGGTGCCGAGCGACGGGGCATATCGCGATCAGGGCAGCGCAGGATCGGGACGCGACGTCGACTCGAGTGTGGCACCGACCGGAACGACTCCGTCGGCGCCGATCACGCAGTCGGTCACGTGGGCCGACGATTCCAATCGCCCCATGACGATGCTTCCGACCACCTGGCAGTCGTCACCAATCTGAGCTCCCGGGAGCACGATCGTGTCACGAAGGACCGACCTCGCTCCGACGGTGGCACCGGCAGCGATCAGCGAGTGACTCACCTCGGCCGTGGAATCGACCAGGGCACCTGCGGCCACGGCGTCGCAGCGAGCGATGCGACGCCGGCCGTCGAGCATGTCGAAATTCGCCTGGCGATACGTGTCTGGCCGACCGGTGTCGATCCAGTAGTCGTCGGTCGACAGGGCGAACAGCGAACGGTCGTCGACGAGTGCAGGGAAGGTCTCTCGTTCGATGGACACCTTGCGCCCGGTCGGAATGCGATTCAGGACCGACGGTTCGAACACGTAGGTGCCGGCGTTGATCAGATTGCTCGGTGCCGTGCCCGGAGCCGGTTTCTCGACGAAACGATTCACGCGACCGTCGATGTCGATGTCGACGACGCCGTACGCGGATGGATCGTCCACGGGAGTCAGGTGGATGGTGGCCTCAGCTCCGGTAGCGCGGTGGAAATCGACCAGTTGACCGACGTCGAGATCGGTCAGAACGTCTCCGTTCACCACGACGAAGGTGTCGTCGACACCGGCGTATTCGGCCGCGAACCGGATCGCTCCCCCGGTGTCGAGAGGCTCGGGTTCGACCGCGTAGTGAAGGGCAATACCTGCGCAATGACCGCCGGGAAATGCCGCCATGAACGGCTCTGGCTTGAACCCGAGAGCGAGTACGACTTCGGAGACTCCGGCCTGCGACAGCGTGGAGACCAAGTTTTCGATGATCGGACGGTTGCCGACTGACAGCATGGGCTTCGGTGTCGTGAACGTGAGCGGTCTCAGACGAGTCCCGAATCCACCCACGAGCACGACTGCGCGCATCAGCCGCCTGCGGTTGTCGTCGGTCCAGCGATCGTGGTGGTGGCTCCCGGCTCGACTGGGGCGGGAGCATCGGGATCGACCGTGGTGGGCGGAGCCTCCCCGGCGTCGACGGCACCGAGTTCGGGCAGGTTGATCGCCGAGGGTGGCATACCGGGATTCGTGCCGGCCGGCACGAAAGCGATCGTGATGGCCATACCGTCCTGGTCGAAACGGATGTCGCCGAAGTTGGTGATGTAGGTGGCGAAGTTCGAGGCGTCGTCGTAGGACTCGTACACATAGACGACCACTTCGCCGTCTACTGCATCACCGTTCTCGTCGATGCACTGGGTCTCGCCCTCTTCGTAGACGGCCCCGCCCTGATCGGCAGGGAACTCGATCTTGGTGTCGGTGACCTTCACGCCGTACACGTCGAGGAAGACCTTCAACCTGGCGTTACGGCCGGTGGCCGCCGAGGTGTATGGGTGCCAGTGGATCACACCGTCGTCATGGCTGTGGATGCCGGTGCGTCGGAATTCGTCGACGAGCAGCTGGCCGGCGGTGTCGAGTTCTTCTTTGTTGCCTTGGAGGTCAGGCAACCAGGAGTCGCAAGCGTAGAAGCCGTACGAGACGTGCCAGTGGTCGGTGATGGTGGGCGGAACGTTGCGATCGGGGATCGACTCTCGCGAATAGATCACGAGAGCGGCGCCGATCACTGCGACTCCGATCATCACGGCCGGAAAGAGCGCACCGCCCTTGAAGCGGACCTTACGTCCCTTGCCCTTGGCGGCGAGCTTCGCCACTCGGTCGGCTGACGTTCTTTTCGAATTCGATGCTCTACCCACGAGTGTCCGAGGCTACCTGGCCAACGGCTCGGCGACGGGTCGGACCCGATCAGAGCCCGGGATCGGTCATGACTCCGGGCGACGACAAGAGAGCGGCGTAGGCCGAGGCCACCGAGGCTGCCGAGGCTTCGCTTTCGACGTGGCGGCGGGCACTCCGGCCCATGGCCGAACTACGTTCGGGGTCGCCGACGAGGGTTCGAACTGCCGTGATGAATGCCAGCGAATCGTCAGGCGGGACGCAGATACCGCCACCGGATCCGGTCACCATACGGGTGACCTCGGTACCCGGGTCGACGGCCGCCACGATCGGTCGGCCGGCCGCCATGATCGAGTACGTCTTCGACGGGACGCTCACTCGACCGAGACCGGTCTTCAGCAGCACCGCATGCACATCGGCGGTCGCCAGCACCTCCGCCAGTCGTTCGGCCGGCTGATACTCACCGAACACCAGGTTCGGGAGGTCGCGGGCTTGCCGCTCGAGTTCGGGACGGGCCGCCCCGTCGCCATTGATGACGAACCACACATCGGGGAGGTCGCGGGCAGCGTCGATCATCGATTCGAGAGACTGGGAGAAGCCGACGTTGCCGGCGTACATCACGACCGGACGATCGTCGATGCCGAGCTCTCGCCGATACGGGGAGAGGCGATCACCGGGTCTGATCGCGTCCACGTCGACGAAATTGGGAATGGTGCGGATGCGCCAGGCACGATGACGCGGCACTTTGGCCCGCAAATTCTCGGCCAGGTCCTCTGAGAGGACCGTCACCGCTTCGGCGCGTCCGTACACCCAGCGTTCGAGACGACGAGCCATCGAGATCACCACACGATTCGAAATCGCTCCCGATTCGACAGCGGCGTCGGGGAAGACGTCCTGAATGTTGACGACGAGTGGTGCTCGACGACCTCGCGACACGAACCACCCCGAAACGCCGAGGGTGAGAGGCGGCGACATGACGAGAACGGCGTCGAGACGCTGACCTCTCGCCACCCGCGACCCCGCCACGACCGCCGTGACGGAGAACCCGACGAAACCGAGGGCCCGGCGCCACAGATTGCGTTTGTCGGATCCGGCGTACGGGTCGAGTCGCGTCACACTCCCCCACGGCTCGACGACGGTTCGCGTTCGCCAGGTGACGTTCTCCCACTCGGATTCGACACGATGCTTCGCGTACCACGGCAACGAGGTGACCACGTGCACCTCGTGGCCGAGCACCGCCAACTCGTGCACGATGCGCGTCATCACGACACCTGTCGGTGCCGTGTCGGGCGCGAAGTGCGGGCACAGCACAGCGATGCGCAGCGATCGACCCGTCACGGGAGAACCATCCGATACGCCTCGGCGAGTGCCGCACCCGATGCCTCGATCGAGAACTGGTTCACTCGCTCCACGCCTCTCTGGACGAGCTCGGTTCGACGCGCCCGCACCCGATCCGGCAATCCGGCCCACAGATCCTCTTGCAGTGCGAGGACGAGTCCGGCATCACCGACCACTTCGGGCAGACAGGCCTGGTCACTCGCAACGACAGGAGTACCGAGCTGCATGGCTTCGATCACCGGCGCTCCGAAACCCTCGTATTCGCTGGGAAAGGCCAATGCCTGAGCCATCCGCACGAACCCGTTGCGATCGGCATCGGACACTCGCCCCAGGTGCACGACCGAGCGCGCCACTCTTTCGTCGGCGAGCTGTTTCTTCACCGACGTATCGGCTGCACCAGCTCCGCCCATGAGGACGAGTCTGACCCCGAGATGCGACCAATGACGATCGGCCACGTCGATCAGGAAACCATGGTTCTTGTGAGGGTGGGTCACCGCCGGATACACGACGATCGGCCCGTCGCCGAGATCGAATCGCAGTCGCAGTTCGTCTTCTGGGGTGCAGTCGAGGTTCAGGCGATCGTCGACCCCGTGCGGAACGACGACGACGCGGTCGGAATCGACACCGAAGGCGTCGACGACCGTCTTCTTCACGTAGCCGGTCGGCACGGTGATCAACGTGGCCCGACGGGCCGAACGCGGCAGGACGGACTCGAGATACATGCGACGCGCTCGAGAGAAGTACTGCGGATACTTCCGGTACTGCAGATCGTGGATCGTCAGGATCGTCGGCTCGACAGTTCGCGCCGGAAGAGTTCCGCCTCCATGATGAACGGCGGCCGCCGAGCGCGTTCGACGATGCAGCCAGGTCGACTCGGTGATCATGCGCCGTGCTCGTGACGACGAGTCGTGTCGCGCCTCGATCACGTCGTGCAATTCGGCGAGAGCCGGATGGGCCGCGGCGAAACCCTTCGGAGCGAATACCCGCACTCGCATCCCCTGGTTCGCCACCCCGATCAACTGGCGAACCAGATACTCCTCACTTCCACCCACTTCACCCGGGCGGCACCAGAGCAGATTCACGGCGATCGACGAGCTCATCCTCCGATGACCTCTCGATAGGCCGACACGGTGAGGCGGGCCGTTTCCGACCATTCACGACGCGCCGCCTGACGAAGACCCCAGATGATCAGCTCTTTACGACGAGACAGTGCGTCTTCGATTCCCCTCCGAATGTCGTCGACGCTGAACGGGTCGACGAGAACGGCTGCTCCCCCGGCCACCTCTTCGGTGGAAGTTCCGAGGCTCGTGACCACCGGGACGCCTTGCGACATGGCTTCGAGCACCGGCATCCCGAATCCTTCACGTTCACTCGGATAGCAGAACACCGACGCCGCCGAATAGAGGGCCGGGAGATCCTCGTCGGGAACGAACCCGATGAACTGCACTCCGTCGACGCCGTCGATACCCGAGTCGCCCCACCCTTGTGCGCCGGCCACGACGAGTGGCAACGGCTTCTTCATACCGGCGATGGCTTCGACGAGACGCCTCAGGTTCTTGCGTGGTTCGACGGTGCCGACGAACAGCAGGAACTCCGACGGGAGCGAGAACTTGGAGCGCACGGCGGTTCGGTCGGCTTCGGTGACCTGATGTCGTTCGACTCCCCACGGAACCAGTCGCAGACGCGCCACGTCGATTCCGGCTCGTTCGGCGTCGAGCATGGTGGCCGTCGACGGACACAGCACCAGATCGGCACGTCGTCTGATCTCGGCCAAGCTGCGCTCGAACACCCGCACCCCGTGACGCGTGAACTGGTCGGGCCGGTGACGCCAGGCCACGTCGTGCAGAGTCGCAACGAGAGGCGCCTTGCTCGGCGGTGGAATGAGACCCGTGCAGTGGACGAGATCGACCGGTCCGGTGGCTCGCTCGATCGGCGGCCAACCGAGGCGCAGCCAGAACTCGTACAGCATCGCCCCGCGATACGGGAGCTGATGGACCGGCACCGTCGGCGTGAAGGCCGGATGGGGTGGGCGACGGTGCCGACCAGCCACTCCCAACAACTCGACACCCGGCACGTCGACCAGCGCCACCGCCGTGCGCAGAGCCGACGACGCCGTGCCTCCCGGCACTCGGTGCCAACACTGTTCGAGGGTGTACGCCACGCGCACGGGGGCTTGCACACTCCTATCTTGCCCCGTGAAGGCCACACCTCGGCGCCAGTGCACGGTTCCCCGATCGTCGTCACGACCAGCCAGACTCGGGGCATGTCGTCCCCTCACTCGATTCTCGCCATCTCAGGAAGTCTCCGCAGTCAGTCGTCGAACACCGGACTCGTCCGAATGGCTCAACGTCTGGCTCCAGACAGTGTGACTTTCCAGTTCTGGGACCGACTCGGCGAACTCCCCTTCTACAACGAAGACCTCGAAGCCGACCCGCCGGCCGTAGTGCGCGAATGGCGCGATGCCGTGTCAGGCACCGACGCAGTGTTCATCGCCGCTCCCGAATACAACTTCGGGCCGACCGGCGTTCTGAAGAACGCCATCGACTGGGTGACGCGACCCTTGGGTCAGCACGCGCTACGTGGCAAGACGATCAGCATCGTGAGCAGTGCTGGCAGCACCGGCGGCGCGCACATGATCGAGCAACTGTCCGGCATCCTCACGTTGCTCGGTAACACAATGGTGAGCGAACCGGTCGTACAGATCGCCAAAGGTGCCGAACGCATCAGTACCGACGGCTCGACCACCGATCCCGAGATCGAGGATCTGATCAGTCAGCGGCTGGCGAAACTCCATGCGTGAGAGTCAAAAACCGTGCCGTACAACAGTTAGTCACGTCGACCTCAGGAAAACGACTCCGAACCCACAGATAACG
>CBFHWN010000033.1:0-21424 GCA_965659595.1 uncultured Ilumatobacteraceae bacterium | reverse complement strand
GCGAGCTCTGCGCTTCAGAGTGGGGGAAAGTGAGGGAGAAAATGGTCAGTGGGAGATGCCGGGGCCGGTGGCGACGATCGCACCGAGGCGGCCGGCCTCGTAGTCCTCGAACGCCTGCACGATCTCCTCGCGGGTGTTCATGACGAACGGTCCGTACCGTGCCATCGGCTCGTACAACGGCTCGCCTCCCAACAACAGGATCTCGGCGCCGTCTTCCCCAGCCGTCACCATCACGTCGCCGGCCGACCGTTCGCACACGACCATCGTGCCGTCAGGTGCCGCCATCTCGTTGACCGTGGTCGATCCGACGAACGTGTGCACGAGCGCCGTATGACCCTCGGGTACCGACCATCGGATCCCCTCGCCCGCCGTCAACGTGACGTGTGCATAGGTGACCGGGCGCGTGGTGTCGACCACTCCTCTGACTCCGGCCACCTCACCGGAGATCACGCGCACCTTTCCGCCACCAGGCAGATCGGTCGACGGAATGTCGTAAGCCTCGTAACCCTGATACCGCGGCGGAATCATCTTGTGGGACGCCGGAAGGTTGACCCACAGCTGGAAGCCGTGCATGCGACCGCCCCGCTGCATCATCTGGTCACTCGGCAGTTCACTGTGAACGATGCCGGCTCCGGCCGTCATCCACTGCACAGAACCGGGCGTGATCACGCCGTGCCCGCTGTTGGAGTCGCGATGTTCCATTTCACCGGCAAGCATGTAAGTGACGGTCTCGAATCCACGATGCGGATGATCGGGCGCTCCGATCGCTTCACCCGGCCCGTACTCGACCGGACCCATCTCGTCGAGGAGCAGGAACGGATCGATCGCATCGACCCGGCCCATCGGGAACGGTCGCCTCACGACGAAACCGCCACCCTCCACCTGCCGCTGAGCGGCGATCACCCCGGCGACTGTTCGCAAATTCACCGACGATCTCCGATCGTGACCGGCACCGAGGCAGCATCAGCCGACTGACGCGCGTGATAACTCGAGCGCGTGAGGGGGCTCGCCTCCACATGAGCGATTCCCAACGACTCGCCCACTTCTTTCCAACGGGCGAACTCGTCCGGGTGTATCCAACGGGCCACCGGCAAGTGGTGCGACGTAGGCCGGAGATACTGGCCCATCGTCACGATGCTCACACCAACCGATGCCAGGTCGGCCAGACACCCGTCGACTTCCTCGACGGACTCGCCCATACCGAGCACCAACCCGGACTTCGCAATCAGACCGGCGGAACGGGCGGCCGACAAGACACCGAGACTGCGCGCGTAACCAGCTGATGGACGAACGGCGCGTTGCAGCCGGGCCACCGTCTCGATGTTGTGATTGAAGACATCGGGCCGAGCAGCGAAGAGGAGTTCGAGGGACGAAGCATCTCCCTTGGCATCGGACACCAACGTCTCGACCCGCGTGTCGGGTCGGCGAGCGCGGATCGCTGTCACACAATCGGCAACATGAGCGAAACCACCGTCGTCGAGATCGTCGCGCGCCACCATCGTGAGCACGGCATGTGACAAGCCCATACGATCGACGGCTTCAGCAATACGCGACGGCTCGTCGACTTCGGGCGCCTCCGGCTTGCGCGTGTCGACCAGACAAAAACCGCACGCCCTCGTGCAACGTTCACCGAGGACCATGAAGGTGGCCGTCCCGTCCTTCCAGCACTCCGACAGATTCGGGCAGCCGGCTTCTTCGCAGACCGTCACCAGACCGAGTTCGCGAAGGGTCGATTTCACCCCGAGCACCTCGTTACCGAGTCGCACCTTGGGGCGAAGCCACTCGGGCTTGCGCTCGGTCACGTCGAGTCCGTCGGTGACACCGGCGTCGTTCAATCGGCCGAGCAGGCGCACCTTCTCCCCCGGGCCCTCACCACGCGAAAAGCGCGAGAGATCTTCGGGGCGATGCATCCATGCGACGTCTTGTCGCTCCACGTCACCTGCACCCCAACGATCGCCGGCGAGACGAGACACCAGATCGACCACGGCCTTCATCTCGATCTTCACGCCTTCTTCGGCGAGCGAGGTGACCGGGCGATCACCGATACCGCACGGGACGATGTGTTCGCGCATGAAGGTGAGATCGGTGGAGACGTTCAGGGCGAATCCATGCATCGTGCGGCCGTGGGCCAAACGAACTCCGATAGCGGCGATTTTGCGTTCACGTTGGGTGCCGGGGTCGAGCCAGACTCCAGCGAAACCAGGCAGGCGACCAGCACCTTTCATACCGAGTTCGGTGAGTGCATCGATGATCAGTCCCTCGATGCCGCAGACGTGATCGGACGCACCGATGCGATTGTCGATCGACAAGATGGGATAGCCGACCAGCTGACCCGGACCGTGATACGTGATGTCTCCGCCCCGCTTCACCTCGACGAAGTCGGCGCCGACGTCGGCCGGATCACATTTCAGATTGGTGGTCAGGTCGGCCCGAGGGCCGTAGGTGAACACGTGCGGATGTTCGAGCAGAAGCAGGTGCTGCTCCGATCCGTTTTCGAACAAGCCGTGCTGAAGCGCCAACGCCTCGCGGTATGCGACTCTCCCGAGCCACCGCACCCGAAGTGGTTGCTGCGCCATCATGATCAGAGTTCGGCCGACCAGTCCCGTGTCTCGAGAATTTCCTTCACACGTACGAGGAAACCCGCCGCATAAGCACCGTCGTACGCCCGGTGATCCCAGGTGAGCGCCAAATTCCCGACCGGGTGGATCGCGATGCTCTCGTCGCCATTGCCGTGCGAGACCACCACCGGCTTGCGCACGATCGCGTCGGTGGACAGGATGCCGACCTGCGGCTGATTGATGATCGCCATGGTGAGAACCGAACCGGCCGATCCGTTGTTGGTGATCGTGAAGGTGCCACCGGAGATCTCGTCGGGGCCGAGTTTGCGACTGCGAGCACGCGTCGCCAGATCGTTGATCTCGCGAGCGATGGCCCGAAGACGTTTTCCTTCGGCACTGCGCACGACCGGGACCAGAAGGCCTTGGTAATCGAGATCGACGGCAACCCCGAGGTCGACGTAACGGTGCACCACGAGATCGTCGCCACTGATACTGGCGTTCATGTGCGGGAAGTCGGCGAAGGAGTCGATGACGGCTCGACAGATGAACGGGAGGTACGTGAGGCTGAAACCTTCTTGGTCCTTGAACTCGGCCTTCATTTTCGAGCGGGCGGCATCGACATTGGCGTAGTCGACTTCGACAACGCTGAAGGCGTGAGGACTCACACTCTTCGACATGATCATGTGCGCACCAGTGGCCTTGCGAATCTTCGACAGCGACACCACGTCGTCACGTTCGCCAGCGCGCACGACCGGAGCAGACGCGCGCGGTGCCGGTGCAGCAGAAGGCGCCGGTGCAGGTGCCGGAGCCGAAGGAGCAGCCGGGACCGGAGCCGACGGAACAGGTGCAGATGCGTGGCTGTCGATGAAGTCGAGGACGTCTTCGCGTGTGATGCGACCGCCAGGTCCGGTACCAGTCAATTGATCGACATCGATGGCGTGCTCGTTCACGAGACGACGCACCACGGGAGACAGCAGACGATTATCGGAAGCCACGGCCGATGCCGCAGCGGGAGCCGGGGCCACAGGTGCGGGAGCCGGGGCCACAGGTGCGGGAGCCGGAGCCGCAGCCGGGGCGGGTTCGGCTACCGGAGCAGAAGCAGGGGCGGGAGCCGCACCGGCATCACCAACGACGGCGATCACGGCACCGACCGGGACGGTCTCTCCTTCGGGAACGCGGATCTCGGTCAGCACACCAGCCACCGGTGACGGCACTTCGGTGTCGACTTTGTCGGTCGAAACTTCGAACAATGGCTCATCGGCGGCAACCGCGTCACCGACCTTTTTGAACCAGCGGGTGATCGTTCCTTCGGTGACCGTTTCACCGAGCTGCGGGAGTGTCACTTCTGCCATGTTCGTCTCGTCCTTCGTGATGTCGTTCGTACTGCGGCGTGATGTCGGTGGCCAGAGATTCAGGCGTTGAGGCTTCGTCCGGTGAGCGAGAGCACCGTCTCTCCGAACAATTCGGTGAGGCTCGGATGCGGCTGGATGAATTCGGCCACCTCGGCGACTGTCGCTTCCCAGTTGACGGCGAGGTAACCGCCCGAGAGCTGTTCGGTCACCCACGGGCCGACCATGTGCACTCCGAGGATCTGTCCGGCGGTTCCGTCGGCGTTGCGCTTGGCGACCACCTTGACGAGACCGTCCATCTCTCCGAGGATCTGCGCACGGCTGTTGGCGCGGAACTGATGTTTGGCGACCACGACGTCGAGCCCCATCTCTGTGCACGCGTCTTCACCCGGTCCGGCCCACGCCACTTCGGGGTGGCAATAGATCGCCCACGGCACCCGGTCGTAGGCGATGGGTGCCGGACCCTCACCGAGCATGTGCTTCACAGCGAGAATCGCCTCTGCGTAGCCGACGTGAGCGAGTTGCGGAGTGTTGACGAGGTCGCCGATGGCGTAGACGCCTGGTTCGGCAGTGCGGCACCATTCGTCGACTTCGACGAAACCCCGTTCGGTCACCGAGACTGCAGTCCCCTGGAGATCGAGAAGATCGGCGAACGGGCGACGGCCGACCGACACCACGACGGCGTCCACTTCGAGTTTCTCGTCGTCGCCGAACGTGACCACGGTGCCTCCACCGGGAAGTGGTGAATGGCCTTTGACCATGACACCCGTGCGGATGTCGATGTTCTTCTTCTTGAACGACTTCACCACCACGTTGGCGACGTCGGCATCGAGACCAGGAAGGATCTTCGGAAGACCCTCGAGGATGGTGACCGTGGCGCCGAGGTCGGCGAATGTCGAGGCGAATTCGCAGCCGATCGCACCACCACCGATCACGGCGACACGCGCCGGCACGTAGTCGAGGTCGAGCACTTCGTCACTCGTCATGATCGGGCCACCGCGGTCGAAACCAGGCACGGTTCGAGGCACCGAACCCGAGGCGAGGATCACGTTGGCACCCTGGAGTGCCGCAGTCGATCCGTCGTTCATCGTCACGGTGACGGTGCGGCCGGCACCGAGGGAGCCGGTGCCGTTGAAGACGGTCACCTTGCGCGACTTGCAGAGTCCGCCGATGCCTTTGACCAGACCTTCAACGATCTTGCGCTTACGCGCCTGGGTGACTGCGAAGTCGACGGACGGGGACGACGTATTGATGCCGAAGTCGGCGGCGTGGGCGACGTGCCGATTGACGGCCGCCGTCTCGAGAAAGGCCTTGGCAGGGATGCAACCACGGTTGAGACAGGTTCCGCCGAGGGCATCACGCTCGACCAGAGCCACGTTCATGCCGGCCGAGGCTCCGTACAGGGCTGCGCCGTACCCGCCAGGGCCGCCGCCGATGATCACGAGATCGAATTGCTCGGCCGTACAGACCACCTCCGAGTTCCGTGCGCCGAGGCGCCTTTCCGGCGTCAACCGTAGCGGTTGGCGACCCCGATTCGGTGGGCCGATGACCCCCGTCATAGAGAGTTCAGGGGGCCCACTGGCGCTGTTCACCGGCGCGGGTGTACGCCACCGCCTGGATCGTCTCCACTGACATGAACCGCACGGTGCACACGATCTCGCCCGACTCGGGCACCTTGGTGCGAGCGTCGCACAGGTCGTCGCCGACCGTGGTGAAGGGTTCGACCACTTCCCCGTCGCCGAGTAGACGCCAACCCGCGACGGCGATAGTCCCGGGAACCCCCGACATGGCGATTCTGGCCTCGGTGCCTGCGGCACCGACGTCGAGCGAGTCGACACGAACGTTCATGTCACCGATACGCGACGACTCGCCGATCGACAGAACCGGCACTTCGGTACGGTCGGTCGCGACCTGCAACAACTTGAAGCCTCCGGCCACGAGAATGAGAAGCCCGCTCGCCACCGACAAAAGGAGGAGCGTCCGGGTTTTCATGAGGTCGAGCCTACGGTCGACGGGTCTAGGGTGGCCGCGTGGGACTCCGCAAACGCCTCACCCAAACAATGGAGGAAGTCGAGCAGGAGCGTCTCCAGACGCGCGTTGCCGCCCTCGGTTTGCCGCCGCTGGCCGAGATGCCGTGTCGCAGACGCGTTCAGGTGGCTGGAGAGATCGTGGTCGAGCGCATTCGTCCCCGCTCCGGTATCCCGGCGTACGAGGTGGTGGTGTCCGACGGAACCGGTGAGGTGGTGGCCATCTTCACCGGCCGACACTCGGTGGGTGGAATGACCACGGGTCGAGCCGTCGTGCTCGAAGGTGTGGCTCATCAAGAACACGGACGCCGGGTGATGCTGAACCCCGGCTACACCTTGCTGCCCCCGGCCCACGACTGATCGGCCGCGCGTGCCACCGATCAGGCGACGAACACCTCTTCGACCTCTTCTTCAGTCGCGTCGTGCGTGAGGACGAGTACCTCGTCGCCAGCGCGCAGCACTAGTTCGTCACTCGGTGACACGACCTTGCCATGACGCACGACGGCAACGACCACGAGATCACGCGGCATGGCCAGTGAGCCGATCGTCTTGTCTCGGGCCGGCGAGTCGTCGGCCAGCGTGACCTCGAGCATGCGCGCCTTGCCGCCTTCGAAGGCGAGGAGACGCACGACCCGTCCCACATTCACCGCTTCCTCGACCAATCCGGTGATGAGATGCGGCGTGGAAACCGAGACGTCCACACCCCACATGTCGTTGAACATCCACTCGTTCTTCGGATTGTTCACCCTCGCCACCACGCGAGGCGCACCGTGCTCTTGTTTCGACAGAAGCGACACGACGAGATTGTCTTCGTCGTCGCCGGTGGCCGCCACCACGACGTCGGCCTCGCTGGCTCCGGCCGCCCCGAGAACAGAGATGTCGCACGCGTCGCCGAGGAACCATGTGACCCCGGCTGGTTCGTTACGGTCGCGGTACTGATTGACCACCGATGTGTCGTTGTCGCAGATCGTCACGTCGTGTTCACTGCTCGCCAACTGTTCGGCGATGAAGCGACCGACACTTCCTCCGCCGGCGATGAGGATCTTCACGTCGTCCTCCTAGTGCCCATCAGACGCCTGGGCGCCGAGGATCGTCATCACGTCGTTCAAGTCGGGAGTCGCCACCGCGAAGTGCACGATGTCACCTTCCTGCCCCACCAGATCGTCGGTCGGGATTGCCGCCGCACCGAGGCGGTTGACGGCCACGACCCTCACCCGGCCCGATACGTCGAGGGTTGCATACCGTTTGCCGACCAGACCGGCCGGCAATTCGCGTTCGATGACCGTGACTTTGGCCGTGGGGTCGACCCACTCGATACCGGACTCCTCGGGAAGGACGCGTCGCATGACACGCTCAGCGGTCCAGGTCACAGTCGCAACCGTGGCGATACCGAGTCTCTGGTACACCTCGGCGCGCTTTGGATCGTAGATGCGCGCCACCACCTTTTCGATGCGAAAGTTTTCGCGCGCCACGCGCGCCACGAGGATGTTGGAGTTGTCACCGTTGGTGACGGCGGCGACAGCACCTGCTTCCTGAATACCGGCCTCGATGAGTACGTCGCGGTCGAATCCGATACCAGTCAGTGTTCGACCGGTGAAATCCCTTCCGAGACGCTGGAACGCCGACTTCTTACGATCGACCACCGTGACGGAATGATTCTGTGCGACGAGCTGTCGAGCAAGGGTGGAACCCACTCGTCCACAGCCCACGATCACGACGTGCATTTCGACTCCTAAAGGGGGACCCTCGAGATCCGACCGCTCGGAACCCTAGTCACTTCATCCAGCGATACCCACTCTTCGCAGGTGATGGGCATAGTGTCGAAGCCGGCATGTACCAGAACCTGAAGAAGGCGATCCTCGGGAATCCCATCAGTACCGACGCCGAACAGCACCAACGATTGAAGAAGCGCATCGCGCTTCCGGTGTTCGCCTCCGATGCCATCTCGTCCACTGCGTACGCCACGCAGGAGATCCTCATCGTCTTCCTGGCCTTTGCCGGCGCGGGATACGCCGCCTACTCGCGACTCGTTCCGATCTCACTTCTCGTGATCGTGCTCCTCGTCATCGTGATCACCAGTTATCGGCAAACGATCTTCGCCTACCCCGGTGGTGGCGGTTCGTACATGGTGAGCAAGGAAAACCTCGGCAAGTACCCGTCGCTCGTCGCCGGAGGTTCGCTCCTCGTCGACTACATCCTCACCGTCGCAGTGTCGGTGTCAGGTGGTGTGGCTGCGATCATCTCGGCGTTCAGCGGCTTGAAGGACTACCGAGTGCACATGTGCGTCGGGTTCATTCTGTTGATGATGTTGGCCAACCTTCGCGGCCTGAAGGAATCGGGGGCGCTCTTCGCTCCCCCTACCTACATCTACATCGCGTCACTGTTTCTGTTGATCGTGGTCGGACTCTTCCGCGTGTGGTTCCAGGACCTTCCGCCGATCGATCACACCGACCCGGTCTCCGAGGAGATCCTCGCCGGCACTGGTGGGATCGGCCTCTACTTCTTCCTGAAGGCGTTCTCGTCAGGAGCCGTCGCCCTGACTGGCGTGGAAGCGGTGTCGGACGGCGTGCCGGCATTCGAGAAGCCCGAGAGCCGCAATGCCGCCAACACCCTCGTGATGATGGCCGTCATCCTCGGATCGAGTTTCTTCGGGCTATCAGTCCTCGCTCACCACATCGAACCCGTGGCCGACGAGGAAGGTCGCATCACCCAGACCGTGCTTGCCCAGATGGCCGAGCACGTGTACGGCGGTCGAAATGCGATGTTCTTCATCATGCAGTTCGCAACCTTCGGAATTCTGATCCTCGCCGCCAACACGGCCTTCGCCGACTACCCACGACTTTCGTCGATCGTCGCGCGCGACGGTTTCCTTCCGAAACAGTTCCAGAACCGCGGCAGTCGACTCGTGTTCTCGAACGGAATCATTTTTCTGTCGCTCGCCGCGATTCTTCTTGTGATCGTCTTCGGCGGCATCGTCACCGCTCTCATTCCGCTCTATGCCATCGGGGTGTTCACCGGCTTCACCCTCAGTCAGACGGGAATGGCCGTGCGCCAATGGCGACTGCGACCGAAGAACTGGAAGATCTTCATGCCGGTGAGCATTTTGGGCGCCACGACCACTGCCGTTGTCGCCGGAGTCGTCCTCGTCGTGAAGTTCAAGGATGGTGCCTGGATCCCGGCCGTCGTCATTCCGTTACTCGTCCTCTTCTTCTCGTCGATCGAACGGCACTACTCCCGCGTCAAATCTCTGGTGTCCGTCGACACCTCCTACAAGGCACAGCGCCGAACCCACTTCGTCGTCGTGTTGGTGGGGGGCATCAACAAGGGGACTCTGCACGCGATCGAGTACGCGAAGAGCCTGCGCCCCGACCGACTCTTGGCCATTTCAGTGAGTACGAGCGAGATCGAATCCGAAGCCATCAAGCGGGCCTGGGGGGAACACGACATTCCGCTACAGCTCGAAATTCTCCGCTCGCCGTATCGCGAACTCACCAAGCCGGTGTTGAAATATCTCGACGAACTCGATGCCGAGTCCGAGGACGACATCATCACCGTGGTCATTCCCGAAAACGTGACACCCAAACGCACGGCCTGGCTCCACAATCAGATGGCGTTCAAGTTGAAGGGGCGCCTGTTGTACCGCCCCAACACCGTGGTCACGTCGGTCCCGATCGTGATCGACGACGAGGCTCGGCACGAGACCCGGTCGAACGACTGACTTACGTCGATCTGATCCGCGACGAGCCGACCGACACACCCGCTCCGGTCGTGCAGCCCTCCCCAGTCGGTCGTAGCCTCGGCCCGTGACTTCCATCGCTATCACCGGAGCGAGCGGGCTCATCGGCACCGCTCTTGCCCATCGCCTCGCTGCCAACGGACATCGAGTTCTTCGTTTCACCCGCCAGGCGTCGAATGGCGCCGATTCCATCGCTTGGGACCCGAAGTCGGGGTCGATCGAAGCCGACAAGTTGCGCGGCGTCGATGCCGTCGTACACCTCGCCGGAGCCGGTATCGGCGACAAGCGATGGACGACCGATTACAAGCGTGAGATTCTCGAGAGCCGTACGAAGAGCACGGCCCTTCTCTCGTCGGCGTTGGCCGATCTGACCGACGGTCCGAAGGTGTTGTTGTCCGGTTCGGCGATCGGCATCTACGGCGAAAGCGAATCGGCCACCTTCACCGAGGTGTCGCCGGCCGGCACTGGCTTTCTCGCCGACGTGTGCGTGCAGTGGGAAGCCGAGACGGCCTCCGCCGAGAAGGCCGGCGTACGAGTAGCACATCTGCGCACCGGCATCGTGCTGTCGCCCAAAGGTGGTGCACTGAAGAAGCTGTTGCCGCTCTTCAAATTGGGCGCCGGAGGTCGCATGGGGTCTGGACGCCAGTGGCAGAGCTGGATCTCGATCGACGACGAGATCGCCGCCATCGAATATCTCCTCACCTCGAGCGTGACGGGATCAGTCAACCTCACGGCGCCACAGCCGGTCACTCAAGCCGAATTCACCAAGATCTTGGCCAAGGTGCTCAAGCGTCCGAGTTTCGTGCCGGTCCCCTCGTTCGGCCCGAAATTGCTGCTCGGTGGCGAACTGGCCGATGCCCTCCTCTTCACGGGCCAAAAGGTTCTGCCCACCGTGCTCGAGCGAGATGGCTTCACCTTCGCTCACGCCGATCTCGAGTCGGCCCTCCGATCACTGCTGTCGAAGTGATCCGTTGAGCGGAACTCGACGCGCATGACACTTCCGAGTCGTTGCGACGTCGTCATCGTGGGTGGAGGCCTCGCCGGCCTCGCCGCAGCGCGTTCACTGAATGATGCCGGCGTCGACGTTCATCTCTTCGAGTCCGCCGCCGGAGTGGGCGGACGCGTACGAACCGATGAAGTCGACGGGTTCCTTCTCGACCGGGGCTTCCAGGTGATTCTCACCGCCTACCCCGAACTCGAGCGCCAGTTCGATGTGGACGCTCTCGACTTGTGTTCGTTTGATCCCGGAGCACTCGTCTGGATCGGAGGTCGAGGGCGTGACGTCTCCGATCCTTTCCGCAAACCGTCGTCACTCGTGTCGACGGCGATCGCACCAGTGGGCAATCTTCTCGACAAGGCGCGGATCGCACTGTTGCGTCGGCGAGTGAAGGGCGGTCGAGCCGCCGATCTACTGCGCGGTGACGACCTGACCACACGCGCAGTGCTCGTGAAGGCCGGCTTCTCGCCCACGATGCTCGATCGATTCTTCCGACCCCTCGTCGGCGGAATTCAGCTCGATCCCGACCTCACGGCGTCGCGTCGCATGTTCGACATCGTGTTCCGGATGCTCGCCGAAGGCGACGCCGCCGTGCCTGCCGAAGGAATGCAGCGCCTTCCCGAGCAGCTCGCTTCTCACATCCCAGCGACTCGAATGCATCTTTCGACTGAAGTACGTCACGTGGCACCGGGCTGTGTGACTCTTTCCGACGGATCCACTGTCGAGGCAAGAGCTGTCGTCGTCGCAACCGAAGGTCCGATGGCACACCGCCTGGTCTCGATCCCCGACGTTGCATCACGTTCGGTGTCGTGCGTCTACTTCGACGCGCCGGCCGCTCCCTCCTCGTCGAAGGCGATCATTCTCGACGGCGACGGACTCGGACCGGTTCTGAACGTTGCCGTCATGAGCAACATCAGTCCCTTCTACGCCCCCGCCGGACGACACCTCGTCGCCGCGGCCCTCCCCGGAGTTCTCGAAGGAGACCTGGAAGTGGCCGCCCGCACGCAACTCACAGCCATGTTCGGCCGATCGGTCGACGAGTGGCGCCACCTGCGCACCTACCGCATTCCGCACGGCCAACCAGACCAGTCGCCACCGTTCTCACCGAAGAAGAACGTCGCATTGGGCGAGGGCTTGTTCGTGTGCGGAGACCATCGCGACACCGCATCGATCCAGGGTGCGCTCTTCTCCGGACGGCGTACGGGCGAATCGGTGCGCGCCTGGCTGACGGCGTTCTGATCACTGATAGACAGATCTCATGACGACATCCGATCCGAAGAAGGTGATCCAGGCCTCCCGGCTGGTGAAAGCCACCCCGCAGCAGATCTTCGACCTGCTCGCCGACCCTCGCCAACATTCGCTCATCGACGGTTCCGGTTCGGTGCAAAGTGCGCGAGCCAACGCTCCCGAGCGATTGTCACTCGGCGCCAAGTTCGGCATGGACATGAAGATCGGACTTCCCTACCGGATCACCAACGAGGTGGTCGAGTTCGACGAACCGAAGCAGATCGGCTGGCGCCATAAGGGCGGGCACATCTGGCGTTACGTCCTCGAACCAGCCAATGGCGGCACGATGGTCACCGAGCAATTCGACTGGACGCACAGCAAGTCGCCACTCGTGCTGAAGGTGATGGGTGCCTTCGACAAGAACAAGAAGTCGATCGAAGCGACCCTCGAACGACTTGCCGCTCACTTCGAGAGCTGACATGAACGCCGGCGATCGCGCCCGCTTCGACACCGTCGCCGACGTGATCAGAGGTCGTCGCACCTCGATGAAGGTCGATCTGGAACGCAACGTCGACGACGAAGTCCTCGACGACCTCTTCGAACTTGCGTCATGGGCTCCCTGTCACAAGCGCACCTGGCCGTGGGAATTCTGTGTCGTTCGTGGCGACGCTCGTCTCGAACTCGGCCGTGTGGTAGCCGATTCGATGCAGCGGCACGGTGACGAACCCCATCGGGTCGGCAAGGCGCGCACGAAGTACGCGCGAACGCCCGTCGTCGTGGTCGTGGGCTGCACGCCCGGTGACTCCCCCAACCGCACGGCCGAGAACCGCGACGCCACGGCAGCCGCACTTCAGAACTTCATGCTCGGTGCGTCGGCCCGAGGTCTGGCCACCTACTGGGGTAGTTGTCCGAAAGGCGCGAACGACGACGTGGCTCGGTTTTGTGGCTTCACCGCCGGAGCACACGTCATGTCGCTGACGTACGTGGGCTGGGCTTCCGAGGAGGTCGTCGCTCCCGAGCGCCCGACGCCGACCATCATTCGACGCGACTGAGCGTCAACGCGCCGCAACGAGCGCGATTTCCATGCGCCATTCGGGTCGGGCCAGGGACGGGACCGTGACCAAAGTGCTCGCCACGCGATGTCCACCGAGGGACCGATCTCTGGCCGCCATTACGGGAGCGAGATCTTCACCGTGCACCACGTAGGTGGTCACCGACACCACGTCGGTCGTCGCCATCTCGGCTTCAGCGAGGATCGCCAGCAGATTCGCCCACACCATCTCGGCTTGAGCGGCCACACCGTCGGGCACCGATCCGTCGGGTGCGATCGGAACCACACCCGATGTGTGTAGAAGGCGTTGTGGACCTTCCGAGAGGATCGCGTGGGCGTAATTGGCTGCGGTGGGTGCAATCGAGGCCGGGGCGATCTCGGTCATAGGTCAGTTCTAGCGTCTCGCGGGCTCCCCGTGGTCAACGACCTTCAGGTCGCCCGGGTAGTGCCCACGATCTAGCCTCAGAGCATGACCACCACCGAGAACAGTGCCGATCTGCTCGCTCAGGCCGCAGTTGGCAATGCCGATCTGCTGAAGATCCCCACCTTCGACACCGTCGAAGAGGAGCGCACGTATCGCAAACAGCGTTTGGCGGGAGCCTTGCGCATCTTTGGCCGACTCGGTTTCGGAGAAGGTGTAGCCGGACACATCACGGTGCGTGATCCCGAACTCACCGATCACTTCTGGGTCAATCCATTCGGACTGTCGTTCCGCCACATGCGAGTCAGTGATCTTCTCCTCGTCAATCACCAAGGTGACATCGTGCACGGCGACATGCCCGTGAACCGCGCCGCCTTCGTGATCCACTCGGCGATCCATGCGGCGCGACCCGAGGTGGTGGCGGCAGCCCATGCTCATTCGGTTCACGGTAAGGCGTTCAGTTCACTCGGTATTCCTCTCGATCCCCTCACTCAAGACGCTTGCATCTTCTACGAAGACCACCGGGTGATCTCTGAACAGGGTGGTGCCGTGGTGTTCGACGTCGACGCCGGCAAGGAACTCGCCGCCTTGTTCCCCACCGGCAAAGCAGCCATCCATCAGAACCACGGACTCTTCACGGTGGGTCAGAGCGTGGAGGAGGCAGCCTTCTGGTTCCTGTCGATGGATCGCTCGTGTCAGGCCCAGTTGCTCGCCATGGCGGCCGGAACTCCGAAGCACATCCCCCACGAATACGCCGTCTACACGCGTGAACAGACCGGCCATGCGCTGGCCGGCTGGTTCCAGTTCCAGCCGCTGTGGCAGGAGATCTGCCGCACCGATCCTGAACTGTTCGACTGAGCCGATACCCCTGAATTCGATCTCGCGCTTTCTGCGCACGGGTTCTCCCGAGGCGCTGTTCGTTCTCGGCGCCACGTCGCAGTACATCGGTGCGACGATCGCCGTCGGACTCTTCGACGAGATCGATCCGGCGTCGGTGGCCTGGCTACGCATCATCGGCGCCGCCATCGCCCTCGTTCTGGTGTCGGGTCGACATCTGTTCACTCCGTTCACCCGCGACGATCTCATCGCCATGTCGGTGTTCGGAGTGGCGACCGCATTGATGAACACGTTCTTCTACTTGGCGATCGATCGCCTGCCACTCGGCAAAGGCGTGGCGATCGAGTTCATCGGTCCGATCCTCGTGGCTGCTGCACGCACACGCACCGCACGAAACGCAGTCGCGCTCGTCATGGCCACGATCGGTGTCGCCGTTCTGTCGGGTGTCGAGATCAGCGGCGAGCCCCTCGGCCTCGTCTTCATCTTCGCCGCCTCGGCCATGTGGGCCACGTACATCGTGGTGGGCTCACGGGTCGCCCGTCAGAATCGCGGAGTGGCCGGACTCGGCCTCGGACTCTTCATCGGTGCGGTCGTCGTGTCGCCGATCGGGGCGCCGGGCAGTGGTCCGGCCTGGTCCTCGCTACGCATCCTGCTCCTGTGCGTCCTGGTGGGCGTGCTCTCGAACGCCATTGGGTACGGCATCGATCAGGCGGTGTTGCGGCGAATCCCGGTGCGACGATTCAGCATCATGCTGGCTCTCTTGCCGGTGACCGCAGGCGTCGTGGGTTTCATCGCACTCGACCAGACTCCCACGCCGGTCGACCTGTTCGGCATCGCCTGTGTGCTCGTGGGTGTGATCGTGCAGGACCGCGACGAACTCCCCGTTCCCGAAACCTGACCTCAGTGGCTGAGCCAGGGGGCGCAGAGGCCGTCGAGTTCGCGCACTTCGATGCGGTCGCGGTTCTCCCACGTGACCGGGTTGGCCGGATCGGGCTGCAGCTTGAAGGTGCGGAACGACATCTCGGTCGTGTCGACGGCGAGAATGCGACCGATCAGCGGATCACCAAGATCGAGCAGGATCTTGATCGTCTCGAGCGCCTGGATCGAACCGATGATGCCGGGCAGCACACCGAGCACGCCCGCTTCGGCGCATGACGGCGCGAGTTCGGCCGGCGGCGGCTCGGGCACCATGTCGCGATAGGTGGGACCGGCCTTCGGGTGGAACACAGAAACCATTCCTTCGAAGCGGAAGATCGATCCGTGCACCACGGGGATGCCGAGCTTCACACTCGCGTCGTTGAGCAGGTAGCGGGACGGGAAGTTGTCGGCGCCGTCGACGATCACGTCGTAACCCGAGATGATGTCGATGATGTTCTCGGCCGAGAGCCGCGTGTCGTAGGCCACCACGTTCACATCGGGGTTGAGCAATGTGAGCGTCTTCTTGGCCGAGTCGACCTTGCGGTCACCCACTCGATCGATGTTGTGCAGGATCTGTCGCTGCAAGTTGCTGGCGTCGACCTCGTCCATGTCGACGATGCCGAGCGTTCCCACACCAGCGGCCGCCAAGTAGAGCGCCGCCGGTGAACCGAGTCCGCCGGCCCCGAGCAGAAGCACTTTGCTGCCGAGCAGTTTGGCCTGGCCCTCCACACCGACCTCGGGCAACAGGAGATGACGCTTGTAGCGGTTGCTTTGTTCGGCCGTGAGGGCGGCTGGCGTGGTCCACGGGCGACCTTCGTCCTTCCACTTGCCGTAGCCGCCGGCCATCGACAACACGTTCGAGTAGCCGAGTTCGCCGAGTGTGCGAGCGGCGAAGGCACTGCGTACCCCACCGGCGCAATACACGACCACCGACGCCTTCTTGTCGGTGATGCGACCTTCGACCTGTGCTTCGAGATGTCCGCGCGGGATATGCAGCGCTCGCGGCAACGCCCCTTCGGCATATTCGTCGGGCTCGCGCACGTCGAGAACCACCACGTCGCCACCCGCGATCTTCTCGGCGGCTCCGGCAGTGTCGACTTCGGTGATGACGGCCTTGGCCGCCGCCAGCAGATCTTTGAACGTCGCCATACCCAAAACCCTACTGGTTCAGTCGGGAATTCACACGGCCGGAATCAGACGGGGCAACCATTCCCCGATCGACCCCACTACCAGGGCATCGGCGTAGCGATCCATCGACGTGGGCTCTCCGTTCAGGATCACCACGTCGGCTCCGGCGTGTCGGGCCCGCGGCACCACGTTGTTGGCCGGCCCGACCGCCAAGGTGGTGCCGACGGCGAGGAGCAAGTCGCAGTCCTCGGCGGCGTCCATGGCGGCCTGGATCACATGAGGCACAAGCGATTCGCCAAACAGGATCGTGGCACTCTTCAAGATGCCTCCGCAGGGTCGGCAGGGCGGATCGACTTCTCCCTCCTGCACCCGCTGTACGGCTTCACTCATCGGTCGACGATCGCCGCACGTCCAACACACCGTGTCGCGCCACGAGCCGTGCACTTCGATCACCTTGTCGACTGAATGACCGGCATCGAGATGCAAGCCGTCGACGTTCTGCGTGACGAGGGCGCGCAAGCGATTCTGTTCTTCGAGTCGATACAACGTGCGGTGACCGAGGTTCGGTTCGGGGCGACGCCGACCCAGGTTGGCCACCCGTCCCTCCCACGCCAGTCGGCGAACCTCGGGATCACCGATGTAGTAGTCGATCGTCGCGGTCTTCTCGGCGGCCGGGTTCTTCGTCCAGAGTCCGTTCGGCCCGCGGAAATCTGGAATACCTGAATCGGTCGACACCCCGGCGCCGGTGATGACGGTGACGCGCCGCGCCCGACCGACCATCTCGAGCACGCGCCCCACGGCCGGATCGTCGTGATCGGTGATCGTGATATCGGGTTCGCGCACGATGACATTGTGTCGCAGCCTTCCTCCCTCGTCACAAGTGGTCGGCCACATTCACGACATCACAGTTTCACGATCGGAGGATCATGACCACACCCCGCACACGACGTCTCTTCGAGACCGACCCCGGTTCGTTCGCCATCGGGGCGTGGATCGACCCCACTCTCGAGCAGTACGGCTATCCGGTGACCGGCGACTATGTCGAAACGTTCTGGCTCGGCACTCTCGGACCGACTTCGACGTGGCTCCTTCGTCGACTCGTGAACATCCTCGAGGCAGGAGAGATCACGTCTGATGTCGACGCTTCGATTCGTGTCGACGTGGGCGAATTGGCCGGTGCCCTCGGCGTGGGCTCACCCGCCGATCGCCTCACTCCGCTGGCCAAGGCCCTCGATCGACTGGTGATGTTCGGTGTCGCGCAGGTACGGGGTCGACGGCTCGTGGTACGTCGCTTCGTTGCACCGTTGGCCGCCAAGCAGATCGACCGCCTGCCGACCCATCTACATCGCTGTCACTCGGCCTGGACGGCCGGCGATCGGTCGATCGAACTTCCGGTGATGGAGTCGGTCAGCCGCGCCCGGTCGGCCGCTTGAACTTCATCGCCAATTCGATGAGCAGCCGCGTGCCATAACCGGTTGCGCCACGGCTCAACCAACCATCGTCACCATCGACGTTCATCGGTCCGGCGATGTCGAGATGGGCCCACGGTACGTCGCCTGTGAACTCGTTGAGGAAGAGGGCGGCCGTGATGGCACCGCCGTACGGGCCACCCACGTTCTTCATGTCGGCCACGTTCGAGTCGAGGAACTTTCGGTACGAACGCTCGAGCGGGAGCTGCCACACACGCTCATCGGTGTTGTCGGCGGCTCCGATCACCTGATCGATGAAACTCTGGTTCGAGCCGAGCACGCCGGCCATCTTCGGGCCGAGAGCGGCCATACAGGCTCCGGTGAGCGTGGCGATGTCGACGATGGCGTGCGGCTTGGCTTCGACGGCGAGGGCCAAACCGTCGGCGAGAATCAGGCGACCTTCGGCATCGGTGTTGTGGATCTCGGAGGTCTTGCCGTTGCGGAACGTGAGGACGTCACCCATGGCCATGGCGCTGCCCGACGGGCGATTGTCGGTACACATGAGGTAACCGGTCACCTTGGTGGGGCAGCCGAGGGCGGCGAGTGTGCTCATGGCCGACAGCACCGATGCCGCACCGGTCATGTCCATCTTCATGTTGGCGTGCATCGGATCGCTCGGCTTCAGGCTGATTCCGCCCGAGTCGTAGGTGACACCTTTACCGACCATCACCAGATGACCCGACGCACTCCTGCGTGATCCGCGCGACGACTTCGGCGTGTAGGTGAGCTTCACCATGCGAGGGGGCTCGACCGATCCCTTGTTGACGGCGAGCAAACCACCGAGTCCGAGCACTTCGATCTTGTCCTTGTCGAACACTTCGACCTCGAGACCCGACGCCTGGGCAACCTGAACGGCGCGATCGGCGAGAAGCCGAGCGGTGAGATGAGCCGGCGGAAGATTGGCGAGATCGCGAGCCAGATACACGGCACCGGCGGTGACCTTGCCGCGCTCGACACCGGCATCGGCACTGCGCGCCTTCGACGCCGACGAGACGATGGTGACAGTTCCACTTGGAACCGACTTCTGCGTCTTCAATTGGTGGAAGCGATACGACGCGAGGAGGAATCCCTCGACGGCTGCCTGGCCGGCCGAACGCGCGTCGAGCGTCACTGCATCGACGATCGACAGTGCAACCTTCTCGTGCTTGGCGGTCGCCCGAGCGAAGGCCGCCGCGGCATTGCGAACGTCGGCCGCCGAGGCCTTGCGGGCGTCGCCGATTCCGACAGCCACGACGGTGGCGCCACTCGCAGCCGGCACGACGAGGATCTGGCCGACTTTGCCGTCGAACCCGTGCGCCGACAGAGCGGCTCGGGAGAGACCGACCCCACGAGGGACGGCTCCGGTGGGGGCCACGGCGATGCCGATCGCATCGGCCGAACGCGGAAGGGAACGGGAGGTCGCAACGGTGTACGTCATGACCTCAGTCTGCCAGCCCGATCCGGCTGGGGTTCAGGTGGGAACGATCGAACGACGGCTAGTGGACGTCGCGGACTCGGAGGCTCTCGCCTTCGTTCCAGCGAGCCATCGTCCAGAGCAGATCGGACAGACGGTTGAGGTACGGCACCACGTACGAAGGATGCGGTGCAGCAGCAATCGAGTGACGCTCGGCTCGGCGAACCACGGTACGGGCCACGTCGAGCCACGCCGAGACCTTGTTGCCACCCGGCACCACGAACTCGGTGGGTGGTGTGAAACGGGTGTCGAGGTCGTCGATCACGTGCTCGAGGCGTTCGACCATCTCATGAGTCACCGACGATGCGCCCGGTGAGAGCTTCGAACGGTTCTCGGGCAACGTGGCGAGCTCGGCCATGAGCACCCACAGATCGCGCATGATCGGGATGAGGAGCTCCTCGACTTCGGAGCCGTGTCCGGCTTCGGCCCGCACCACGCCGAGGATCGCCTGCGCTTCGTCGGCAGTGCCGTAGGCCCGCGGAAGGGTGGAGTCCTTGGCGACGCGGCCCCCGTAGAACAGACCCGTCGTGCCGTCGTCACCGTGCTTGGTGTAGATGCGTTCCCGGGTCACGGAGCGACCCTACTGGCGCATCTTCACGAGCGAGAGATCGTGTTCCACAGGTCACCGATACCACTCGAAGCTCCTCAGGTCCTGACCACCGAGAGGTAGCGTTGTCGTCGATGTCGCGACAGCCCTACCTCGAGGCGATCGAAGAGCGAGTCATCGTGTTCGACGGGGCCTTCGGCACCTTCGTACAGGGACTCGATCTCGGCCCGGACGATTTCGGCGGGGCCAGCCTCGAGGGTTGCAACGAGATGCTGTGCCTCAGTCGACCCGACGTGATCCGCGAGATGCACCGAGCTTTCCTCGACGTGGGAGTCGACGCCATCGAGACCGCGAGTTTCGGAAGTTTCTCGACGGTGCTCACCGAATACGACATCCCCGAACGCGCCTTCGAACTGAACGTGGCGGCGGCCCGTCTCGCCCGCGAAACAGCGAACGACTACGAAGCCGATGGTCGCGCGCGTTATGTGGCCGGATCGATCGGTCCCGGCACCAAACTCCCGAGCCTCGGACATATCGCGTTCGCCGAACTGCGCAACTCCTACGAGGAGCAGGCCCGAGGTCTCATCGTCGGCGGCGCCGATCTGTTCCTCGTCGAGACCTGCATGGACCTCCTGCAGATCAAAGCGGCGATGATCGCCTGCCGGCGGGCCATGGCCGCCGAAGGACGCGAGATCCCCATCCAGGTGCAAGTGACCATGGAGACCACCGGACGCATGCTCGTCGGCAGTGAGATCGGTGCCGCCGTCACCGCGATCGGCGCCATGCGACCTGATGTGCTCGGCATCAACTGCGCGACCGGTCCGGCCGAAATGCAAGAGCATCTCCGTTACTTGTCGCAGCACTCACCGGTCCCGATCAGCGTGTTGCCGAACGCTGGTCTGCCGAGTGTTGTCGACGGTCGCACGCACTACGACCTCACGCCGGCCGAACTCGCCGAATTCCACGCGCATCACGTGCGAGATCTAGGAATCGGCATCGTGGGCGGCTGCTGCGGCACGACACCCGAGCATCTGAAGGCAGTGGTCGACGCCGTGCGCGGCCTCAGCCCGGCACGCCGGCAGCCCGATGTCGAGCCGAGCGTCTCATCGATCTATTCCCCCGTACCGATCGATCAGGACAATTCGTTCCTCATCATCGGTGAGCGCACCAATACCAATGGTTCGAAGGCGTTCCGCGAGGCGATGATCGCTGGAGACTGGGACAGCTGTTCGAAGATGGCCACCGAACAGGTGCGCGAAGGTGCTCACGTTCTCGATGTGTGCGTCGACTACGTGGGTCGTGACGGTGTGGTCGACATGAACGAAATCGCTTCGCGTTTCGCCACCCAGGCCAGTGCTCCCCTCGTCCTCGACTCCACCGAGCCGCCGGTCATGGAGGCCGGTCTGCAGCACATCGGTGGGCGCGCGATTCTCAACTCGGCCAACCTCGAGGACGGCGAAGAACCTGGTTCACGTCTCGACCGGGTGTTCTCGCTCGCCCGTGAATACGGCGCCGCCGTGGTGTGCCTCCTGATCGATGAGAAGGGCCAGGCACGCGACGTCGAGTGGAAGATGGAGATCGCCCATCGTCTGCATCGCATCGCCGTCGATCGCTACGGATTGTCGGCATCCGATCTGATCTTCGATGCCCTCACGTTCCCGCTGTCGACCGGTGACGACGATCTGCGTCTCGATGCAAAGCACACG
>CBFHWN010000032.1:0-21571 GCA_965659595.1 uncultured Ilumatobacteraceae bacterium | reverse complement strand
CCTCACGTTCGAGGTCGCCTGCCTGCTTGATCTTGTCTTTGATGGACACTTAGGTCACTCCTTCAGTTTTATTTCTAGGGTTAGATCAGTTGTGTTTCTAGGGTTTAGATCAGAACGTGGTGCGGGTGACGTCACCGGTGACCTGAAAGTCAGCGGAGTAGGTGACGACATCGCCGACCGGGTTCGAGATCGAGAACGACGTCAGGATCGCCTCACCGGTGTATTTGACGTTGCCGCCGGTGTCGCCAGCGGGACCGTAGATGAACGTACGGCTGGCAGGCTCCGTGCCGATGAAGTAGCCGTCGACGGTCGCGTCCCAGATGCCGGACACCGAGATGGTGGCGTCACGGAGACCGACGATGTACGACTTCGACGTCGCGCCGAACGCTGTGGTCTCGGCGGTGTCGATCGTCTCCGGGAAGTCAACGCTGGTAAGCGTGTCGCTTACGTCCCGGGGCGTACCGCCGGTGTCGTCGACCTCGAAATGAGTCGTCTTGCCGTGAACGAAAGTGGGCATGGGTATTCTCCTGTGGGATCAGTAGCGGGCGAACGCTACGTGGAAGGTGATGGCACCGCTGGTCGCGGCACTCGATGCGGTAGCCCGCACGTAACGGTCAACGGTGCCGGTGACCGCCTTCTGCTCGGCGGACTCAACACCCGCCGAAACTGAGGTGAATGAGATCAGGTCGGCGAACGTCGCGTCGTCTGCCGAGTCCTGAACTTTGATCGTGACCGCCGCGTCCAGCGTGTTCGCGGTGACATGAAGGTTCGCCATGCCGCCGTTCGCGGTAGACGCCGCGTTGTCGACTGACGCGAGGTCGCCGAGCGACCCGAACGCGATCGACGCTCCGGCAGTCAACTGGACGCCGGTCTGGATCGAATAGGTGAGGTTCGCGGTGCCGTCGGTCGAGGCGTTGAAGTCAGCGGTGATCGTCACAATGTCCGCTACCGGCGACGAGATCGAGTACGACGTCTGATGGGCTTTCGCGACGATCGCCCGGTTCCCGATCGACCCGTCGTCGAGGTTCACGGTGACAAGCGGAGTTGTCGCGGAGCCGAGGATCGCGGACAGTTCCTCGTCGGAACCGTCAGCGTCCTGCGAGAACATTCCGGACAGCGACAGGGTGCCGTCGGACAGGCCGACGATGTACGACTTCGAGGTCGAACCGAACGACGTCGTCTCTGCCGTGTCGGTGGTGCGGCTCATGTCCGCTGAGTTGAAGTAGGTCGACAGGTCGAACTCGTCGAGCAGGACTCCGGTCCCTTTACCGTGAACGAACGTGGGCATCAGTCGATCTCCTCATCGAGGTCGTCGAGTTCGTCGTCGTCGAGGTCATCAGCGATGTCGTCGTCGACGGTCGGCTCGGGTACGGGTTCCGGCTCGGGTGCCGGGCTGGACTTCGCGGTCTTGCCGCCGTCGGCTTCGAGCAGTCCCTTGTCGACGAGCCATTGGGCCTTCGGCTGAGTGAGTTCGATGACGTCGCCCGGCTCGTAACGGCGACCGGCGGCGCTGATGCCGCGATCTCCTTCGGGTCCGCCTGTCACTCTGAACTTCATCCGGTCCTGTCTCCTCGATGGGTAGGCGCAGGAGTCGTGAGCGACTGACGGTCACGGCGGACACCTGCGGCGACGAGCGCACTACTGAACGCTGATGGTACGCCTGCGGGCTGTCGTGCCGTTGTAGCGCCAACACCCGCGAGGGCTATCCGAAATATTTCCGATTAGGGGTTGACGTTGTGCTACCGGTCCGGTAAGGTCTTACCCGTGGGAGAGATCAACGAGAGAGAGGAGACCCACATGGACAGCACCTCAACACCTGAGATCACGGTCACGATCAGCGACGCCGCGCTCTCCGAGTTGGAACCCGGACTCGTCGACGCCGAAGGAGCCTACGACTCCGACGACCCGGCGCTCGCACGGCTCGCTCCCGTCGTCGACGCTATCCTTTCCGGCAGATCAACGAAGCGCGGCACGGTTGTCACGCTCCGCGGGAGCGCGATGATCGAGGCGATGGCGAAAGAAGCGGAGTACCGTGCCGAGTGGCTCAACGATCTCGCCTACGAACTCGGTGGCGGGGAGGCGCTCGGCGTCCGCACGACGGCGCGCGGTATCGGTAACCTCGCCGCGAAGTGCCGCGCCGCGCTTCAGCCGACGGAGGTGGCGTCGTGAGCGGCGAGACGCTGGTGCGGCGGCGGGGAGGCACCTCCCCGCTCGCCGACTGGGAGACCGCGACCACCCTCCCGGACGGCAGGCACCTCGACGTCGGCGACGAGATCACCGTCCCCGGCGCAGGCCGGTTCCGCCTGAAGGCGATCCGTCCGAACGGTGACCTCAACTGCTGGGGACCGATCACCTCGAACGGCACGATCCCGAACGGAGGGATGCGGACGTTCCGTCCCGACTCGGTGCGGACCGTTCACCGTGACGCCCGCGCACTCGACACCCGGAAACATGAGGAGGACAACTGACATGACTGAGGTTCTGTATCACGCGACGTGGCCGACACGTCGCAAGGACATCGTGACCGGCGGTCTGCGACCCGGCACCTACTTCGCGAACACGCCCGGTTACGCCGCCGCGTTCCTCGCGATGCGAGGCGGCGAGTTCGTCGGACTGATGGAGATCGACACGCCGGACGGTCCCGCGCAGGTTCCGAACGTCGTGATCCACGATCACGTCGAGGTGTTCGCGGTCCACGTCGACGCACTCGACCCGGACCTGCTTCACGAGAGCAACGATCACGCCGCCGCGTTCTATCCGGACGACCTGAGGTGCTGGACCTACGACGGCGACGTGTCGCCTCACGTCCTGCTGAACGTCCGAGTCGACATCTCCGGGGTCGCGGCATGATCGACCCGATCGAGATCGGCAAGGCACCCAAAAGCGAGTGCGCCTACTGCGACCGGCTCCGCGCCGAACGATCGACGTTTCATCCCAGCCACAACGCCTCGCCGCGATGCCAATCCGGTGGGCGCGACCATTGTACCTGCGACACCTGCTTCTAAGGAGGAGCGACTGACATGACTGATTCGATGACATCCGACGAACCGGAACCGATCCCCGGGTTCTCGACAAAGATCGACGCCCAGTCGATCGACGGGCGGCTCCCTGACGGCGAGATACTCGTCGAGGTGTGGGCCGACGGACAGGTTCACCTCGCGTTCCGTGAACAGCCTCACCACGGTTGGCCGTCCGGAGCGTGGACGGTCCTCCCCGGATCGTTCCAGTAACCTACGACAGCGACGGTACTGATGGCCTTACACTTTGGAGGGAGCGGCTATGACAACGATCATCGAGCGACTCAGGAACCTGCGACCGTCCGTCGACTACTCGACCGCGACACTTCTCGAAGAAGCGGCACGGGAGATCGAACGGCTCCGCGATGACTGTGAGACGTTCCGTCAGGCGGCGGAGTACCTCGGTGGGAACTCGTCGGCGAACTGGCCCGACGACGCTTGACCGTCACAGTCCTGTAATCTACAAGTCCATGCGGGTGTGTCTCGCGGCGTTCGCCGCCTGTATGCTGTTCTCGTCGTGCGGGGCAGGAGCCTCCTTTCAGGTAACTCCCACAAGTACCCAAGTCTCCGCCCCGCACGACGTACCACCCTCCGACCGTCCCGAGCCTCCGGAGAGGACCCTAGAAGCGCCTCTCCCGCCCGCTACGACGTCGACGGTCCCGACACCGTGGACGATGCCTGATCCTCAGCCACGGCCTCCACAGCGTTCGGTGCGAGCGTCCGAGTTGCCGCCGCACCGGTCGAGCGCCCCCGAGTGGCGATGCGACGAATGGGTCGACACCGCGGTCGAGATCGGCTGGCCCGAGGAGCAACTCCCGAAACTGTCGTACGCCGTGTACCGCGAGTCACGGTGCGATCCGGACGCGCACAACACGGACGACCCGACCCGCATCGGTTCGCTCGGCCTCATCCAGATCAACGGGTTCTGGTGCCTGCCGTCACAGTATTGGCCGGACGGATGGCTTCAGACTCACGGCATCCTTGATGAGTGCTACGAGTTGTTTGACCCGGAAACGAACTTGACTGCGGCGCTCGCGATCTGGGAGAACTCCGGCTGGGGACCGTGGAATCTCTAACGGTCGCCGAGGTCCGACTGGTTGTCGGCCTTACAGCGTGAACACTTGATGAGCCACGGTGCGGTGACGATCTCCGCGAGGAGACGGGAGCAGTTCGCGCACCGAACCTTGTGACGGGTCCGGCGTTTCGATTCGGGCTTCGACCGAATCTCCGCGTACGGGTCCGGCGGGATACTCATGTCGCCTTCTGTACCCGGAAGTTCTGCGCGAATATCACGCGGTCCGCGGAGTCACGTTCGAGCGGGAATGGTGACTGGATCGCGGCGACCCGGTGGTAGCGGGTCGCGGTCAGCGTCTCATTCAGGATGCCTTCGAGCGCGGTCCACACGGAGAGCGCGAGCGTGTTCGCCGACGAGTAGCCGGGTGCGCGGACGTTCACCTGAATCCTCGGCTGTTCGACCGGAGGCATCTGGTCGCCGCCCATCGTCGACACCGGTGTTTCGCCGCCGTACTCGTAGATAGCGACGCAGGTGTCTGGTGTGTCGGGGAGACGTCCGAGAAACAGGTTTGTGCCGAGCGTCAACGACCCGACCTGTGTGGCGACATAGGTGCCGATGTCGTCGAGCGTTGCCATCAGCCGGTCCCCCGGGCGCGCACCACGTTGAAGTGGCGTCGGATACGTTCCACCAGTTTCGTCGGATACTGCGACGTTTCAGCGAGGAACGGGAACTCCAAATATTTCGGGGAGCCGCCCTCGGTGCCGGGAGCGGTCGGACCGGACCCGCGGCGACCGGCGGTGTTGCCGTCTCGCGCCGGATGATACAGGTCAAGTTTCTCGTGCTGGTACAGGGCGTACGGGGTGCCGTACCTGATCTCGATCACCGGTGTCGTCGTCGTGGTCCCGCTCCGCTCATACGACATGGAACCTTTCAGGTTGCCGGTGTCGACGGGGACAAGGTTCTGTGATTCGTTTCCGATCGCCTGCGCCGCATCCCACAGGGCGCGCCCGACCGCGACCGTCATCTCCCGCGAGTTCGCTTCCATCGCCTGCGCGAGTTCGCTCAGCCCGAGGACGCTCACCTCGACACCGCCGCGGCGCGCCATCAGCCGTCCCCCAACGACACGACGACGAACTGTTTGCCGTGCTCATCCCAGCGTTCGTCGATCTCGATGATCGGACGGATCGAGCCGTCAGGGAACTCGATCTCGTCACTCAACCCGAGCGACAGGGTCGACGACGGAATGTACGCCTTGTATTCGATCACCCGCTCATTACGTTCGAGGTCGGCGTTCTCGGTGGTGACCTTCTCGATGTATGCGGCGTACGACGTGGCGACACCCGAATACTGAGCCTCGCCGTAGTTGTTCAGCGACGACAAGACACGGATGTTCACCGCCCGGGTCGTGAGCGGCTTGAGTGCCGTCAGGAACGCCGTCGTCGCAGGCATGATCAGTCGGCTCCCGGACCGAAGTATTGGACGCCACGAATCGTCTGCGACCTGCCTCCGTCACGCACGTTCTCGAACTGGCCGGACGAGAACCATGTCCGGAAGATGTCGGAGTTCTCCTCGTCGATCTCCTTGTCGGAGATCGTGATGCCGCCCGCGTACGGGATCGGGACCCCGCCCTCACGACCGGACAGCGCCTTCAGCGATGCGGCCTGCTCACGGTACGCCTTCGCCCGTTGACTCATCGACACCGACAGGTCGCCGATCTGCTTGTCGGCTTCGCGTGCCAGTTTCGACGCGACCGTCAGACAGCACCGGTACGCGGCGTCATACAGCGCGGTCGTCCCGGTAGACGTCCCGGACGCCTCCGAGTTCACCCATGCGATCTCCTCGTCGGACAACAGTTGGTCGGTCGTGTCGGTGTCACCGATCAGGAACCGGATCGCGTCACGAGCGTTCGCGGACGGGTCACCGCCGTAAGTCCATGCCATCAGTCAACCTCAGCGGTAGTAGATGGAACCCTCAGGTGTCCCGGTGGTGACGTCAACGTAGATACCGCCCGGACACTTGATGCCGCTCGGACCGAACCAGAACGCTTCGTGTTTGCCGTTCGCCGGTACCGCTGACGCGATGAGCGGACCGGTGTTGTCCGTCCCGCTGTGGATGTGAACGTGAACTGTGCCGGAGTCGTCGTCGTTGACGTCGAGACCGAGGAACACACAGGAGCCGGTGACCGCCTGCTGATCCGAGCCGGTGAGTTCAACGACCTCGGCGGGTCCGTCGTTACTGCGTTGTGCCATGTTTCATGTCTCCCGTGAAAGTGAAACGGTCGGGACCGGGACCGTGATCCCAGTCCCGACCGTTCCAGTCGGATGTATCCGAGTTGTGATCAGGTCAAGTCGACCCACAGGTACGAGAACGTGACCTCGCCCTCGTTGATCGGTGAGGCGCTCGCGTTCACGACGTACACCGTGACGGTGTTCGCTCCGGTGACAGCGGCACCAGCGAACCCGAGTCCGGTGGTCAACGCGGGCGGGTTCACGACAACGATGTCGCCTGCCGCCGCGCCGGTCACAGTGATCGTTCCCGAACCGGTCTCCCCTGCGGCGACGGAATCGAGGTCGATCGCTCCGGTGCCGTAGGAGATGCCCTTCACCTCGCTGGTCGCGTCAATCTGGACGCCACCGAGAAGCGCGGTGCCTCGGGTCAAACGGTTGTCAGCCATATCGGTCCCCTTTCAGGATCAGGCGACGGCGTTGCTGAAGAAGTAGCCGAGCGGCGAACCGACGACCTTGAAGTCCCACGCGGACTCGATCTCCAGACGGTCCGAACGGAGGTGATCCATCCGGAAGCGGCTGACCGCGGTGCTGGTGCCGAGACCGCCACCGACGCCGGTCCACACAAAGTTGTAGCCAGCGGAAGCGGTCATGAGACCGGCCTGCGGAGCGACGTAGCAGAGGAGCGCGTCCTTGTCGCCGATCTGCGCGTACGACGCGGTGCCGCCCTCAGCGGCGCTGTTGTAGACGCCCTTCATGACGAACACGTTGTCGACTTCGAGGATGCGGGCCATGAGGTCCGGACCGATCGAATCGGCGCTCGTGTACTTGAACCGGTCAACGAAGTCCGGGTGATTCTTCAGCACCGAGTAGGTGTTGTACGACAGGACGAGAGTGTTGGCGAGGTAGCCGGTGTCCGACAGGATCGTGTTCTTGCCGGTCTCGATGTTGCCGATCGGGTCCGACCCGGACGCCGACCACAGGGTCGACGGGGTGGAGTCGGTGTCCCACACGCTGGTCGTGAAGAAGTTCGACGCCCAGTTGCGCTCCTGACGGATCATCATCTGATGGGTGAGGAACCGGGTGGCGTCCATGTCGGGATCGAGCGGGGCGTCCGAGTTGGCGCGCACCTGATCGCCGATGTCCTTATGGAGGGCGTACACCTGCGACGAGTAGGTGTCGGTCGACAGGCCGTAGCCGGAACCGGCGGACTCGGTGCCGTCGGCACGAACCTTCGCCTGATCGCGGTAGAAGTCCGCCTGCGTGTAGGTGAAGTAGAGGTCCGACTGCTTCTGGACGTTGACCGTCGGGAACACTCGCGACGCCACGAACGAATCCATTTCGTTCATGTAGGCGACGCTCATGTTCGTCAAGATCGCGTCAACATGGACCTGACTCTGAGTGGGCTGGGGCATTGTTCTATGTCCTCGTGTCTAGTGGGCGGTCAGGATCAGGCGGCGCGGCCTGCGGTCGCGTTGATAAAGGCTTCGACGGTCTCACCGGCGGCGGCGGCGTTGAGCGCGATGCCCATCACGTAGACAGTCGTGTCAGAACCGGCGGCGATGGCGTCGGCCTGCCCGTCGAGCGAGGTGCCGATCACGTTGCCAGCGGCGAGGGTGCCGTCAGCGACAACCTTCGAGATACCGAACAGGCACACCTCGGCGGCTCCGCCGGAGGCGGGCGCGTTCTGAAGGACGCCGATCGGGACGTCGGTGATGGCGGCGCACACCGTCACGGTGTTGTTGCCCGACATCTTGACAAAGTGATACTGCTTGGCCGACAGGTCCGCCGAAGCGGTGAACTGGCCGACCTTGACTTGTGCGGCTTCGTAGGCCATGACTCAGAGTCCCTTCTCGATGAGGTAGGTGTTGTAAAGGTCCTTGTCGCGGGTAGCGACGAGGCTGACGGCCTTCGCGAACGACGGAGCCTCACCCGAGGCGACGAGGTCGTTAGCGAGCGACTCGATCTTTCCCCACGCATCGGCGGCGCTGTCGTCGGCGGCATTAGCGCCGACTTCCTTGAGGACACCGGCCTCGGCGAGCGCGCGGGCGGAAGCCTTCAGCACGGACTCGATCTTGTCGGCGGCGGCGGGAGCGGCCTTGCGGAGATCGACGAGCAAAGCGCCGAACTCATTGACGTCGACCTCGGGGAGGATCGCGAACTCGCCAGCGGTCTCGACCGCCTTCGCCAGTTCAGCCTCAGCCTCGATCCGCTCCTTCTCGGCGCGCATCGCGCTGAGTTCCTTGCGGAGGTCGGTCAGTTCCTTGCGGAGTTCCTCGTCGGGACCGGCAACGGAAGCGGCGACCGGGGTCGGCTCCTCGGCGGCGATCTCCTCGACGACGGTCTCCTCGGTCACTTCGAGTTCCATCTCGGGGTTGTCTCCTTCGTGGGTTGCGGCGTCGCTGTCAGCGGCGCTCTTGATGACCAGCCATCCTTCGTGGAGGTGTGCCGGATGGTCGACACCGGAGGTTTCCCGGATGTCCAACTCGGCGAGTTTCGTGCTGACAGCCATCGCGGGCAACACTACAGAGATAGCGGACGTCGCCCGTTGTAGGTCAGCGTTTCGGGTCAGCGAACCTGCGGAGCCGGTCGATCACTCGAAGCAGTTCGGTCTCCTCGTCGGGACCTCTTGCGACTACCCGTTGAAGATAGGAGACCGCGGTCGCCGCGTCGCGTTTCGTGAATGTTGATCTTGCCATCGGTGACTCCTATCTCGAACAGTTCGGTGACGTCGACGACCATCGCCTTCGGGACGTGGAGCACGCTGTCGACGTGCTGGTCCTCGGATAGCGACTGGGCGACCGAAACGTGTCCGGGTTTCCGTCCTGTTTTCCGGTCGAGCGCGATTCCGACGGTGACGATCTCGTACGGGTCGCGGTCATGGGGACCGGTGATGTTAGCCCAACCTGACACGTCGGCGTGCGCGTCGTGCCATCTGACGACGACAACTTTCATCATTCGTCCTCGTCGTCGAGGAATCCGAGACGTCGTGCGAGTTCCTCCAACGCTTCGCTGTCGGGGATGCGTTCGGTGATGAGCCGGTCGAGGTGTCCGCTGGCGGCTCCTGCGATCTCCCATCCCATCAGCGACGCCATGTCGGGGTCGATAACGAACGACATCATCTGGTGGTCGCTGTCGTCGTCGGTGGTGACGAACCGGAGGTAGCAGGCGTTCCCGACACCTTCCTCGGTGACGACGGTCATCATGTCGACCGCGTATGCGCCGACGGGGATCGCTTCTTGGAGGTCGACCCAGCGATCACTCATCCGGAGGACAGTAGTCTGTCCCCCGCCAGCGGGCATGTCCCTCCCGGATCGGGACGAGTTCGAGGTGAAAGTCGCCGTCGCCGGGCTGATAGTCGACGACCGCGATCCCTTGTTGCCAGTCCTCGTGACGCACGATCGGACGTCCGTCGAGGTCGGTGCCGCCCTTGACCGAGGGGACCGCGCCGTCAATCCGGGCGAGGCAGCCGGGGGACGCGGCGAGGATGGTGCGCGGCCCGTCGTGATCCTCGCGGGTCATCTCGGCCCACTCGCGTCGGTGGATGTGTCCGTAGAGGACGCTGACCTTCTCCCGGGCCAAATACTTTGAGGCTGTCGAGCCGGACGAGTTCACCTTGTCGCCGTGGATGACACGCAGACGATCGTTGATCCAGAACATCGCGGCGGGGTATCCGGGCAGATACGTCACGTCGTACTCGTCGAACCGGCACAGGTGCGGCACGGAGAGCACCGGCCACGACTCCGGGGTGTTCCCTTGACGCAGACCGAACGCGGCGGCGGCGTTCGTCGCGATCGAGCGCGGGAGACGTTCCTCGTGATTACCGGCGATCCACACGATGCGGCAGTCCGGTCCGACAGCGTCACGGAGACGGGCGGCGAACACGGTCGCCCAGTCGATCGTCGCCTGCGTCGTCCGCTGGTACGGAGCGGTCGTCAGGTATTTGCCGAACTCCGGAAGATCAAGGTTGTCGCCGACGAGCACGACAACGTCGGGTCGTGCGTCGCGGGTGATCGCGAGCGCCGTGTCGATCGCCGTCTCATCGTGGGTCGCTTCGAGGCTGTCGTCGGCGAGCCGGAAGTATCCGGCCTGAATGTCGGGGAGCACCACCGCCGTCGACCAGTCCGACTTTTTCTCGGCGCGCGGTTTCCGGGTCGGGAGTTTCACCGCCGGTCCCGGCTGGATCACCGGCCACTCCGGTCCGGTCTCCCATTTCGGTGACAGTTGGACCGCGGTCAGGTCGTGAATCTCGGCGTCGCCGTCCTCATTCTTCGTCAGCGACTGGTACAGCGAGACACGCTTGACTTGTCCGACCTCGTCGAGGTCGATCCCGTTGCGTTCCAGTAGGTCGGCGATCTTGCCGAGCGCCTCGCGGCGTGCGCCCGGTGTCCGGGTCGCCTCGTCAACGATCCGATCGGCGAGGCTCACTCGTCGACCTCGACCGGTTTCGGCAGGCACGCCACCGAGCAGACGAGTCCGCCGCCATCGGTGGAGATCAGCATCCCGCGGCGGATGGTGCGCCCACAGTCACAAGTGAATCGTGCGCCGTACGATCCGACGAACATGACGCGCGGCGGACCGGACGGTTGGGTTACCTTTCGCATCCGCATCTCCCGTAGACGTGCGTCTGGACGGTGTACGCCGTCATCTTGTGTCCTTCGGCGTCGAGCGCCCGATGGATCGCGGTCGCGGTGATGCCGTGTCTGGCTTGCGGGTGAACGCCGCGCTGTTGGGCGGCACGCACCTCGTCAATCGCAGATTGGAGCGCGGTCGCGTCGTCGGTTGCGAGTGTGTCGAGTAGTCGTCCGATGACACAGCCCCGCGCCCTCGCGCTCATTTCTCCCGCCAGTCGTTCCGCTAATGCCATCGGTGTCCTCCCGCTTGTGGTCCGGTTCCGGCACAGTAGCAGGTGGGTTAGCGCCCTCCACGGACATTCGGGCGCTATCCGAAATATTTCGGCGTAGGGGTTGACTTCGGTTGGCGACCGGAGTAAGGTCTTACTCGTGGGAGAAACACCAAACAGAGAGGAGACCCACATGGCACAGATCATCATCTATCACACGCAGGAACTCGGCTGGACCGCCGCCGTCTACGACGACAGCCGCGCACCCGGCGAACGGTGCGTCGGCGAGAAGATCGCCTTCACCTCAGACGCCGCCGCGATCGAGTACGCCGCGACGCTCGGATATGAGGCGACGAGCGCGAAATACCCTGTCGGCGAGTACGACGGCGGATACGGCGCGATCGACCTCGTGGCGGTGGCGTCATGAGCGCCGCACGCTGGCAGGTCGGCGACGTCGTCCGCTACCGCGACATGGCGAACCCCGGCTGGACCCTCGTCGTCATCGGCGTGAGCGACAACCCGTGGAATCCTTACAAGTTGCGTGACGTCGAAGCGCCGTATTCGATCGAATACACCGACGGTAGCCAGAGTGGGTGGGAGGTGATCGCGGGCGTCGAGGTCACTTTCCGGAAGAACTCCGACGAGGTCGGGAACGTCTGGATCGGTGACGGACTGATCACCGAGGAGGAGGCGCACGAACTCGCCGCCACCGCCATCCCGGACGACTGGGAGATTCACTCGACTGTCTATCACTACGCCTGCGCGTGGGTTGTGCTGGCGTGCCACAAGGAGGAGAACTGATGAGCGCTTACCGGCTCACGGAGGTCCGTTGCGACGGATGCGACGAGGCACACAGCGACTGGCATGTCTCGGCCCTGTCCATCCGACGGGACCTCGCTGACGGCGGTTGGAGGAGGATCGGGGTCGAGGACTACTGCCCTCGCTGTCTCGCCGACAAGAGGGCGGTGGCGTCGTGAGCGGCGAACGTCTGCCCGAGTGGAGGTACGTCGTCCGCCGGACCGTCGTCTCCGCGATCATCGTTGCCCTGTTCGGTCTCGCGATCGTCGGCCTGCTCAACTGGCTCGGCATCGACGCCTGCGCCGAGGCGTACTGTCTCCCGGAGACCCGCTGATGGCGTGGCACGGCTGTTTCCAATGCGCGATCCGGGGAGTCACCTACGAGGGTCGGCTCTGCGACCTGTGCGCCGAGTCGTGGGGCGCACGCTCAGTCGAGACGGTGAACTCCCGGAAGGGATACCAGTATCGACTGTTCGCGCGCGGACCGTGGCAGAAGTTTGAGAACGCACCGGAGGAATCCGCCGACTGGCAAGGGTTTCAGGACAGACCGGACGGACCACCAGTCTGGCCGCCGGTCGGACGCATCTACGTCGGCGACAAGCATCCGAGGAAGGGGCGTGAGCGTGATGAGTGACTGGCGACAGTATGCCGCGTGCCGCGGTGTCGAACCGATCATCTTCTTCCCGGAGACCACCTCCGGCGAAAGTGCCGCGCTCGCCTACTGCGACCGCTGTCCGGTCCGAGCCGACTGCTTGGAGTTCGCGTTAGAAACCTCAGCGAACGTCGACCGGTTCGGAATCTACGGTGGCACGACACCGGGCGACCGCCGCCGACTACGTCGCGGACATGACGCACCGAAACACGAACCGATCCCGATCCGGTGGAACCCGGAACTCACGAAGTATCAGGTGGTGCGATGAGCGACCCGTCCCTGTTCGATCAGCCACAGTTCGCTCCGATCCCGCGTGGAACTCCGGCACCTACGGTCGTCGACTCATTCGGGTTGGCGCGCCGAAGCGACCCGTCGACGTCGCATCGAGCCGCCGCGTCCCTGTCTCAAGATCTCGACGAACGACACGCACAGATTCTCGCCTACCTGCGGCTGGCGGGTCCGTTGACCGACGACCAACTCGCCGACGCGCTGGTCCAGATGGGAATCTACGGACGGCACGAGCAGGCGCGCCGCGCGATCCGCACCCTCCGCGAACAGCATGACCTGATTGTCGCGCACCTCGACGCCGACGGGAATCACGTCGAAGCGGTCAACACCTCGGGACGGTCGGCGCGACTGTGGACGGTGCGCTGACTCAGACGAGCGCGTCAACCGGAAGGTCGGCCTCGACCCGTTTCGCGGTCCCGCCGATCGAGTAGCCACGCAACTCGCCGGTCTTGACGAGGTCCCACGCCCAGTCCTCCCATACGACACCGAGGAACGGTGTCTCCGCGGGGAACGTGAACTTGGAGACACCCTGCCCGGGGACGGTCAACTCGGCTTCGAGCGGGAACGGGAGCGTCATCATCTCGACCATCTCGCCCGCGGCCTTGTCGGAGTGCTGAAGGTAGATCGTGCGGTCACCTTTCCGAACCCAGTCCCACATCGCCCGCTGAAGTGTCGCTGAGTCGGTGAACTCGCCGTGAGCGTCCTCACGGTCCGGGACGTACGCCGGTCCGAGCGTGTATCGGTACTCCGCCGCCTTTGCGACGAGACCACCTTCGAGGTTGGACAGCATCGCCAGTTTCTCGTCGTTCGACAGGCTGTACGGTTCGGCGATCTCGAACACGACCTCGATCTCGTCGGAGATCAGATCGTGAACCGTCTTGATCGCGGCGGTCACCGTCGGGACCCGGTGCGCGAGGTCATGCTGGTCGACCAACTCGGCGAGTGTGGACTTGGAGATCAGCGACTCGGAGAACGATTCGATCTGTGCGAGACGTTCAGCGGCGGCATCACGCGAGGCATAACACCCGAACGACCTGCCGGTCTCGGAGTAGACACAGAACTGGCCGTCCTCCACACGGACCTCGCGGCGAACCCGACGACGACCGCCATCACCGCCAGCACCTGCGCCATAGCCAGCGCGATCCATCCCGTCACCCGATGCCATCTCACCATCGTCGGCCTCCTCACCTCCGCCGTCCTGTGGCGGCATCATCGCGGTAGCGGCGCGATCCATCAGCGCGAGAATCTTCCCGGCGAGTTCCCGAGCATCCGGGAACATGACGAGACCGAGATACGCCTGCGACAGACACCCGACCGGGTTCGAGTAGCCCATGCCGTGACCCTTCGAGTAGTCGTCGCGCGCCTTGCCGAGCATGATCGACTGAAGTTCGTGGACGAGCGCCATCGTTTCGTTCGCCATCTCCTCCATCCCCATTCGCACGAACGACTGGTAGGCGTCGAGCAGTTCGTCGAGCGGGTCGATCTGACCGTCGCCGTACTCGTCGTCGTCTTTCATTTCGTAGCCGTATCCGGCCTCGATCGTGTCGTCCTCGCGCTCAGCAGTCATATCAGGGGCAGGGTAGCAGAGCGTGTCCCGACCAACGTCCGAGGTCCCTATCCGAAATATTTCCGATTAGGTGTTGACATTGGTGTGCGGTCGGAGTAAGGTCGTGGACGTGGGAGAGATCACCGAGCGAAAGGAGACCCACATGACCCTTGTCCCGACTCCAAACCAGCGCATCGAGGCGATGCGTATCGCCGACGAGATTCTCGTCAAGGCGCTTCGCGAGGGCGCAACTCGCCGACCCGACTGGATCGGGAGCGAGGCTCACGCGCTCCGCACCTCGCTCGTCGAGGCGTCCTACAGGGACGGCTTCCCTCACGCCTACCCTGCCGCCGAGGTCGAGGCGGCGCGCGCGCTGATCGTCGAGGTCGCGTCGTGAGCGCCTCGATACTTGAGCGCGCCACCGAAGCAGGGCGCGTCGCACACGCGAACGGACTCCCTGCCGCGCCGATCCTCGATCCCGTGGCGGTCGAACTCGTCAGCCGGTGCCACAACTGCGCCGATCGCAACGACATGCGTGCCGCTTGGCTGGCCGGATGGCACGCCGCGAATCTCTACGAGGTGACGTCGTGAACGCGCTGTCGTCGGAGGCGCGCACCATCGAACGCCTGATGGTCGCGTTACTCCACGAGGAGGACGACATTCAGGCGCGTCAGGCGCGATCCATCGCCGAACTCGACGTCGCCGCCGACGACCTGCTTCGCGTCCGGAGCCGATACCAGTCGCTCCGGTCACGCCTCCACGAGATCGAGGCAGAACTCTCGGACTGATCTTCTCCTTCCCCTCTCGGATCAGTCACGAGACAGACGAGACCGTCGGCCCTTCCCCCCGGGTCGGCGGTCTCGACGCATCTAGTCGCGGGTCGACAGCGGATGACCTTTCGGGAGGAGGTCCCGGTCGAACGCGGCACGCGGGAACCTGCCGGTCCGGACCGCAGTCAGGAAAGCGTTCACTCGTCCGAGTCCCCATTGGTCTGCTGACGTGACAGTCGGTCGGACCGAGCCGGGATTCGTCCGGTATGCGCCGACGCCACGCTCGAACACGGCTGACAGCATCGCGACGGTGACACGTTTCCCCTCGCCCTTGTGTTTCGAGTTGTGCTCCTCGACCTTGTTCTCCAGCGTCTGACGGATGCGAGCAGACACCTCCTTGCGGATTCGGTCCGCGATCGACCCGATGACACGAACCTCGGACACGTTCCGCACGACACGCCGGTCGGTCTCAACGAACTCGTCGCCCTGTCGGGCATACACGTCGATCACGACAGCGGGATCTGCGGTGGAGGCGTCACGGTTCTCGCCGCCGATCTCGACGGTGCCGGTGCGCGAGATGCGCGACACGATCCCGGTCGCATACTCGGTCGGGTCCGGAGGTTTCGGCACCGGATACTGGACGGTGGTGCCGACACGCACCGAGCCGGGTGCCGCGGCTTCCAGTTCTCCCTCACGGATCAGCCGGTCGCGGGTCCGTTCAGCCCACTCACGAGCACGGTCCCGGTTGCCGCGACCGATGTCGCCTCCCCACAACAGCCACGCGACCTGTCCCGGTGTCGGGCGTTCGGAGTCGCCGTCGAGGTAATCGTCGGCGCGCGGCGACTTCAGGTCGGAGTCATGTCGTGCGAGCCATGCCGCCATGCGACGCACCTTGTCCGCAGAGATGTCTCCTGACGCCATAGCGCGCGCCTCACGGATCGTGCGGGGTCGTAGCCCATCTCCGGCGTATTCCAGCAGGTCGAGTCCTCTGCGGGCGTTAGCGGAGACGTACGACGGGACAGCGACCACGACGCCACAGGCTAGCCGTCGGGAATCTCAGACGGTTCCCGGGATGTAGTCGTTCAGGTCGGGTATCTCGCCGGGAATCTCTACTGTTCTCCCTCGACGTTCGATGTCACGCATCTGTTCCGCGATGCGGTTCCACTTGCGGCGATGCTCATCGGTTTGCGGTATCCGCGATCGTGGGTCTCCCCACGGGATACCGGTCCCGATCTCGACCATCATCCGTTCCAGTTCGTCGGACGTAATCAACAGTCACCTCCTCTCGGTCTCATCCTATCATCTGCGGCGGCGGATACGGTGCTCAGCGTTGGGTGCGTCGGATTCGGTTCACTAGCCGACGTCGACCCTGCTCGGTGTCGGGGTACTCGCCGAGGTCGGCGAGATCACGTTCCGTTTCGGACACGCGGACCGCGAGCGACGGCAGGACACGATCGAGTTGACGTCGCACCTCGGACGGGTCGACGGGACGCGGTTCAGCCATCGTGGAAGTCTACAGCCACGGGATCGTCGCGTACTCGGCGACGTCCATCTCGGCGACACGAGCGACCTGAATGATCGTCGAATACAGCGCCTCGTAATCCTGTCCGTCGTCGAGGACACGCGGCACGAGTTCGTCGAGACGTTCCAGTTCGCGGGTCGTCAGCGTTTCGTTTCGGAGCCGGGATTCGAGATCGCGGACCTCGTCCTCCCACGACTGGAATGACATGCGCCACGGTGCCGGTCCGCGCGCCGGACGCACCGCGGCACCGAGCGCCGAGTACGCCTCGTCTGCGGCGGCTCCCAGTTGGGTGCGGGCGATCATCGCGGCGGTCTCGAACTCGTCTCCGGCCATGATGACGTTCACGTCCCAACCCTCCTGTCGGAGATCGGGAAGCAGACGGTTGTAGTCCGGGGTGCCGCCATACCGGTCGAAGTTGCGGGGACGTCTCCCTCGGCGCGCCTGATTCAGCAGGTCGTATTCGCGGGTCAACCGGAGCCAATGTTCTTCGAGCGCCTGTCCGGGCAGTCCACGGGTCTCTAAACCGAACTGGGTGGCGTACGCCTCGTCGAACTCGTCGATTGAGGCGGCGGTCCGGCGAAGCCATCCGGACTGTCGGAGACGTTGCTGTTCGCGGCGCGACAGATTCCGAAACCAGTCGAGGTAGACGCGGGCCTCGGCGGGAACGTCCCTCGGGTCGGGGATGCTGGTGCTTCCGAGACCGGGCGCGTCGAGTTGAGCGAACACCTCGTCGAGTCGTCTCGCCGCCTCAGCGCGCGCACGTTCCTTCAGTTTCGGGACGTCGTCGAGAAACATGATCGCCTCGTCGACGGTCACGTCGTATTGGGCGGCGAACTCCTCCGCGCGTCTCCGCTGGTCGGCGAGTATCTGTTCACGGGTGCGGCGGGCGCGGCGTGCCGCCGGGGTCGACGGTGGCGGGATGTTCGCGCGCGGCGGAACGTAATCCGGGTTCTTGCGGAGGAACGCCTCCCAACGTGCCGGGTTCAGGATGCGTTCGACACCGTTGACCTTCTCGTAGATCAACTCGGGCGGTGTGCCGGTGTTGTCCCACAGGCGAACCTCGTCGAACAGATCACGCTTGATCGCTTCCGGGAGCACCCGTGACACCGATTCGTGGGTGCCGCGGATCACGTCCTCCGGGACATCACGACCGGTGCGTTTCGCTCGGGACGCGGCACGGGCCAGCGCGTCGTCGATGTCGATCGTGACGTATTCGGCGGTCACCCGTTTCGCACCCTGCTCGCGGGCTTTCGCAACCTTCGATGCGAGTTTCTCGATTGACGAGTCACCGGTGCCGTCCAGCACGGTGTCGAACCTTCGGTCCAGCGACTCGGCGAGCGCCTGTGCCGCCATGTCCGACGACTCCTCGTGAACGAACGCGGCGGCGATCGGGTCGTCGTCAGCGACAAGTTTCCGGTATTCCGGGATCGCTTCTTTCGCTTTATCCGAATCGACTTTGATGGTGCCGTCACGGAACCGGACGACACCGCCCTTACTGGGATCGGTGATCGTCCCTTTGCCTGCGCCGGAGCCGCCACCGAGGAACGTCATCGTCGGCTCATCGGACGCTTCACCCGCGGACAGGATGTCGTCGAGCCACGGACGGTGAACCGATTCGGTGCGTGCCGCGGTGTAGCGACGCTGTCCACCGACGAACTCGGTGAACACACCTTGAGTGTCGTTCGTTCCGTACACGATGTCGTCGACGGTGGACGGTGGAGTGGCGAGCGCCCGACGGGAACCGGGAATGTAATCGGGGTCTTTGCGGAGGAACGCCTCGAACCGTTCCGGATTCAGGACACGTTCCACGCCGTCGATCCGCTCGTAGATCAGTTCCGGTCTGTCACCCATGTTGTCCCACAGACGCAGTTCGTCGAACGTGTCGGCGTCCGCGAGTTTCGGGAAGATCTTCGACACAGCCTCATGGGTCCCGTGGATCACGTCCTCGGGAACCTCGCGTCCGGTGTTCGCGGCGCGTTGAGCGGCGCGGCGTAACGCCTCGTCGGTGTCGATCGTCACGTATTCGGCGACGACACGTTGACCGCCCTGTTCGCGGGCGCGCGCAACTTTTCCGGCCATCTTCTCGAACGTCGAGTCGCCGGTCCCGTCGAGCACGGTGTCGAACCCGCTGTCGATTGACTCCGCCATCAGGCGTTGAGCCATGTCCGACGATTCCTCGTGGACGAACGCCGCCGCCTTGTTATCTCCGGCGTCGACCATCTGCCGATACTCCGGGATCGCTTCTTTCGCTTTATCAGAGTCGACGAGAGTTGTGCCACGACGGAACGTGACGTCGCCGGACTTCTGAATCGAACCTTTACCGGCACCGGAGCCGCCACCCATAAACGTCACCCGGGTGTCGCCGTGAACGACACCGTCCTCCAACGACTCACGGACCCACGGGTCGTGAACTTGTCGGATACGGTCCGGGCTGTACGCGGTCCGTCCGTTGCGGGTCGTTGTGTGAATCCGTTGGGTGTCGGTGACCGGTGTGTCGAACTTACGTCCCTGATCGGATACCTCGCGGCCTCCGACCCGGTACGGGTCACCGGGGACACCGGTGCCTAGCGCCTGCGGCGGGTCATACAGGTCGACGTCGGTGCGGGTTTGGAGGGTACAGCGACAGTTCGGATGTCCGGGAGGTGCCTGAACCTGCGAGCCGTTCGGCAGGGTGAACGGGTCCGCGATCTTCGCCTCGACACCGGACATCGCGACACAGATCGGACACACGTCGAACGGTCCGGTGGACCACACCTTGCGGGAATGTTCACGGGACATCAGTCCGTCGTCGATCGCCTGCTGGTACGACAGGAGGCGCGCCTCGTTGTGCGCCATCATGCGTTCCGTGCGGGCGATCGTGCGGGAGCGGGCGCGTCGGAGTTTCGTCGCGTACTTGTCGCCCTCCTTCCGCATCTGTTCGAGTGCTCGTGTTCCCGTCACGCCGCGTTTCGCGAGATCGTCGCCGAGGTCAGCGACCCGGTTCATCACGGCGCGCTCATACCGTTCGGTCAGCCCGTTCAGGTTGCCTCCGATCGACTCGGCGAAGTCGCGTGCCGTCGGGGACGGTGTCACGGTTTGGAGTTGCCGAAAGATTGACGACGCCGCGGACTGCGGGGTGCGGCCCTCGGTGAACGACTGTTCGACGAGACGACGAAACATCGCCTGTTCGGATTGCGCCATGTTCGTGATGAGGCGACCGGCCTCATTTCTGGCCCATGTCGTCGCCCTCGGATCGGTCGCGTTGAAGCGGAACCGGAGCGCCACCTCGGACGGTGACGGTGTTTCGGCCTTGCCGACCTGCCGGTATTGGCGGGACAGTTCACGTCCGAGGTCGATCGCGGACGTTTCACCGGACGACACGAACGATTCCAGCAGGACCTCCTCAATGCCGCTAGAAGCCGCGGTGAGGTATCCGAGGACCGTCCGGGCGTATCCGGCGGTGTCGGCTGTCTCAACAGCGTTCAGAAGGGTCTCACGGGGAATCGTGGCGTAGGCGTCCTCGATAGCGTCGGCGATCGCCTCCTCCTGCCGTGACAGGGTGTCGGTGCCGGGTTCCCGAAACTGGGGACGTCCGACAGTGCGTCGTTTCGTGATCGGGATTCGTCCGCCGCCGCGGACCGGGTCGGCTTGACGGCGGAGCGCCCGGATAGAGCCGGGCATCGGTCAGACCGCCTCGGCCTCGCCGACAGGGAGACCGGCGATTGACCGGAGGTAGCCTTCGAGGTTCTCGTCCGGGAACAGCGGCGCACCAGCCTGCGCGAGCGATGTGACGAACGAACCGATCGCGCCGAGGTCGACAGACTTCGGGGTGGACCATGTCAACGACGGCGACAGTCCCTCGTCGACACCGTTCAGGCGCATCAGGCGCGGGATCGCGTGATTGTTGAACACCTCGGCGATCTCGGACAGGAACGCATCTAGCGACCGGACGAACAGGTCGACCTTTGAGACGGACAGCGCTTGGGTGCCGACGGCCTCGTGACCGAGGAGCAGGAAGTCGGCGAGGACCGTCATCGCGATCCGCTGGTCGTACCTTCCGATGATGGCGTCGGTGTCGAACTGGCGGCGTCCACCGGTCGACAGCAGTTTCAGGTCGTACGCCGGGTTCCCGGTCTCCGGGTCGTAGGCGAGCGGGAACACGATGCCCTCCTGCTCGTCACGTTTCACGTTGCGGACGATCTGTTTGATCGCGTCGAGCGCGGCCCGCTCCTCGGAGGTCGCGGCGTTCGACAACAGTTGCGGCGGCACGAGCGCGACGGGGAGACCGGCGAGGTCGCGTTCGATACCGATCGCCTCGATCTCTTGGATGCGACGCTTGTAGTACCACGGGATGAAGGCGTTCCGCAGAATGGAACGGCCCTGCGGGTTGTTGAGTTTCGAGGTGGTGCGGAACAGCAGGCATTTCTCGATCGGCAGGAACGTCACACCCTTCTTCGGGGAGTTCGGGTCCATCTGGTATGCGCCGCGGATGCCGCCGTTCGGATCGAGTTCCCAACGGTCGATCGTTTCCTGTGACCGGGTTGGGAGTTTCCGCCAGCCGACGCGACCGTCCGAGAACTTGGAGCGGGTGCGCGGGTCCTTCGTGAACCCCTGTCGCCGCTTGTAGACGATCTCATGGTACGAGTACCCGTAGACGAGGAACCCGAGGATCGCGGCGAGCGTGTCCGCCCACGACGTACTCATGTCCGTCAGGCAGGAGGACACGAACCCGGCCTCAGCGACAGCGCGTTCGTCGTCATCGTCGGCGGGTTCCACCGACCAGTCGACAGCGCGAATCAGCATCTCGATCGCGTGGAGCATCGCGCCGACTACGGGATCGTTGTCAGCCATCTCCCGGTAGTTGGCGTAAGCCTGCTTACCTCGGAGTTGCCGTAGGAAGTCCTGCTGAATCTCGCC
>CBFHWN010000031.1:0-23714 GCA_965659595.1 uncultured Ilumatobacteraceae bacterium | reverse complement strand
TGACGACCAACGGAGTGGAGTACATCCTCTATTCGCGCACGTGCAGTGGTTGGTCGTCCGTGGTCTGGGTTCCACAGCTCGATCCGGTGCAGTTGGCCCAACAGGCCTCGGTTCTCGTGCGGAATCAGCTGAGTTCACCAGCCGTGCACCTCGCCCCTCCGGCTGAGGCCGGAGTCGTCTCCGTACCCACATGGATCTGGGCCGATCGCTCGTGGTGGAAGCCCGTCTCGGCCACTGCCTGGTTGCCGACACCTGGCGGCGTGATCTGGGCCCGGGCCACGGCCACTCCCGTACGCATGACGTTCTCGACCGAGGATTCGGTGCGCGACGGAGGCGGTCGACGATCCGTGGTGTGCGATGGTCCGGGTGACGAATGGGAGAGTTCGATCGGTGACGAGGGTTCGTCGAAGTGTTCGTACACCTATCGTCATGCGTCGACGTCGCTGGCCTCGGGTCGCTTCGATGCATCAGTTGCCGTGGACTGGGAGATCAGTTGGAGGTCGAACGTCGGTGGGGGAGGTCGGTTACCGGGCTACACCACGAGTATGTCGATGCGTGTCAGGGTGCAAGAACTTCACGCTCTCGTGGGTTGATCAGCCCGACACGACGCGAAGTCTGCGACCAGACCACACCGCTGATCACGAGTGCGGCGCCCAGTAGTTGAACCGGTGCGAGCGACTCGCCGAGGAACAACACGACCCACACGAGAGTGATGGCCGGCTCGATAGAAGCGACGAGTGCTGCGGGCGCCGGTCCGAGGTATTTCACTCCGAGGAGGAAGGCCGTGGCCGACACCACAGTTCCGATCACGCCGAGTCCGAGCATCGACCAGACGTACTTGTGACCGGACGGAATGTCGACACCGCCCACGGTGGCCACGACGATCGACGCAAAAACCAGTGAGCCCGTGAGTCCCCATGCTGCGGTGATGAAACCGTCGTGCGTGAGTCGACTCGGTGATTCGGTCTTCGACGACTCGTTCGGTCCGACAAGCTTCTCCGAGTACAAGATGTAGCAGGCGTAGATGAACGAATTGGCGAGAGTGAGAAGCATGCCGGTGATCGCGCGTCCGTCGGCACCACTCGATATCTCGGGGAAGGTCAACGCAACACCGATCAACGTCAACACGACGGCTCCCCACAGTTGCCGCGATGTCGGTTTGCCGACGAACCAGGCACCGATCGCGACCATGGCGGGATAGGTGTAACAGAGCACGATGTACACGGCTCCGTTCAGACGTTCGAGAGATTCGAAGGCCACGAAGGCCATCAGACCGAACGACACACCAGCCATGAACGGAGGTAACCAACGCACGTTGCGTACGCGCGCGCCGACACCGCGCGTTTGTCGCACCATGACGACCGACCACGAAATCGGCACGGCGATCACGAAACGCCAGAACAACACGTCGGTCGTTCGCAATTGTTCGAGAACGTTCTTCCCGAACACGGTGAAAAGGGAATAGGCGAGTGCACTCGTCAGGATCCAGAGAACGCCTCGCCGAGTGGACGACACGATTAGCGACGCTACGGCATGGAAGCAGAAAAAATGTGGCTTACCAGGTCTTTTTCGACCAAGTCGGCCAGCTCTTCGGCCGTGATCGGTTCACCGAAAAGGGGACCGCTTTGTCGATGGCAACCGTGGGCGATCAATCGGTGAGAATCGTCGACCGAGCCGACCTCGCCGGCGCCGATGTCGAGTCCGAGGCGCTCGGCCAGCCCGGCAACCGCTGCCAACAAAGCCTCGTCGACGGGTCGGCGTCCCGTAACGACCGAACGAGACATCCGGATCTCGTTCACGGGGACCGAACCGAGAACGTCGAGATCGACCAAATCGGCCAATGCCACGCGGGCACCTTGATCACGCAGTCCAGCCAGAAGGTCTGAGGCGTGGAGCGGATCGACCGCCAAGACCTCACTGGTGACGTCGAGGGTCAGGCGTGTGAGATCGAGATCCACGAAGGCGGCGGCGATCTGGCCGTCGCGCCAGGCTCGGGGTGTACACCGACGAGGGACAGCGACCCGAAACCGGAAATCGGTCGGAAGACCAAACAGTTCGAGTCGGCGAAGGAACGGTCGGGCCTCGCGGGCCACGGTCACGGCGAGGCGCTCCACGGTGTTGGCGTCGCGGGCCACGGCGAGGAGGTCGCCCTCGTCGAGAATCGTGCCGTCGTTGCGGATCCAGCGGGCCACGATTTCGGCACCGATCGGACGGCCATCTCGCACGTCGAACTCGGGACGGAAGAACGGCTCGATCTCACCGCGGTCGAGAGCGCGGCGCAAGTCGATCTCGTCGAAGGCACGACGTTGATCGATCGAACGCATCTCGGGTGAGAACAATTCGATGCGGTCGCGCCCCTGTTCCTTCGCTCGTTGCAGCGCTTGGTCGGCGAATCCGAGAACGGCCACGGGTGACGAGTCGTCCCACGGACCAGTCGCAACGCCGACACTTGCGCTGACGCGTAGTAGACGGCCACTGATTTCGACCGGCTCGACGATGGAGCGGACCAGCCTCTCGGCGATCGAGGAGCCGTCAGTCGACGTCGAGTCGGTCACCGCGACAGCGAATTCGTCCCCTCCGATGCGGGCCGCATCACCCTCGGTTCCAACGACTCGAGCGATACGGCGGCCCACCACGCGTAGAAGTTCGTCACCGGACGCATGACCGAGCGTGTCGTTGATCGCCTTGAAGCGATCGAGATCCAGGTACAGAACGGTGGTTCGTGACGCGTCGCTCCGAAGTCGGGCGTCGAGGCGTTCGAGGAAACCCGCCCGGTTGAGGAGTCCACTCAGATCGTCGTGACGGACAGCGTGAACGAGCAGGTCGACCTGGGCACGTTGACGTCGGTGCCCTCGAATCACGAGCATCGCAGTCGGCGTCAGGAGCGCGACCATGATCGTCGAGACAGCGATCGACATGGAGTTCACACGGTCTTATCGGCCGATCCGCGACTGGACTTGAGGTCGAATCGTCAACGCGAACGGAGGCGAGGAATGAGCAATGGTGTGCGCTCGCAGTACTCCGACCAGCCCGGACGTCGCTCTTGGCTGCGCTTTTCGGCGAACGGGATGCTGGCGGTCAAGAACATGACGGTCATGGCCAACGCGCCGATTCCGGTCCACCACGATCCTGGATCGGCGGCCAGGGCGAAGAGGAACAGTCCCCACCACCAGAGCATCTCGCCCAGGTAGTTGGGGTGCCGGCTGCGGGACCAAAGACCGATGTCGAGGACGTCTCCAGCTCGTTTGGTGCGATTGAAGCGACGGAGATCGACGTCGGCGAAGTGTTCGAGTGCCGTTCCGGTGAGAGCGAACAACACGGCGACGATGTCGAGGACATTCAGATCTCGCCCCGGAATCGAGGCCGCCGAGACCATGGGAAGGGATCCGAGTGTCACGACCACCAGCGGGAACAGGTGGACCGAGGCGAGGCTCGTGAGCCAGCGGGGCATGGGAGCATCGGCGTACAACTTCACGTATCGCCAGTCCTCATGATGGAGACCTGGCCAGCCGATGGCCCAGTTCGCCGTGAGGCGAACTCCCCACGCGAGTGCACACAATGCGACGAGCCATCGACGAACGTCGCTGGTGTCGTCGATCGTGAACACGAACCAGAAGGCGATCACGGGCGGAAGGACGCTCCACCAGGCGTCGAACGTCGAGCCGTTCCCGACGATCTGACTCACGACATAGAGGACGGCGACCGAGGCTGCGTATCCGAAGATCAGATCACCGTAGGGATCGTCGATGGCCGCTGCCACCAGGAGAGAGGCGGCGATCGCCACCGCGTACAGAGCGGTGATGAAGACGAGCGAACGAGAGCGAGACCAGTGGCCGAGGCGGTAGTTCATCCTCACATCATGACCCAGGTTTTCCGAGGCTCTACGATTCATCCATGGGGCGTCGATGGAAGACCATCCCAGGGCTGATTCTGGGCGCGGTCGTGCTCGTGCTCACCCTCCCGATCTGGTTGCCGATCACGGTCCTGGCCGACCTGGTAAGAGGCAAGTTCCGATGTCCGACGACCCGCCTCTTGCTCTTCGCCGTCATGTGGGCCTGGATCGAGGTAGCTGGTGTGGCGATGTCGGGCTTCTTCTGGGCGGCCGGTCAACGCCGAAACCATCGTGTCCATTACTCGTTGCAACGTTGGTGGGCGGCACGGTTGATGACCGCGCTGAAGTGGACGACAGGACTCACCCTGCACGTCGAAGGAGCGCAGGCACTCCGACCCGGGCCGGTCATGTTGTTCGCGCGACATGCGAGTCTGGCCGACTCCTTGGTGTCGGCGTACGTGACCACGACTCTTGGTCGATTGAATCCGCGTTACGTACTGAAGAAGGAACTACTGATCGATCCGTGTCTCGACGTGGTCGGTAATCGACTTCCCAATCATTTCCTCGATCGCGAAGCAGCCGACACCACGCCGGAACTCCAGGCTTTGGAAGATCTCGTCGCGCCACTCGATGAACGAGGCGTGGGTGTCATCTTTCCCGAGGGAACGCGTGCGAATCCGAAGAAGCGAGAGAGATCTCTGCAGCGGATCGCAACGTCGTTTCCGTCTCGCGCCGAACGACTTCGAGAATTGAAGCATCTGCTTCCTCCGCGAACGGCAGGTGCGGCGGCGATGCTTCGCGGACATCCGACCGCCGATGTGGTGATGGCATGGCATGTCGGTTTCGAGGGGCTCGATACATTCGGTGGCATATTGCGGGCGATCGAGCGTCGGGTAGCTCCCATCCGTTTGTCGCTGAGACGAGTCGATCGGTCGTCGATTCCGCATCCTCAGGTCGACGACATGGAAGCATTCGTGCAATGGATCGATTCCGAATGGCTACGTATGGATCACGAGGTCGACGTGGCTTTGGCCGAAAGGAGTTCGTATGGGTGAGGTGATGCTGTGGTCTGCGTTGGCCATCGTGATCCTGATGGTGTCGACGTGGTTGACGAGCGTGCTGATCAAGAACGCTTCGATCGTCGACATCGTGTGGGGTCTCGGCTTCGTGGTGGTCGCCTGGGTGTCGCGCGTCGTCGGCGACGGTGACGACGCTCGCCAATGGCTGCTGACGATCATGACGAGCGTGTGGGGTCTGCGACTCGGCGCGTACCTCTTCTGGCGGAACACTGGCCATGGCGAGGACTATCGCTACCGTGCCATGCGCAAGAGGTGGGGACAACGTTTTCCCCTGATCAGTCTCGTGACCGTGTTCGGTCTTCAGGGCACGCTGATGTGGATCGTGAGTATCGGAGTACAACTCGGTCAGGCCGATGCCACACCGTCTCTCGGAGCGATCGCGTACATCGGAGTCGCGGTGTATCTCGTGGGCCTGTTCTTCGAGGTGGTGGGTGACGCGCAGTTGGCTCGGTTCAAGGCCGATCCAGCATCGGCCGGCAAGGTGATGGACCGCGGTCTGTGGCGATACACCCGGCACCCGAACTACTTCGGAGACGCATGCGTGTGGTGGGGCCTGGCTCTCGTTGCCGCCGAGACCGGCAGCGGGGCCTGGGGTCTCGTCGGCGCGCTGGTGATGACATTCTTCCTCCGCCGAGTGTCGGGCGTGACACTTCTCGAGCGCTCGCTTCGCAAGCGACGTGAGGGATACGAGCAGTACATCGCTCGAACGAGTCCCTTCGTTCCGCGACCACCGAAGAAGATCTGAGACCCTCGCCGCCCTCTAGGGTGGTCTGGTGAACATGACGGATGCCCCGGTCGTCGCGCGCCCCGTCGCATTTCGTGCGGTGTCGTTGTTCGTGGCCGTGGCGTCGGTGGGCGTGGGTATCGCGCTGATGGTGACGGCTGATATCGGAGTGGCTCCGGCCGACGTTCTCAGCACCGGGGGCGCCGACCGACTTGGGATCGGAGTCGGAACCATGGGTTGGATCTCGGGTGCCGTCATCACGTCGGCAGCGTGGGTCATGGGTCGACGACCTCAATGGGGGACACTGTGGGGCACCTTCGTGGTCGGACTCTCGGTGAATTTCAGCCTGTCGCTGTTGTCGGAGACCGATTCGATGGTGTGGCGAATCGTGATGTTCGTGGTCGGATTGACGATCATCTATCTCGGCATCACGGTTGGTGTATCGACGATGCTCGGCACGGGTCCGATCGAGCTGCTCATGCTCGCGCTCACCGATCGCGGAGCGTCCGTGCAGATGTCGCGTTGGGGAATCGAGGCCTTGATTCTGGCCGTCGGCGCAATTCTCGGAGGTCAGGTCGGAGTCGGAACGGTGATCTTCGTGGTCCTGGCTGGGCCGGTGTTGGCGCGCACTCTTCCTCCGGTCGTTCGCTTCATGGGAACGACCGTTCTCGATCGGCCGATTCCGATCGAACACTGATCGTCACGTCGAACGAGGCAGACGGCTCGACAGGACGTCTCGGCGCTCGAGTTCGTCCAACTCGGCGTCGGACATCCCGAGGAATTCCTGGAGGACGATGCGGTTGTCCTCACCCCGATAGCGGGGCGAGCCCATGTCGCCGAGTTCGGCATCGGCGAAATGCCACGGTGGGCGGGGCACCCGGACGAAACCTCCGACACGATCCGGGACCTCGGCGATCGCCTCTCGGGCTCGAGCCCAGTTCGACTCGGCCAACTCGCGGACCGACCGGATGACTCCGACTGCGAGACCGAGTGCTGCGCAGGTCTCCTCGAACGTCGTGGCATCGGGAACCGAACGAGCCCAGTCGATCATCTCGTCGCGCAGGGCATCGAAGTTGACGAGTCGAGTGGCGACGTCGGCGAATCGCGGATCGTCGAGAAGGTGGGGGCGCTGCATCGCTTTCACCATGATCTCGAAGGTGCCTCGTTCGGCCGGATGACCGCTGATCACGACGATGGTTCCATCGGCGACCGAGAGGATCGGATAGTCACCCGGACGGAAGGACCGGATCCATTGCGGATCGATCGGTCGGTCGAACAACTGGTCATGGGCGTGCTCGTTCACGTAGAGCATCGTCTCGGCCATCGATACGTCGATACGGTCACCAGTACCCGTTCGTTCGCGTCGCAGCAGACAGGCGAGGATCGCGGCGGTCGTCTCGAGAGCGGTGTACGTGTCGGCGTGCGACCACGGGTCGTTGACGTACCGACCACTCGATTCGCCTTGCATCCGTGTGAGCCCGCTTTCGGCACCGATCACGGTCGCGTAGGCACGACGATGCATCCACGGTCCGTCGGCGCCGTAGCCCGAAATCGATGCGTAGACGAGACGAGGGTTTCGCTCGCGCAGAACGTCGGGGCCGAGACCGAGTCGATCCATGACACCGGCTCGATAGTTCTCGACGAGGACGTCGCTCACCTCGGCCAGTCGAATCAGCAGATCGGCCCCGGCTGGTGTCGACAGATCGATGCTCATGCATCGCTTGCCCGTGTTCTGTTGAACGAAGTAGGTCGCGAGCGATCCGACGCGCGGACTCGAGAAGCGGGTCAGATCGCCGTCCGGCGGCTCGATCTTGACGACATCGGCACCGAGGTCTACGAGCATGCGTCCGCAGTGCGGACCGGCCAGAACTCGAGTGAGGTCAAGAACTCGCATTCCGGCGAGCGGGGTGCGATCACTCGGTGACGACGACATGAAGACATGATGCCGGGTCGATCGATCGACGAGGGAATCCGTGCGGACGAACCGTTGTACGGTCAGGGCATGTCGAACCATTCGTCTCTGCCCGACTACGACACTCTGCCGAAGCGAGGGGGTCTTCCGGCCAGTTGGGACGTGTGGGGAGAAGCCGACGCACCATTGTTCGGTTGCCTGAACATGCTCACTCCCGAACGAGTGGTGGTAGCGGCTGGCCTCATACGCGAGGGCAGGGTGTTCTCACTCAACTGGAGCATGGGGCTTCCCGACCCTCCGCTGTTCGGACGTCAGCCCTTTCGCCACGAGGTGACCGGAGGGGAAACCAGTACGAGTCACGACGACGTATTGCACGGTTGGAACACGCAATCGAGCAGTCAATGGGACGGTTTCCGCCACATTCGCAACCATGCCGCTTCCGCAGCGGACGACGTGGAAGGGACTGGACACTTCGGCGGTGTCGACGATCACGACCACGGGATCGACCATTGGGCACGGCGAGGCATCGTCGGACGGGCTGTTCTCGCTGACCTCGGTCGTTGGCGAGCGAGTATCGGGCGTCCGATTCTTTGCGACGATGCGGATCCGATCGATGCCGGGGAGATCGCTGAATGTCTGGCGGCTCAAGGTACGGAAATCGAGGAAGGTGACGTGCTGTTGCTTCGATTCGGTTGGATCGAGTGGTACGAGAACCAAAACGTCGATGTGCGTCGTCGAATTGCGGGAGTCGATTCCCTGCGTACACCAGGTCTGCGTCCCGGGGAAGAGATGGCGCGAACTTTGTGGAACCTGCACGTCTCGGCAGTCGGGTGTGACAATCCGGCCGTCGAGGTGTGGCCACCCGGAGCAGTCAGTTCACCGGAGCACGAGGCCGAAGTCCGATCCGATCGCACGCGCTTGCACGAGATCTTCACGCACACCCTTCTTCTCCCGATGCTCGGAATACCTCTCGGAGAGATGTGGAATCTCGATGCTCTGGCCGCCCACTGTGCAACGACTGGTCGCTACGAATGCTTCTTTGTGTCGGCGCCGTTGAATCTTCCGCACGGTGTGGCGAGTCCTCCCAACGCACTCGCCATCGTGTGACGATGCGAGTGTGTGGCAGGATCGAACCATGACGCGATCCGATAATCCCTTGGCTGGCCAACTCGCTCTGGTGACCGGAGGTGGTTCCGGAATCGGACTCGGTTGTGCCCGCGAACTCGTGCGCGACGGAGCGAGTGTGATGTTGGCAGCGCGCAATGTCGACCGCCTCCAGTCGGCGGCGGAGGATCTTCGAGCGATCGCAGCAGGCGATGCAGAAGTTCATGTACACGCCTGTGACGTCACGTCGGAGACGAGCGTGGCCGACACATGCTCTGCTGCGCAATCTGCTGGTCGACTCACGATGATGGTGGCCAACGCCGGTTTCGGGACTGGCGGTCCGATCCACCTCACGTCACTCGACGACTGGGAGGGAATCCTCCGAACAAATCTGACCGGAGCGTTCCTCACCATCAAGCACTCGGTTCCGATCTTGTCGGCGAACGGTGGCGGTTCGATTGTTGCCATTTCGTCGATCGCCGGCGTCGCCACGCACCGTTTCATGACGCCGTACGATGTGTCGAAGGCCGGACTCGAGATGCTCGTTCGTCAGACTGCTGACGAATTGGGGTGTCGCAACATCCGCGCCAACGCGGTACGTCCAGGACTCGTTCCCACCGACGCAACCGAGGGTCTCATGAGTCTCGACACCATCGTCGACGACTACATGCAGCAGATGCCACTCGGTCGTGTCGGTACCACCGAAGACATCGGCCAGTTGGTCCGTTTTCTACTCGGCCCCGAAAGTTCCTGGATCACAGGCACGTGCATCAGTATCGATGGCGGTCATCATTTGCGCCGTGGTCCGAACATCGAACCAGCCATGGAGATGGTGCTCGGCGATCAGCGGTATCCGGCCGGCCCCGCCTGATCGAGTGAAATCGGCCGTCAGGCCGGCTGAAGGTGGCGAAGGGCCGCTGCGCTGTAGAGAGCGATACCGGTCGACATGGCGTCTTCGTCGTAGAAGACACGATTCGAGTGATTCGGCGCGGCCGTCGCCGGATTTCGATCGTGCGGTGTGGCTCCGAGGAAGACCATCGCACCGGGAATTCGTTCGAGAACCACGCCGAAGTCTTCGGCGCCCATCACCGGATTCGGTAGTTCGACGTAACGATCGGCACCGACCACGTCTCGAACGAGACCGGCGGCAATCGAGGCGTAGTTCACGTCGTTGACGGTGACGTCGTAGCCGATCAGAAGCTCGACGGCGACGTCCAGGCCGTGCGCAGCCGCGATCCCTTCGGCGACTCGCTTGATTCCGTCATGCACGGCAGTTCGTGTCGCTTCACTGATGGCTCGAATCGTGCCGCCGATCTCGGCTACTTCAGGAATCACATTGAATGCCGTGCCGGCCTGAAGCCTGGTGACGGTCACGACCGAAGGATTGAACACGTTCACCCGACGTGTGATCATCGACTGAAGAGCCTGGACGATCTCACAGGCCGCCGGAACGGGATCGAGCGTGCGGTAGGGCTCGCTACCGTGGCCGCCCTTTCCGATCACGCGAATCGAGAACGAGTCACTCGATGCCATGAGTGGACCTCCGCGCGAGCTGATGAATCCGGTCGGCAAGGACGACGTGGTGTGGATCGCAAACGCACCGGTGATGGGTGAGTCGACCCCTGAGGCGAGTGGACCGATGTCGAACAATCCTTCGTCGATCATGTGTTGCGCTCCGTGGTGGCCTTCCTCGCCGGGCTGGAACATGAAGAGGACACGTCCGTGGATGTCGGAGCGCCGATTGGAGAGCAACTTTGCCGCACCGACGAGCATGGCGACGTGGGTGTCGTGTCCACACGCGTGCATGGCACCGTCGACTCGTGACGAGAAGTCGAGACCGGTGTCCTCAGGCATCGGTAGGGCGTCCATGTCACCACGTAGGAGCATCGTGGGACCGGGGTGTTCGCCTTCGAGCGTGGCGGCGATTCCCGATGTGGTCTCGTGCAGAGTGATCCCGAGTGGAAGGCCATCGAGAGCTTCGAGGACGTTGTCACGAGTGACGGGTAGGTGGTTGCCGATTTCGGGCCATTCGTGAAGGGTTCGACGAAGAGCGACCGCATCACTTTGATGGTCGAGTGCTTGTTCGGCGAGTCGTGACAGAACCTCGGGTTCGCTCATGGCGTCACCCTAGACCTACGTGGAAGAGTGGCGCAGTGGGCGAGGAACTGGTTGACGTCGTCGACGAGCACGACAACGTTTTTCGAGTGGTGACTCGGGCCGAGATGCGTCGCGGGCGTCTACGCCACCGGGCGGTCTTTGTGGCTGTCACCGATGGAGACGGCCGATTTCTCGTGCATCGACGAGCCTCGACCAAGGACCTATGGCCCGGTTGGGTCGACATCGCCGTGGGGGGAGTAGTGGTCAGCGGTGAGAGTTACGACCAGGCCGCCGAGCGGGAACTCGCCGAAGAGTTGGGCGTTGCGGGGTTGCAGGTGGTGGGGCTCGACGGTGGTGTGGCCCGGCCGTTCGACGACGACGAGGTCTCGCTCATGGGTCGCTGTTACCTGGTCACGACGCCGGGCCCCTTCGTGTTCCGGGACGGTGAGGTGAGCGAGGCCTGGTGGATGACGAGAGTCGAGTTCGACAGGCTGAGGTCAGGAGAACGATTCCTGCCCGACTCGCTGGCCCTCCTCCTCCCCCTCCTCGAAAATTGGTGAAAATCACCCACCCTGTTGCGGTGATGACCGCCGGCGGTAGGGAACGCAACAGAGTGGGCGAATTACGGTGGAGGGGGTGTTGAGGGTCGAGTTCACGGTGGAGCCGTTCGTGGAGGGTCAGCCGGGCCCGCACGTCACCGCCGCCCTGGACGCCGTCCGCTCCCTCGGACCCGACGTCGACTTCGGGCCCTTCGGCACCTCGTTCGAGGCGTCGGCCGATGTCGCGGCGGCCTCGGTGTCGGCCCTCGTGGCCGCGGCCTACGCCAATGGCGCTACGCACGTGAGCATTCACGTCGAAAGAGCACTGTCGTGAATCGTCCCGAGACGTCGGCCAATCCGGCCGTCTCAATGATCGAACCCCTCCTCGAACTACTGGGCTGCGAACTCGTCGATCCCGAGTCCTGCGAGCCAGCCGACGTTCCTTTGCACTTCGAGGGTCGCGTGGTGGCCGCCGTTCGCCTCCCAGCCCTTCATGGAGCGCTCGACCGTCTCATCGAAACCGTCGAACGCGAGGTCGGTTGCCGAGTGGTCGAGATGAATCGTGAACAGAAGCAGCTCGCCATTCGCCTGCTCGACGAACGAGGCGCGTTCATCCTTCGACGCGCTGTCGAGGACGTTGCTGATGCCATGGGCGTCTCACGGATCACCGTCTACAACTATCTGAACGCCATTCACCGTTGACACGCCGATGAAGCCCTTCGACATCATCGCCTTCGACGCCGACGACACCTTGTGGCACAGCGAAGACGGTTTTCGAGCCGCCGAACATCGCTTCTACGAACTGCTCGAACCCTTCGCTCCAGTGGGAACGAGTGTCCGCGACGCACTTACAGCAATGGAGCGAGCCAACCTTCCCATCTACGGCTACGGCGTCAAGGCGTTCGGGTTGTCGATGGTCGAAGCAGCCCTCACGATCGGGCAGGATCGGGTCCCGACGGATGTCTTCGCCGAGATCGTCGACATCACCCGCGATCTGATGTTGTCACCGGTTCGACTGCTGCCCGACGTCTCGACAGTGCTCGACTCGGTCGGTTCCCACTACCGCGTCGTGATGATCACCAAAGGCGATCTCATTCATCAGACGCGCAAAGTCGCAACGAGCGGTCTGCAACACCTTTTCAGTCATGTGGAGATCGTTCTCGAGAAGGACGAAGAGACGTACTCGCGAGTGGTGCGAGAGCTCGACGTCGCACCGAACAGATTCCTCATGATCGGCAACTCGGTGAAGAGTGACGTGCTACCGGTTCTCGGGATCGGAGGGCATGCGGTGCACGTGCCCTATCCCCATCTGTGGGAGCTCGAACGGGCTGAGGAACTGCCGTCCGGTGACCGCTTCGCTGAGCTCGCCAACCTTGGGGATGTGCCCAATTGGTTGGAAATTCCGGCACACTGACGGCGTGATGCCGTTGTTCAGCACGCTCAGTCCGTCCCCGGACGAGACCACCGCCGGTGAGGTGATGTCGCGTCCGTTGGTCGTTCTCATCATCGTCGTGGGCGCAATGCTCCTCACACGGATCACACACCTGACCGTGCGCCGAGTCGTGCGTCGAGTGTCGCAGCGCAGCGCGATCAACCCCTCACGTTGGTGGCGCACTCGAATCCGGTACGGGGAGTACGAGTCGGCCGAGATCGGTGAGAGTCGCCGACAGCAACGCGCCGACGCTGCGGCTCGCATGATCCATCACGTCTTCGCAGTTTTCCTCTGGATCGGCGTACTCATCGCCGTGTTTCATGTCCTCGAACTCGACGCCGCCTTCTTTCTCTCGAGCGCAGGTTTCATCGGTGCCGGTCTCGCCATCGGTGGACAGCACAAGGTCAACGACTACCTCACCGGCCTGTCGGTTCTGCTCGAGGATCGGTACGGCATCGGCGACGAGATCGAAGTCTCGACCGGTTTCACGAATGGTGTCCGGGGCAGCGTCGAGCACATTGGCCTCGTGTCCACTCGTGTTCGAGACGGATTCAGCACGGTGCACATGCCGCACGGTGCTCTGGTATCGGTGAGGAATCTGAGTCAGGAACCCATCGAGACGCGGATCGCCATCCAAGTTCCCGGAGACTTCGATCGCGCCGATGTGGCGACGCGCGCTGCGGCGACGATTCGCGAGTTGGCCGGCACCCCACATCTGACCGATGTTGTGCTCGTACAAGACGTCGCCTCGGCGACCCCGATCGAGGGCCACGATCAACTCGAATTGAAGGTCGTTACGGCCAAGCCATTGTCGGCTCACGAACGTGAGATCCTGGTGCGACGCACCGAGGAACGCCTGAACGCTCAGGACGGCTGAACGACCAGGACGGGGTTACTCTGAGGTGATCCACCGAAGGGTGGTCACGGAGGGGGACACATGTACACGGCCGACCTCGAGTCGCTGCGAACCCATCCCGTTCCGAGATGGTTCGACGAGGCCAAATTCGGCGTCTTCGCCCATTGGACCGTGGGCTCGGTACCGGCATTTGCACCGGTAGGAAGCGATCCTTTCACACTGGCGCGTGAACACGGCGAGGAGATGGCGTTCAGTCACACTCCTTACGCCGAGTGGTACTGGAACTCGATCTCCATCCCCGGCTCACCGGCCGAGGTCCACCACCGCGAGGTCCTCGGATCTCCTGACTATTCGACATTCGTCGACACGTTTCTCTCCCGAGCCAAGGAATGGAACCCGACGCATTGGGAGGAAGTCTTTCGTCGTTCGGGGGCGAAGTACTGCGTCTTCGTCACCAAACATCACGACGGTGTGCTGATGTGGCCATCGGAGGTACCGAATCCGACTCATGGCGCGCGATGGCAATCCGAACGCGACCTCGTCGGTGAGTGCGCGTCGGCGGCGCGCCGGGTCGGAATGCGCTTCGGTGTGTACTACTCGGGCGGTATCGACTGGACGTTCCAGGGTCTCGGTATCAATAGTTGGGCCTCGCTCTTCACTGCTATTCCACAAGACGATGATTACCTCCGATACGCCGACACACATTGGCGTGAGTTGATCGCGCGTTATCAGCCCGATGTTCTCTGGAACGACATCGGCTATCCACGTTTTGGGGAGGGAGCCGCGCCTCTCATGGCCGACTTCTACAACGGAAATCCCGACGGAGTGGTGAACGATCGTTTCGACATGATCGGAGTGATTCAGGGTCGCAGTCATGCCGACTTCGGCACTCCCGAGTACACCACCCGTCCGCTCGACGCCACGAAGAAGTTCGAAGTCTGCCGGGGCATCGGCACGAGTTTCGGATACACCCAGTTCGAGAACGCGTCGACGTACATGCCGATCGACGAGATGATCACGATGTTCGTCGACATCGTGTCCGATGGAGGGAATCTGCTCCTGAACTTCGGCGCGATGCCCGGTGGATACATCCCCTGGGAACAACAGCTTCGTCTCCTCGCCATGGGAGAGTGGTTGAGCGTGAACGGTGCGGCGATCTATGCCAGTCACCCCCACGAGATCTCGAGACTCGAGACGGACGAAGGTATCCCGGTCCGCTTGACTCGTGGCCCCGATGGAAACACGTACGCGATCGTGTGCGGTCGACCCTCCACGGCGACCATCACCATCGATGGCCTACCGAAGGGAGACGTCTCGTGGCTCGTCGACGGAGGTCGAGTGATTCGACGCGGTGACGTACTCACTCTCCCGACTCGTCCCGACGACACTCCAGCTTGGACGTTGAGAATCTCGTGAACTGATCAGCGACCCGACGTGACGTCGAGCCAGTCGCGTGGTCGTAGTTCCACCAGACGTCGCGTCCCGACGAGACGTCGACGCAACGTTTTCGACCCGCGTCCGGAGAAGTAGATCGACTTCTGCCAGCGAGTCATGTCGCGACGTGGATCAGTAGCCGTGGGAACGATCGCTCGGGCGCCGCACGCGGCAGCTGCCGTTGCCGTGCGTTTCAGGCCCGACGTGACCGGAAGAACGAGGGCGGTGACCGAGACCGTCGGCAGAATGGCCACATCGATTGGAGCGATCGACCGGGCGATGCGCGTCGTTGGTTGATGGGGTTCGAGCCACACTCGTCCGACGATCGAACCGTCGGGGTCGACACCTTCGATCAGATATCCCTGGGCGATGAAGCCGAGTGGCAGACCACTGCGGGTAGGGGTCACCCGAATCATCCCACCTTCTGGCGCGTCGATCACGAAAGTTCGACTGGTTGATGCCACGTGAGTGGACGTGCAGCCAGCGGCACGGGCGGCCTTGGCCGCTTTCACCGGTCCCCAGACCGGAACGTCGACGAATCGACGAAGCGTCTCGACCCGGAGGTGATCGTCGACCGACGTGCACAGGATCACGGCGGAGATCGTTCCCGCTTCCCGTTGTAGATCGTCCCATGTGACGAAGCCATCACCATGGACGCGATTGAAGACGCCAGCGATTGCGTCGGATGTCAGCCATGGGTCGATGAGGATCGACGTCCCGCGATGGATGACTTGCCAACTTTGATAGTCGTCGAGTCGGCGGAGGAACATCAGGGCCGTCCCGACGTTTGTTGCTGGTCGACGATCCGGAGTGTCGCCACGGCATCGATGTGAGCAGATGACGACGAGACGCGAATGTCGTAGTGACCGGGTTCGACGTACCAGCCATCTGGACGCCAGTAAGCGAAAGCACGTGGTGACAGCTCGATCTCGACGTTTCGGGACTCACCGGGAGCGAGGTCGACCTTGGCGAAACCTTTCAACTCCTGAAGGGGACGAACGACCGAACTGTGATGGGGAGCCACGTACACCTGAACGACGTGTGAGCCATGTCGAGTGGAGGTGTTGGTGACGGGAACTTTCAGTGTCACGGTGTCGTTCGGCGTGCAGGTGTCACGATCGAGCGTCGCCGCTCCGATGCGGAACTCCGCGTAGGAGAGTCCGTGGCCGAAGGGATACCGCACTGGGAGGTGTCGTGAGTCGTACCAACGATGACCGATGAAGACTCCTTCCCCATAGCGAACCTGGCCGTGCTCGCCGGGAAAGTTTCCGAACGCGGGTGTGTGCTCGATGCACATCGGAATCGTGGTCGGTAGTCGTCCACCCGGATCGGTCACACCGAAGAGCACATCAGCGACCGCCGGGCCCATTTCTTGACCACCGAACCAGATCTGGACGACGGCGGGGACGTCGTCGGCCCATGACATGTCGACAGGTGCCCCGGTATTGACGAGGACGACTGTTCGGGGGTTGACTGCGGCGACGGTTCTGATCAGTTCGGCCTGACGGCCGGGAAGATCGAGTGTCGTCCGATCGTGGCCCTCGCTCTCCCAGTCGTCATTGGTTCCGACCACGACTATCGCGACGTCGCACGACGCTGCCAGGTCACGGGCCTCAGCGACCGGATCGGTGGTTTCGACTCGCCGAAGCCCGACATTCGCCCCGTGAGCCCATTGGCGCTCGACAGCATCGCATTCGAGAACGATCTCATGCGATCGTCCTGATTCGAGTTCGACGTCGGCTGTCAATTCTTGGCGGAACAAGCCGAAGAACGTGTCTCCGGGAGGAGGGAGCTCCGTACCGTCGATCACCAAGTTTCCGTCGACGTAGAGACGACAGGAGCTGGCCTCGATGAGTGAGAACGTGTGTAGTCCACCGGCTTCGACGACGAGCGATGAACGTGCGGAAAGTTCGAATCCGGAGATCGGCACCCCGTCGTCCTGACGGGCGACGACGACTACTCGACCGTCGGGCCGATGAAGGGTGGCGAGACGTTCGTTGGACCCGCGATCGTCGATCCCGACCTCGAAGCCCGGTCGACCGTCGGGCGCGACAAGTCGATGACCGTCGATCACCGGAACCGACTTGTCGATCGAACATCCAGGCGCATGAAGAACGGTGATCGAGTTGCCGAAGTGCGCTCGCAGTGCGTCGACGATCGGTGTCTCGTGATGAGGTAGAACCTCAGCCGACCCGCCGCCCATGATGCGAGCTCGCTCGGCGTTCGGCCCGATGACGGCGACTGTCGTGATCGACGTCGGGTCGAGGGGAAGAAGGGAGTTTCCGGCGACGGGTTCGTTGCGCAAGAGGACCATCGAGGAAGCCGATGCACGTCGAGCGAGAGTGCGATGTTCGGGAAGGTCGACAGCTGCTGGTGTGACGGGATCGTCGTCGAGAGCTCCGAGACGTTCGAACACTCCGAGGAGAGTTCGAACGGCACGATCGAGATCGGATTCGTCGACCCGCCCTTCTTTCACCGCTTGAGCCAAGACCTTTCCGTATGCCCGCGACGGAGCTGGCATCTCGAGATCGAGACCGGCGCGAGATCCCCCTTCGGTGGAGACGTTGGCGAACCAGTCAGTGACGACGAAGCCTTCGAAACCCCATTCGCCTCGGAGGACGTCGGTCAACAACCATTCGTGTTCGGCGCAGAACGTTCCGTTCATTCGGTTGTAGGCGGTCATGATGCCGAGGGAACCGCCGTCTCGAACTGCCATCTCGAATGGAAGAAGGTAGACCTCGCGCAGGGTTCGTTCATCGATCACGCTGTCGATCGTCATACGTTCGAATTCGGCGTCGTTCCCGACGAAGTGCTTGACCGTCGTCGCACATCCTTCCGACTGCACACCACGGACGTAGGCCGCGGCCAGACGACCGGACAGGAGTGGGTCTTCTGAGAAGCATTCGAAGGCTCGTCCGAAGAGGGGAGATCGATGAAGGTTGACGGTCGGGGCGAGAAGTACCCGAGCTCCTTTGGTGCGCGTCTGGTGTCCGACCGCCCGTCCGAGTTCCTCGATGAGTTCGGTGTCGAACGAGGCACCGAGGGCAGAACCACAGGGAATGCACAAGGTTGCGACCTGTTGTCCGAGTCCGGGTGTGAAGGGTCCGCGCGCTCCGGCCGGACCGTCGGTGACTGTGACACTCGGGAGGCCGACTCGCTCGACCGGGCGAGTGGTCCACATCGTCGCGCCGGAGGTGAGCGATGCCTTTTCGTCGACCGTGAGTTCAACGAAGATCTCGTCGATGTCGCGCCGCCTGGTCGTCATGAACTCATTGTGTCAGTTCTAGACACCGAACTTCGTCGCCTTCAGTTGTTCGACGGCATCGGTCGGACCATCGAAGTCGACACGGGAGACCGTCGATCGCCCGTACAAGAAGAGAACGATGTCGCCGGGGGAGCCGGAGATGGTGACTGAAGGTTGACCCTTCTTCGCGATCACGTCGTCGTATCCGGAGAACGAGAGGATCAGACCGACTGGGGAGCGTCGGGCGAGGAGACGGGCCCCGCGTCGTAGCAGCCGAACGAGCGCCGCCTCGATCGACGGGTCGACGTCGACAGCGACGCCGCCACTTTGCGCTCGGCGGACGTCTTCCAGATGTACGAAGAACTCGATGGTGTTGGTGAGATCGTCGAGACTGCGGAGACGCATGGGCGACAGGCGAGGCGGTCCGGAACGAACGTCGTCGACCAGTTCGGCCCACGGTCGGTCAGCGACTCGACGTCGAATTCGGTCACCGTACGAGGCGGCGGCCTTCACCAGGATTCCGGCGGCGGCATCGGGTCGACTCTCACGAACGATGAGGTGAGCGGCGAGATCGCGCGTGGTCCAACCTTCACACAGCGTCGGAGCATCGGGACCGACTGTGTTCAGCAAATCGCACAGTTCGTGTCGAAGTCGGGCGGCGACGTTGGTTCTGGTCATGGGCGGCTCCTTCGTTCGTCGTGATCACGATCGCCACGGCACGTGGTCGGGCCAGCGACCGACACCTCCATCCTGGACGAGGAAACCCGTGTGTGTCCTGTCGGCGTGCGAACTTCTCCAGACAAGCATGTCTTGGGCGATTTTCAGAATGCGCTCGGGATCGGTGACCGGAGTGCGCCACGTCGGATCGGCGGCCAGGTCGAAGCACAACGACGATCCGTCGTCGAACTGGACGTACGCCGTGTCGAGCGAGCGGCGAACCGTGAGGTGTTGCTTCTCGAGCCGCCGGTCCCATGGCCACGGATGGTCGCCGAGAGGAATGAGAGCGAAGCGCCAATCGAATTCCCAGGTGGCCGCGTCACGCCACCACGGTGGATCGACGGCGTCGAGAAAACGTGTGAGAGGAAGACCGTCGCACTGAAGTGGAACTGGTTGCGACCACGTCTCGGCGAGAGTCGGCATGACATCGATGCTCTCGGTGAAATGATCGACGACGTTGCCACCGGTGCGACTTGGATCGCGCCAGACGAGAGGGATGTGATGACTCTCCTCGAACCATCCGACTTTCTGGACGAGACCGTGATCTCCGAGCTGTTCACCGTGATCCGACGTGACGACCACGACCGTGTCGTCCCACAGGTCGAGTTCGTGCAAGGTCGCGACCAGACGACCGATTTCGTGATCGACGGCCGAGATCATCCCGAAGTACTGGGCGCGCAGTCGACGCATATCAGCATCGTTAGTCGGAGTCTTCACGATGTCGAGGCCCATGAGCACGCTGTGGAAGGGATGCCGATCGTCGGCCGGTTCGATGGGTGCTCCGACATCCTGCGGGTCGTACATCGTCGCGAAATGGCCAGGCGCCGAATACGGCGGATGCGGGCGCAGATAACTGGCGTGCACGAACCATGGCGACCCGTCGGGAAAACGACGCAGGTAGTCGACGATTCGATCGGTGGTGAAGGCCGAGACTCCGTGCTCGGCCGGTCGTTCGTGTTCGGTGGCGAGGAGGTTCATGTGCCCATTGCTCACGTCGTGTCCGAGAGCCTCGAGCCAGGCGACCCACGGACCATGATCCCCAGTGAGATCGAGTTCGACCTCGAGGCCGGGTAGCACACCCTCGTAGTCGTCGAGTCGTGGGTCGTCCGCTCCGGTTGCGACACGAGGATCGATGGCCTGATCGGTGTACCCGAAAAGAACCCCTTGGTGACCGGCTCGTTGCGCCAAGAGAGCCACGTTGTCGAAGCGGTGATCGAGGGGCGTACCGTTCGCGACGACTCGATGATTCATCTGGTACATACCGGTGTACAGACCGGCCCGTCCGGGTGCACACGGAGTGGATTGCGTGTAATGCCGGGTAAATCGAGTGCCGGCGGCGGCGAGAGCGTCCAAGTTCGGTGTTCGTACGACAGGGTGTCCGGCACACGACAAGGCGTCACCTCGGAACTGATCGAGGGTGACGAAGAGAACGTTCGGACCGGACGCGGTCATGAACAGATCGTGTCACATCACACGACGCGGACGTACTCGTACCGTCCTTCGGTGTCGCGTCGTTCGAATTCACCGGCTACCCGAAGGTGTTCGAGGTGGGCGTAGGTCTCACTGTCAGCCATACCACCTTGAGCGCGAGGCGAGAACAGGTAGCGCGACATTTCCATGACGGTGGCTGGCCGGTCGAGTTCGGACGCTGCGTCGCGGAGACGCTGAAGTCGTCCTTCGTGATGCACCTTGATCTCGTTGGCTCGGCCGGCGAGATCGGCGAAGGGATCGCCATGAGCAGGCAACGCAAGAGTGACGTCGGAGCCGAAGGCGGCGACCTTGTCGAGCGAATCGAAGAAGAGTTTCAGCGGATCGCGTCGGCGAACGAGACCACTGATATGCGGGGTGATCGTGGGGAGCACGTGATCACCGCAGAGCATGAGGCCGGCCTCGGGATCGAACAAGCACAGGTGATCGGCGGTGTGTCCGGGGGTGTGCACAGCGACCCATTCGCGTCGGGCGAACCTGTATCGCTCGGCGTCGTCGAGACGGACGGTGGGTCGAGGGAGGTGAAGGAGCTTCGGGAAACGCTGGGCGACCTTCATGCGCGCACGACGTCGCCACGGGACGTCGATTCCTGGTCCTCCCCACGGCGTGGGTTCCCACGGACGCCGATACCGCGGTAGATCAGGAACGTCCTCCACGTCGACATCGGGTGGCTCGGTCGGGTCCCAGAAGACTCGGAAATGCCGACTGGTCACGATCTCGGCTCCCGAATGACTACGGATCCACTCGGCGCCTCCGAAGTGATCGGGGTGACTGTGCGTGACGATCACGGTGTGTACCTTCTTCAGAGGGACACCGATCTCTCGCAGCCGTTTCTGGATCGCGGCGTAGCTCTGCTTGTTGGCGAGACCCGGATCGACCACGGCGACTCCACGGTCGTCTTCGAGCACGTACATGTTCACGTGACCGAGTCCGGGAATGTCGATCGGCAACTGGGTACGGAGCACTCCGGGCGCCAGCTCTTCGATCATGTCGCTGGCCGGACGCTGCTCTTGTTTCATGGGGCGTGGCGCGTCGTGCGCGTGTGAATGTCCCCCGTGGTTGGTCACGAGGTCAGGGTAGTGGTGGGGTGGTTCCCGGAACGAATACTCGTTCGCGATAGAAGCGGAGTTCTTCGATGCTCTGACGGACGTCGTCGAGCGCGCGATGCGTGCCAGCCTTGTCGGGTCGTGAGGTGTCGAGGTCGGGATACCAGCGCTTGGCGAGTTCCTTGATCGAACTCACGTCGACCGATCGGTAGTGGAGGTAGTTCTCGATCTCGGGGAGGTACTTGGCCAGGAAACGTCGATCGGTGCCAATCGAGTTGCCACACAGCGGAACCGAACGCGGTTGCGGTACATGCGATCGGATGAAGTCGAGAGTCTGTCGACCGGCATCTTCGAGAGTGGTTGTGGACGTGCGAATCGCTTCGAGCAGACCCGATCGAGTGTGCATGTCGACGACGAATGGGTCCATGGCGGCGAGGGCGGCTTCGGCAGCCTGAACGACCAGATCGGGACCTTCGGCCACGACGTTCAAGTGATCGTCGGTGACGATGGTCGCGATCTCGACGATCACTTCCTTTTCGTGATCGAGACCGGTCATCTCGAGATCCATCCACACCAACACGTCGCAAACCATAGGTCACCGATGTGGGATCGAGTGGTTCCGCGGGGCGATCGGGTGACGAATAGGGTGAGGTCGTGAACGCTGTAGATCGACTCGAGGTGCCGGTCGTTCGACTGGACCCCGACCTTCCTCTACCGACGTACGCGCATGAAGGTGACGCCGGCATCGATCTGGTGGCACGCGAAGACGCGATCGTGACTGCCGGAGGGGGTCGAGCACTCGTTCCCACTGGTATTGCCCTGGCTCTGCCTCGTGGCCACGCGGGCTTCGTTTTGCCCCGTAGTGGCCTTGCTTTGAAGCACGGAATGACCGTGGTGAACAGCCCGGGTCTCATCGATTGCGCGTATCGAGGCGAGATCAAGGTGATTCTCTTGAACACCGACCCCCAGGACGACTATCGAGTCACTCGTGGAGATCGCATCGCCCAGCTCGTGGTGCAACGTGTAGTCGAGGTGGTGTGGAACGAAGTCTCGTCGCTCGATGGTGACGATCGAGGAGGGGGTTTCGGCCACTCGGGCCGCTAGGCCGCGCTCATCGTCAAGAGTTCGTCAGCGATCCGTGAACGAACTCGATCACGCAACGACGCGATGTCGGCTTCACCGAGGCCATCGGTTGTAATCGGTTCGAGAACTCTGACTTCCGCACGTGAGTCACCGAGACGCCAGTCGTGTTTGCGCAAGGCGGTACGAGTGCCGTGAACGACGAGAGGGAGGATCGGGGCACCCGACTCGATCGCCAGGCGGAAGGCTCCGTCCTTGAATTCGCCCAGTGATCCATCAGCCGAGCGCGTGCCTTCGGGGAAGATCATCACCGATACGCGGTTACTGAGCCGATCGTGACACGACTTCATGGCTGCTGCACCACTCGAACGGTCGCCGCGCACGAGTCGGATGTCGCCGGCCATGCGCATCATCCAGCCGATGAGTGGATATTTGAAGAAAGTCTCCTTGGACAGCCACTTCATCTCGATCGGTAGATGGCTGATCAGCAGAATGTCGACGAAACTCTCGTGGTTGGCCACCACGACGTAGGGCCGGCGCTTGTCGGACGGAAGATCGCCGCTCGTGGAGAACTTCCACATCGGCGTCACGAGTTGATGGGCGACGGTGAGTTTGCGGAAGAGATAGCCGGCTGCGTATCGACCCTTGTCGAACGGAGCGGTGACGATCCAGGTGAGGGTGACCATGGGGAACCAGACGATGATGATCACCACGAGGGCGAACCAACTCCAGACGCTGAGCACACTTCTCCTGAGCACGAGCCATCCTCGCACACCGACCCCGACTCCGACCTAGATTCGTGAACATGAGCGATCTGGCCAGCCAACCGAGCGATCACCGAGTTCCCGAACTCTTCGAAGCGGCCCGCGCCGCCCAGGCTCGCGCCTACGCGCCGTATTCACATTTCAACGTCGGGGCGGCGATTCTCACCACGACTGGTCGCATCTATGCGTGCTGCAACGTCGAGAACGCGGCCTATCCGGTGAGCACGTGCGCCGAAGCCGGTGCGATCTCGATGATGATCGCCGGTGGTGACGACTCGATCGCGGCCGTTCTCACCATCTGCGACAGCGAGGAAGTCGGAACCTGTTGCGGGGGTTGCCGTCAGCGAGTGCGCGACTTCTCGTCGC
>CBFHWN010000030.1:0-24071 GCA_965659595.1 uncultured Ilumatobacteraceae bacterium | reverse complement strand
ATCGCAATGGCGCCGATGTTCGGCTGACTCACGAACCACCGCATGAAGTCTCCCGACGTGAGATCGGCTTCGTTGCCGGTGGGCGCCCAGTAGGAGACCGGGACTCCGAGTTCCTGAAGCAGATAGATCGGACGACCCTGATGTCCACTCTGGGTGATGAGGGCGACCGACTTGCCGTCGAGATCGTCGCGGAACGTTTCGAATGTGTTGAGATTCGTATTGGGTCCGATCAGACGAGTGGGAGACCCGGCGACGACTCTCCGAAGCTCCTGTTGCTTCTCGAGCCCCTCGGCGCCGGCTTCGGCGTATCCGGATGCGAACACAACGGCGAAATCGACTCCCAGTGAGACGGCTTCACGCAAGATGGAAACAGGGTCCCCGGTCAGGATCGCCGTGACATTGGGACGAATCGGCAGCGAGGTGAGCGACTCGAAGCACGGTATCTCATCGATACTCGAACGTGTCGGGTTCACCGGGAACACCTGAGCGCCCTGCCGAAGTGCCCAATTCTTGATGAGGTTCCAATAGGTGCGGTTGGGGGAGCCTTCCCGATCGGACGCTCCGACGACGGCGATGCTCTCAGGGTGGAAGAAGAGTCGAAGGTCGGCGGGTTCCTGCGGTCTAGACATCGTCGTCACGTCTGGTCGAACCAGTCCCATTTCCAAGGAGTGATGGGCAGAAAAGGACTGTCGAGCACGATCTGCTCGAGCGACGCGAGATTCGATGGAGGCGCGTTGCGGGTTTCGCGGATGCTTCGGATCGTCTGGTCGACCTCGCCGTCCAGGAAATGCACGTGAATTCGGACAGCTTCGTAGGGCTGTTCGTTGCCGTGATTTCCGGCGTAGTGGGCCAGTGATGCGAACGTCCAGCATCCGGCCACTCCCTCGAGGTGCGTGACGCGAGGAATTTCGACGGTGTCGTACCAGGAGAAGAGTCGATTCAGTTCCCGATTCGAGCCCGAGGCGCGCGAGACCTGGACGAGCAGCCCTGTTTGCGGGCGAAAGGGGAGAGCTTCGGGTGCGACGAGTGCCGATGGGTTGGCGTAGCCCTTGACGGGGACGAAGAACCCCATCCAGCGATCGGTCCATCCGATCTCTGGTCGCCGACCCCAGTGAAAGCTGCGGGCGGCTAGGTCGTTCCAGTTGGCCACCGACTCTTCGACGGGATCGGAGAACCAGTACATGGTCATGTATTGGGAATTCTGGGGACCGAAGTCGGCGGCCAGTCCGGCGATTCCTCCGGGAGGTTCGGGTATCTCGGCGACATTCGGGCCGGACAACTCGACGCAGCGCGGTGTGCGAACCCAGCGTTCACCGAACACGACACCGTCGAGAGCTCGGTTCTCGGGCAAATGGTCGAGTTGATGCCACTCGGAGTAGGCCCGGTGCATCGACTGATCGGACATGGCCGAGAACGAGAAGAAGGCACGGGCCGGTGAGACGATCTTCATGGTGAACTCCTATTTGATGCGATCCCAGGCCATGCCCGGATCGTCGCAGTCGTCGAACCACGTGATCGGGTTGACCCCGGCCACGTGTCCTCGTAGCCCCTTGTAGGTGTTGTACCCCACGAGCTTTCGAAGCCGAGGGTCCAAGGTGGCGACGGTTCGACGGTCGAGGCCGAACATCAGGTTCTCCTCCTGCCGAATCCAGCCTGCACAGAAGTTGCAGATGATTCCCATGCGAACGAAATCGGAGGTATTGGCGCTTCCTCCGTGCCAGATCGATCCGTTGTAGACAAGCATGCTTCCCGCGCTCATCTCGACGGTGATCGTGTCGGTGTCGTCGTCGCTGGTGGGTCGACGATCGAAAGCATGCGAGCCGGGGACGACCCGCGTGCCGCCGTTGTCCTTGGTGAAGTCGGTGAGGGCGAGGATGCCGAGTATTGCCAGTGGTCGATGGGGACGGGGAATCGGGATTCCGGCGTCGTCGGCATGAATCGGTTGCGGCGACTGCCCGGGATACGTGATGAAGCCCGTGAGGGAGGAGAGCAGAAAGTCCGGACCGAGCGCAGCTTCAGCGGCGGAATACAACGGGTCGATGAGAGGAACTTCGTCGAACGGAGAACCGTGGCTCAACAAGTTGAACAGACGTCGGCTTTCGGTGCCGAGAAAGACGTTCGATCCCCGTGGGGTTTCGGCGAGATCCATCGCCGTGAGGAGAGCGTGTTTCAGGCGATCGACATCGCCGGATGGGACGACAGCGGGGACGATGGTGAAGCCTTGGCTCTCGATGTCACTCAGATGAGCCGCGTCCACAGCCGAATCTTATCCGTCTGATCAGAAGGCGACCCAGAAGGTGGCGAGGTCAGTTGGCGAGCTAATCGTCGCCCAGTCCGACCAGACCGAGTTGTTCGTCGACGGAGTAGACGGGCGCCCACTGCAGATGACGAGATGCCTCGAGGACAGCCTTCTCCACGTCGCCCTCTTCGAGGATCGAGATCAACACCTCGTGATCCTCGAGTCCTTGCTGGCGATACGCGAGGTCGGGAAACTGCCGCGTTTCTTCCGACCGCGCCGCCCACTCGCGTGCCCGTGACGACCACACGGCCTCCAGAGCACCGACCAACAGTGTCAGGGAGAAATTGCCGCACTCGGTGACCAGAATTTCGTGGAAGCGCCGGGAGGCAACGGTGAAAGCTTGGACGTCGTCGATGACGCTCGCTGCATGCTCGTGCGAGTCGCGTAACAGTGGAAGAACGGTTTTGTGTCGATCGTTGCGAGCGGCGCAGAGGGCGACGCATTGAGGCTCGAGAAGATTGAGGGCGGTCGAGAGGTCAGGGGTCGAGACGTTTTGCGAATCGAGAACCAAACCGAGAGTCTGCGCAACCATGTGGAGGCTCGGACGGTGGATGACCGCTCCACCGAGCTTCCCGCGCCGAATGGAGATCAGTCCCTCCGACTCGAGGACTCGCAATGCTTCTCGCAACGAAGGCCGAGAAACGGCATACAGATCGAGGAGGTCGTCCTGGCGTGGTAGGAAGGTCCCGTCGGCCAGCTTGCCGGCCACGATCTGGCGGCGAAGATCCGCCGCCACCATCTCGGCGGTCGACAGGGGACGAAAGTTCGATTGCCCACGACCGTTGCGTCCGGGGCCACCTCGGTCCGAATGATCTCCCGATTCCTGCCCGATCGCCATCGCCTACCCCCAGTCAGAGAATAGCCACGTCCTCGCAGTGGATGCGGTGAGGCCGGAAATCCCGGCCCGCCGGCTAGAGACCGCGCGGACGCAGGACGCGCTCGGCGACGGCGGCGATCCAGTCGACGGTGAGCGCCACGAGCGCCACCATTGCCGCACCGGTGAACGTGGTGAGGTCACGCTGCAACTTCAAACCCGAGTTGATGGTCTCGCCGAGACCGCCACCGCCGATGAGAAAGGCAAGCGCCGCCATACCTACATTGATGACGAGGGCGGTGCGAACGCCGGCAAGAATCACCGGAACGGCGAGCGGAAGTTCGATCGACACGAGCGCCCGTCGTTTCGACATCCCCATGCCGCGTCCGGCTTCGATCACCGCCCTGTCGACTTGGTCGAGACCGACCATCGTGTTGCGCAACACCGGCAAGATGGCAAAGATCGTGAAGGCGAGCACCGCGGTCGAGAACGTGGTGCCGAGCCAGGCGGCCAGCAGGACGAGGAGTCCGTAGGCGGGGATGGCCTGGCCGCTGTTGGCCACCGTGAGAATCGGCCCGGCCAAGAATCGGAAACGGGGACGAGTGAGGATGATGCCGAGTGGGATGGCGATCACGAGCACCCAGAACGTCGACCACAGCGTGAGTTCGATATGGCGACGCAACTGTGGCCACAGCCTTTCCGACCACTGGAGAGCCGACGCTTCGGAGAAGTCCTTTTCGGCACCGCCGACCTGAATCGCCAAGGTCGCGGCAGCGATGGCGATGACGATCGGCGCGACGAAAAGACCGATGTTCCCGCGAAGAAGGCGAAGGCCAGGAGCCATCAGGCTGGTGTCCCTGTCGGCTGAGCCTGCCCGTTCTCGTCTTCGTAGTGCTTGCGCGCATTGGCTCGAAGACGACGGATGACGTCAGTCAGTGCTTCGATTTCCACGACTCCCTGAAGAGCCCCCCGCTTGTCGATCACACATGCACATCCAGCCATGGACGTGAGCATGGCTTCCAAGGTGTCGTGCAGCGTGGCGTTGGGCTCCACCTTGGCGCGCACCGGATGGCCGAGATCCCGAAGTGGACGATCGGTTCGATCGAGGTGACTGTCGTTCACCCAACGCAATGGCCGATCCATGTCGTCGAGTACGAGCAGCCATCGCTGCGGTGCTTCATCGAGCACGCGACGAGCTTGAGCGTGCCCGGCATTGTGGCGGATCATCGGATAGGGCGAGAGTTCGAGATCGCGAACTCGCTCGAAACTCAGGCCTTTCAGCGTGGAACCCGACCCGATGAAGTCGTCGACGAAATCGTCGACCGGGTAGGCGAGGATGTGCTCGGGCTTGTCGAGCTGAGCGATCTGGCTACTCTCTTTCAGGATCGCAATGCGATCACCCATCTTCATCGCCTCGTCGATGTCGTGAGTCACGAAAACAATGGTCTTCTTCAGCTCGCTCTGCAGACGCAAGAACTCGTTTTGCAGGCGGTCGCGAGTGATCGGGTCGATGGCACCGAACGGTTCATCCATGAGAAGGACCTCGGGGTCGGCTCCAAGGGCTCGTGCCACGCCACAGCGCTGGGCTTGGCCACCCGACAGTTCCTTCGGGTAGCGATCTCGATAGAGGTTCGGCTCGAGACCCACCATGTCGAGAAGTTCGTCGACCCGGGTGCGGATCTTGTCCTTCTTCCAGCCGAGGAGACGGGGCACTGTGGCCACATTGTCGGCGATCGTCATGTGCGGAAAGAGACCGATCTGCTGAATGACGTAACCGATGCGACGGCGCAGAAGATCCGGATTCACACCCGTCACGTCTTCCCCATCGAAGATGATGCGTCCACTACTCGGCTCGATCATGCGGTTGATGAGACGCAAGGTGGTGCTCTTGCCGCAGCCTGATGGACCGACGAGAACGAGCACCTCGCCACGTGCGATGTCGAGGCTCAGTTCGCCAACGGCGGGTGCACTCTGTCCGGGATACACCTTCGACACTCGGTCGAGTCGGATCATTGGTTCGATGATGTCGGTTTGGTTCATGAGAGCTCCTCGTGAAGGGTCGACGAAAGTCAGCGGACGCCGCGCGAGGTGGTGAATCGACCGATGGTCGACAACACCAGATCGAGGACGAGCGCGAGCAGAATCGTGAAAATGGTGCCGGTCCAGACCGACTCCATGGAGAGTGGGAGTCCGAGGCGTCGGAGGCCATCTTTGATGAAGATGCCGAGTCCGGGGCCGGCTACGAGCGTGGCGATAGCGGCGAACCCAGTGGTGATGAGGGTGGAGACGCGTATCCCGGCCAAGATCACCGGCCAGGCCAACGGAAGCTGCACGCGGACGAGACGCTGGGTGCCGTTCAGGCCCATGCCGCGAGCCGACTCGAGCACGTTCGGGTCGACTTCACGCAATCCAGTGATGGTGTTGCGGAGGATCGGGAGGATCGCGTAGAGGAGCAAGGCGATGAACGCCGGCTTGAAGCCCAGGCCGACGATCGGGATGAAGATCGTGAAGAGGGCGAGCGACGGAATGGTGATGAGAACGCCGGCGACGCCGAGAGCGATGTTGCGAAGGGTGGCGTTGTTGCGAACAGCGACACCGACGCCAATTGAGAGCGCAGTAGCGACGATCATCACCTGGATCACGAGCATGAAGTGATCCCACGATGCTGACCAGACGTCGCTCCAGCGGTCACCGACGTAGTCGAACCAGTTGGTGACGCCGCTCATCGGTGTCCACCCTCGAAACGGGCGAATGAGATGGTGCGAAACATGTCCAACGAGGATAGGCACGCGATTCCGTGCGTTTCCTGTGACGAATCTGTTCGTGTCGCGTTTGTGCAGGTCGTGTGTCGCGAAACGGTCACATCACGAAAATCGTGAGAAAACTGTGACATTCATACGTGCGACATCATGTGATGTCGCACGATCTTTCGATCAGAGATCGGTTGATTCGGTGATCTGCTGAGTGAGCAATGCCATTTCCACCGCGCCAACAGCGGCTTCATCACCCTTGTTGTCGTGACCTGGCCCCGAACGATCGAATGCCTGTTGATTGGTTTCGACAGTGAGTACACCGAACATGATCGGCACACCGGTCTCGATCTGCGCGTTCTGAATACCGCGTGCGCACTCGCCGGCCACGAAATCGAAGTGGGCGGTGTCACCACGAATCACGGCACCCAAGGTGACTACGGCGTCGTAGTGACCTGTGCGCGCCATGGTGACGGCGGCGAGTGGAACTTCGAAGGCGCCGGGGACCCACACGACCTCGATGTTGTCGGGGTCGACCTGGCAACGTTCGAGCCCTCGCTTCGCACCGTCGAGGAGTGCGGTCGTGATGTGGTCGTTGAAGCGACCGCACACGATGCCGATGCTGAGATGCGATCCGTCGAACGACGTCGGATTCTGCTGGCTGTTGATGCGGGTCATCAGTTCTTCCCCTTCGCAACGTCGACGGACTCAGGCAGGTCGATGAGATGACCCATGCGATCCCGCTTGGTCTTCAGATAGTCGATGTTCTCGGGTGTGGTGTGGGCACGAAGAGCGACACGCTCCACGACCTCGAGCCCGTAACCGGCAATACCGCCGTATTTGGCCGGGTTGTTGGTCATGAGACGCAACTGGCGAACACCGAGGTCATTGAGGATCTGGGCTCCGATGCCGTATTCACGGCTGTCGACTGGAAGGCCGAGTTCGGTATTGGCGTCCACGGTGTCGAGTCCGTCGTCCTGCAGCGAATACGCACGGATCTTGTGGCCGATTCCGATACCGCGTCCCTCGTGGCCGCGCAGATACACCACGACGCCACGACTTTCCTCGGCGATGATCTGCATGGCGGTGTGCAGCTGCGGGCCGCAGTCGCAACGACGACTCGAGAACACGTCGCCAGTGAGACATTCGCTGTGCACTCGCGTGAGAACGGGCTGTCCGTCGTCGACATCACCGATGCTGAACGCCAAGTGCTCGGTGTCGTCGAGATGACTCTTGAAAGCCGTACACGTGAAGATTCCCCAGTCGGTCGGAACTTGGGCCTGCCCGATACGTGTCACCAACTTCTCGTGAGTGCGTCGATAGCGGATGAGTTCGGCGATCGACGAGAGCAGCAATCCATGCCGTTTGCTGAACTCGATCAAGGTCGGTAGCCGAGACATCGAGCCGTCCTCGTTGACGATTTCGCAAATGATGCCGGCCGGCTGCAGTCCGGCCATACGGGCGAGGTCGACGGCGGCTTCGGTGTGGCCGGCCCGCTTCAACACGCCTCCGTCACGGGCCCGAAGCGGGAAGATGTGGCCAGGTCGTGCGAATGCACCGAAGCCCACCTCGGGGTCGGCGAGGCCACGTAAGGTGGCGGCCCGATCGGATGCCGAGATGCCGGTGCTGGTTCCCTCGATGAGGTCGACCGACACCGTGAACGCCGTGCGATGGCTCTCGGTGTTGTGCTCGACCATGAGCGGAAGACGGAGATCGTCGCAACGTTCACCGGTGAGGGGAGCGACGACTACACCCGACGTATGTCGCACGATGAAGGCGATCTTCTCAGGCGTGGCGAACTCGGCCGCCATGATGAGATCGCCCTCGTTCTCGCGATCTTCATCGTCGACCATCACGACCATCTCGCCGCGCGCAATGGCCGCTACGACGTCTTCGATGGGGGCAAAGGGTGAGTTGCTCATGATTGCTCCTTCCAGTGATCGTACGGTGCGTCGATCACCACTTCGATGTCGTCACCGAGTGCACGAGTCGACACGAGTCGACCACGCTGCAGATCGGCGATGGTTGCCGCGCCGTCACCGGCGAAGAGGGGAGTGCCGTCGCTGCCACCCATGAAGGCCGGCGCCAGATACAGCACGTAACGATCGACCAGGCCGTCACGATGGAACGAACCGGCAACAGTGGCGCCGCCTTCCACCATGAGTTGTACGACGCCGTCGGCGCCGAGACGATCGAGAAGTTCGGGAAGCGGTCCGTTCCACTCGGTGCACGGATGGACCTTCGCGTCGGCGGGGGCGGAGCCGAGCACGACGCGTTGCGGCGACGGGCCGTCGACCAGTCGAGTGGTGAGGCTCGGATCGTCGGCGCGCACCGTTCCGGCACCGACGACGATCGCTTGGCTCTCGGCACGCAGCTGATGCGCGGCTTGGCGGGCTTCGTCACCTGTGATCCACTGGCTCGTTCCGTCGGCAGCGGCGGTGCGTCCGTCGAGAGTTGCGGCGAGTTTCAACACGACGAACGGTCGGCCGGTACGACGATGATGCAGATAGGGGAGAAGTTGCGCGGTGGCATCGCGGGCACGACAACCCACGTCGACGGCGATGCCGGCTTCTCGGAGTCGTGAGAATCCGTCACCGGCTACCTGCAAATCGGGATCGGTGAGGGCACTCACCACACGCGATAATCCGGCTCCGATCAGCGCGTCGGTGCACGGTGGAGTACGGCCGTGGTGACTGCACGGTTCGAGAGTGGTGAAGACGGTGGCACCGGTGAGATCGGCACCGGCTGCTCGTGCGGCATCGACCGCGACGATTTCGGCGTGGCGCGCCCCTGGTGCCTCGGTTGCGCCGTCGAAGATCTGACCATCGACCGTGACGATCACACAACCGACCCAGGGGTTGGGCGGCGACGCCGTGCGCGCGCCAGCCCCATTGGCCAGCGCTCGGGTCATCATCGTGTCGTCGTTCGTCATGTGTCTCGCCGGTCAGGCCACGTGCGAGAAGGAACGGCACGACCAAGGCTCGGGCCGACGCCCGCGCCTTCGCAGTACCCGTGCTCCCATCCGGACTCTGACCGTCGGCCTCGGAATTTCACCGAGTCGGCCCTGGCTGGCGACGAATCGCTGGCCAGGGTTCGCGGGCTCTCACCGCCGGTTGGGACTTTCACCCACACCCCGCACGGGGTCGTTATATATGTCGACTCGAAGCCTAGGCCTGTTTGGCGAGCAAACCCCAGGCCGCCTCCACGTGGCGACGCTCGGTGGTGCGCCCGCCGATCGAGACCCGCAGCACGCTTCGGCCGTCGAGGACGGTGCGGGTGAAGAGGGCTTGGCCGGTGGCGTTGGCGGCCTCGATGAGGGCGTCGGTTCGAGCATCACCGTCCTCGGGACTGTCACCCTTCAGACGTAGGCACACGAGATTCAGCGGATGCGGTGCGACCACCTCGAAGCGATCGTCGGCGCGCGCCCACGCAGCGAGCTCGTGTGCGAGGCCCACGTGCCGGCGGATCATCGACTGGAAGTGCGCCGTTCCCTCGGTGCGGATCGCGAACCACAACTTGAGCGCGCGGAATCGGCGACCGAGCGGAATCTGCCAGTCGCGGTAGTCGATCGCGGCGCCGTTCTGCGCCGCTGCCGAACGCAGGTATTCGGGAAGGATGCTGAGTGCGCCGAGTAGCGCATTGCGATCGGCTACCCAGAACAGGTCGCAGTCGAAGTTGACGCCCATCCACTTGTGCGGATTGGTGCAGTAGCTGTCGGCGAGATCGAGACCGTCGTTGATCCAGCGATGTTCGGGAGCAAGCGCCGCGATGCCGTGCATGGCCGAATCAACATGCAGCCACAGGCAGTGACGTTTCACGATCTCACCGATCTCGGGTGTTGGGTCGACAGCGCCCGAAGACGTCGTACCGTGCGTGCTGCACACCCAGAAAGGTGTGAGGCCAGCTTCTTCGTCGGCGACGATCATGCGCTCGAGTTCGTCGGCACGCATCGCGAAGCTTTCGTCGTGCGGCACGATGCGGATGTTCTCGGTGCCGATACCGGCGATGCGCAAACCCTTTTCGATGCTCGAGTGCGCTTGCGACGTGCAATAGGCGACGAGTTTGGTGGTGTCGCCCGTGGTGTTCACGTTGCCGCCGCTGATGCGCCAACGTGCGGCGAGAATCGACGACAGTGTGGCCTCACTTGCCGAACCCTGGATCACACCGCCGCCGTTGTCACTGGTCGATCGGAACTTGGCCGGAAGATCGAGCAGCTCGTGCATCCAGTCGAGCATGAGCGTCTCGACTTCGGTGCAAGCCGGTGAAGTGACCCAACTCATTCCCTGGACGCCGAGTCCGGCCGACAGGAGTTCGGCGAGGATCGACGGGTAGCTCGCATTGCCCGGGAAGTAGGCGAAGAAGTTGGGGTGCTGCCAGTGGGTGAGGCCCGGGACGATGATGTTCTGCACGTCGGCCAGCACGGCATCGAACGATTCGGTCTCGGTGGGCGGATGCTCGGGGAGTTGGGCGCGCACATCGCCGGGCTTCGCGCGCGATGTGACGGCTCGAGACTCGATCGTCTCGATGTAGTCGGCGATCAGTTCGATGAGGGCGTGTCCGTTGGCGCGGAACTCCTGGGCGTCCATGTGAGCGACGCTAATGGGAGGTGGCTACCGTGAGCCGTATGGGTTCGGGGGTGAAGCCGGAAATCGATCCGCAACGATTCTCCGTACATCGGACGAACATTCGCGGGTTCGAGCAGGCGTTCGTGTACGAGCGGGCGCGAGGTTCGTCGTTGGGTGAGGCGTTGCTGTGCGTGCACGGTTGGCCCGAGTCGAAACGAATCTTCTGGAAGGTGATCGAACCACTGGCCGCGGCCGGATTCGACGTGATCGTTCCCGACTTGCGTGGCTTCGGCGACAGCGGTCCGGCGCCCGACGGTTTCTACGACACGCCGTCGCACGCGCGCGATCTGTACTCGTTGGTGCACGATCAATTGGGGTACGACTCGTGTGTGGTGCTCGGTGGTGATCTCGGCGGGCCGGTCATTCAAGAGATGGCTTTGCGGTGGCCCGAGTTCGTGTCGCGCATGGTGCTCTTCAATTCGCCGTTGCCGTTCGACAAGGAGCGCATGGCTGGCATCGAAGGAACGCGCGCTCCGCGCGAGGCGGCCGACTACTTCGTTCGTCAGGGAACCGACGCCGATCAGTTGGCTAACGAGCTGTCGACGCCCGAGGCCCGTCGCCACTACGTCGCCACGTTCTACTCGAGTCGCTTCTGGGCGCATCCGGGAACGTTCACTGCCGACGAGGTCGACTTCCACACCGAGCCGTTCGCGTCAGCCGAGGTGTTGCGCGCGTCGTTTGGCGGTTACGAGTCGGTGTTCGATCCGACGAAGCGGTCGGACGTGCCGGTGATGGGTCGCAACGATGTGACACCGACTCTCGTGTTGTTCGGACCGAGCGACCACGTGATCTATCCGGCCTTCGACAAGATGGCGGCTCAGGTGTTCGGGAAGTGCGTCGGCCCCTTCCTGTTGCGGGACTGCGGCCACTTCGTCCCTTGGGAATCCCCCCACGCCCTCGTCTCCGCCACCGCCACTTTCCGCCCACTCTGATGCGCAGATGACCCCTGAGTTCACTTGCGCAACAGGGTGCGCGAATTTCGTCAGTTCTGGGAGGAGGTGCGGGAGCGGGCGCGGACCGAGAAGGCGACACGCACGCCGATGCCGGCCATGGCCGTCATCAACACGCCGAACACCAGCAACTGCTGCCATCCACCACGATCTCCCGAGTCGACCGGCTCACGTCCGCACCCGGGCTTCGGTAACGCACTGATGCACTCGGTCATACTGCGTTCGAGATCGAGATAGACGTTCTCCTCGGTCGCATCGGGCGCAATCGTCGCCACGGCGGGCGCACCGAGCCCGACCGTCATCACAACTGCCACCACCATTGCTCGAAAATTCCTCGACGCACTCGTCACTCCGCCATCGTGACATGAGCCGGACGCCACCACCCAGCGGGCAGGATCCGTCGTGTCACCTGGCACTACGCTCGTCCTGTGTCCGGTCGCCATGCAGTCCTCGTCGTCGACTTCGGAGCCCAATACGCCCAGCTGATCGCCCGGCGAGTCCGAGAGCACAACGTCTACTCCGAGATCGTCCCGCACTCGATCACCGCCGCCGAGATCGCCGAGCGTCAGCCGTCAGCGATCATCCTCTCGGGCGGGCCGAAGAGCGTGCACGTGGACGGCGCACCCCGACTCGATCCGGCCGTCTACGACACCGGCGTGCCGATCCTCGGCATCTGCTACGGCGCCCAGCTCATCGCCCACCAACTCGGTGGTGAGGTCGGGCGGGGCTCCCGTGGTGAATACGGCCGAGCCGTCATGAATCGCACCGGTGAATCGTCGTTGCTTGTCGGCTTGCCCGACACCCAAGACGTGTGGATGAGTCACTTCGACGCCATCTCACGCGCTCCCGACGGGTTCACGGCAACTGCCTCCACCCCTGACGCACCCGTCGCCGTTCTCGAAAACGATGCCCGTCGCATCTGGGGCGTTCAGTACCACCCCGAAGTCGTTCACTCGCCCTTCGGTGCCGACGTGTTGAAGAAGTTCCTGCACGAACTGGCGGGTTGCGATCCGTCGTGGACGATGGGTTCGATCATCGACGAACAAGTCGCCGCCGTGCGCGCGCAGGCGGGCGACAAACGCGTCATTTGCGGTCTTTCGGGTGGCGTCGACTCGAGTGTTGCGGCTGCGCTCGTGCACAAGGCAATCGGCGCGCAACTCACATGCGTGTACGTCGACACCGGACTCATGCGCAAAGGCGAGAGCGAACAAGTAGTCGAGACCTTCCGCCGCAACATGGGTATCGAACTCATTCATGTTGATGCCGGTTCGCAATTCTTCGAACGACTGGCCGGCGTGGTCGAGCCCGAGACGAAGCGCAAGATCATCGGCGAGTTGTTCGTGCGTATCTTCGAACAGCACACCGGCGGCGTGACCGACGCCGAATTCCTCGTACAAGGCACGCTCTATCCCGACGTGATCGAAAGCGGAGGAGCCGACGGCACGGCCTCGGTCATCAAGAGTCATCACAACGTCGGTGGTCTCCCCGATGACATGACGTTGCAGTTGGTCGAGCCATTGCGATCACTCTTCAAGGACGAAGTGCGTCGACTCGGTCACGAGCTCGGGCTACCCGACGAGATCGTGTGGCGCCAACCCTTCCCGGGTCCGGGTCTCGGAGTACGCATCATCGGCGAAGTCACACCCGACAAGGTCGCCATTCTGCAAGAGGCCGATGCGATCGTCCGCGAAGAGATTCGTTTGGCCGGGCTCGAGCGCGACATCTGGCAGGCATTTGCGGTACTTCCCGACATTCGCTCGGTGGGTGTGATGGGTGACGAGCGCACCTACGCGCATCCGATCATCATTCGCGCTGTCACGAGTGACGACGCCATGACCGCCGACTGGGCGCGGCTACCGTACGAACTCCTCGAACGCATGGCCAGTCGCATCATCAATGAAGTGGCTGGCGTGAACAGGGTGGCCTACGACATCACGTCGAAGCCGCCCGGCACCATCGAATGGGAGTAGTGGCGAATGGGAATGACGGTCAGGTGGAAGTGAGCCTGCGTCGCCCCAGGTAGTCGGGGTGTGGCCTGTGCAACGGGAGCCGATGACGGGCCGTGAATTTGCCTGACTAGCCTCATGAAGGTCATGTTTCGACCCTCGTCCCGCTGGTTCGCGGCCCTCGCATTCGTCGTTCTCGCGACGTCCACGAGTCAGGTCGCACGCGCCGACAGTGTCGACGACGCGCGACGCAAAGTGCAGCAGATGGCCGATCAGTTGGAGAAGGCCGAAGCCGACGTCGATCGACTCTCCGAAGAATTGCGCATTGCCGAAGACGACAAGTTGCGGCTCGACGAGGAGATCCTCGTCACGCAGGCCGAGATCGATCGTAAGGAAGCCGAGCTCGGTGGTGTACGCGACATCCTCGCCGAACTCGCCGTGATCGCCTTCACGAGTGGCGGACGTGGCGGGAGTATCACGGGTCTGCTCAGCGTGGGGAGCGGGCCGAACGAATCGGTACAGAAGCAGATCCTCACCGACATCGCACTCAACACCGGACTCGCCGACACCGATCAACTCGACGCGTTGATCGACGACCTCGGCGATCTCGAGAAGAAGCTCGCCAAAGATCTCGAACGCACCAAGAACCTGGCCGACAGCATCGGCAAAGCTCGACTCGACGCCGAGGACGAGATCAACACCTACACCGAGTTGAAAGCGAAAGCCGAACGTGAGCTCGGACAGGCACTTCGCGACGAGCGCGAACGGCGCGCTCGTGCTGCAGCGGCTGCGGCAGCTGCTGCCGCTGCCAATCTGGCGAATCAACGTCCATCGACCGGTTCGTCATCGGGTTCGTCGAACAGTTCGGGCGGCTCATCCGGTTCGTCGAGTTCGTCGGGGGGCAACCGCTTCGATCCGTCCACGATTCCGCCCACCACGTCACGCGCCGGTATTGCGATCGCCGCCGCCCGCAGTCAGATCGGCGTCCGCTATCGCTATGCCGCGGCCACTGAAGGAGTGGCGTTCGACTGCTCGGGCCTCACCATGTGGGCGTGGGCCCAGGCCGGTGTGTCGCTACCTCATCAGTCGCGTCGCCAATTCTCGACGTCGCCACGTATCCCGGTCGAGTACATCGAACCTGGCGATCTCGTCTTCTTCTACAACCCGATCAGCCACGTGGGCATCTATGTGGGTGGCGGAATGATGGTCGACGCCCCGGGTGTGGGTCGCAGCGTTCGTCTCACGCCGGTGTCGTGGTCGAAGGTCGTCGGCGCCACCCGTCCGGGCTGAACGACAACCTGCTTCCGCCACTACCTTGGCGTTCCAGCGGGGGAGGTATGACGGCAGTGCAGGGGATCGACGACGACAAGGTAAGCCGTTGGCTGGTCGACAACATCGCCGGCGCCAAAGCGCCGTTCACGTTCGACCTGATCGCCGGCGGACGGTCGAACCTCACGTTCCGAGTGGCCGATGCGAACGGAACTGGATTCGTGCTGCGCCGTCCTCCGCTCGGCCACGTGCTGGCCACGGCGCACGACATGGCGCGCGAGCATCGCATCATCGCCTCGGTCGGCCAGACGGGTGTTCCCGTGCCGCGGGCCCTCGGACTCTGCACCGACACCGAGGTGAACGATGCGCCGTTCTACGTGATGAGCCATGTGGACGGAGAGGTGCTCGACAGCGCCGACAAGGCTGCTCTTCTCGATCCATCCCTTCGCGAGCAGACGTCGCACCATCTCATCGACGTGCTCGCCGAACTGCACGCCGTCGACGTGGATGCCGTCGGCCTCGGTGATCTCGCGCGTCGCGAGGGATATATCGAACGACAGTTGAAGCGTTGGCGCACCCAGTGGGAGAACTCGAAGACGCGCGAACTACCGGCGATCGACGAAGTCGAGGCCCGGCTCAGTCGTCACGTCCCCGAACAGCAAGGTGTGGTGATCGCTCACGGCGATTTCCGCTTCGGCAACTGCCTCACCGACGTGGTGAACGGTCGCATCGCCGCTGTTCTGGATTGGGAGTTGTGCACACTCGGTGATCCGCTCGCCGATGTCGGCTACATAGGCGTGTATTGGTCGGATGGTCCGTCGAGCGCCCTGCGTGCGAACGATCCCACACCGGCCGGTGGCTTTCCGTCGTACGCGTCGCTCGTCGAGCGATATGCACGAACCACCGGACGCGACGTCTCGCAGATCGACTACTACGTGGCGTTCTCGTGCTGGCGGCTGGCCGTGATCAGCGAAGGCGTCTATGCGCGCTACCTTCACGGAGCAATGGGCAAGCAGGACGGCATCGACTTGTCGACCATGAAACTCGGCCCCGAAGGACTCGCCGAACGGGCGCTCGAAGCAGTGAGGAGGCTCGTATGAGCTCAGATGTCTTGACCGGCTGGGAGAAGGGTTCGTTCACGGCCGCTGGTTTCACCCGAGACACGTATCGACGTGGTTCCGGGCCCGGTGTCATCGTCGTTCACGAAGTACCGGGTATCACGCCTAAGGTCACCCAGTTCGCGAACGAACTCGTCGAGTCGGGGTTCACGGTGATCATGCCGAGTCTGGTCGGCACACCAGGCAAGGACTTCTCGAATGGCTACGCCATGGCGTCGCTCACCAAGGTCTGCATCTCGAAAGAGTTCGCAGCGCTGGCGATGAACAAGACGTCGCCGATCATCGCGTGGCTGCGGGCACTCGGTCGCAACTTGCACCAGGAGATCGGCGGACGCGGTATCGGTGCCCTCGGAATGTGTTTCAGCGGGGGATTCGCGCTCGGCATGATGATCGACGATCACATGGTTGCGCCGGTTCTGAGCCAGCCGTCGATGCCCTTCGCTTTCGGGAAAAAGCGTGGCGCCAACTTGCATCTCTCGTCCGACGACGAACGTGCAGTCAAAGAGCGCACGGCCTCAGGCTGCGAAGTTCTCGGCCTGCGATACACCGACGACAAGTTGGTGGGCGATCGTTTCGCCACGTTGCGCGACCTCATCGGTGACAAGTTCATCGCCATCGATTTGCCGTCGGCGAAGAAGAGTGATCACTCGGTTCTCACCGAACAGCGCGACGAGACGAGTGTGCGGCGCGTCATCCAGTTCTTCCACGACAAACTCGACTGAGGTGGTCGTCGATCCTCAGTAGGAGAGTCGGAAGCGAGGGTGCTTCCACGATTGGAGCGCTTCCATCGGGTCACCGTGCGTTTCGAGGAGGTGTCGGGCGAGCAGACCCTTCGCAGCTTTGGCATCGTGTCCGGCTACCTTGCCCGACTTCTCCACAAAGGTAACCACCACGTGCTCGCGCATCGAGTCGCCAGGTGTCCACGCCGCTCGGTGCTCGTTCGGTAACAGGTCGATCACCACTCGTCCATCGGCCCAGTCGTTCAACGCGTTTGACAGCGGATTGCGCCACCAGGTCGACAGCTTGCCCATTGGCTTCAGTGACGCACCCATTTTCACGCGGTAGTCGGGAACCGGATCGTCGAAGCCCACCAACCCGAGCAGACCCGACACCACCACCACTGAATCGACCGCTCGGGTCCGCGCCTTCGTCGACAGCGTGTCGGGCGACAGATGTCCCCACACCACGCCGGTGTACCGCTCGCACGCCGGCAACGTGGGTGCACCTTCGAGTTCGCGATTCGACTCCTGGGCCCGGGCCAGGTGCTTGCCGTTCACCCCTAGCAACTTGGCATCCCCACCCTTGGCGGCCAGTAAAGCGGCCACCACCTCGGTCCGGGGTCGCCGCAATGCCGAGCCGAACGTGCCCGATCCGGCCTTCCAGCGAGGCGCATGACCACCCTCGGCCTTGCCCTCCGAAGGTGGAAGCAGGATCGCCAGGGGAGATGTTCGTCGCGAGGCCATGCACGAGATTCTTCCCCACTAAGTTCGTCGTATGCGCATTCACGTCGATTCCGAGAAGTGCCAAGGGCACAATCGCTGTTACGCCCTCGCCCCCGAACTGATCGACGTCGACGACTACGGCAATGCCGTGGTGATTGGCGACGGAGAGGTGTCCCCCGAACTCGAGGAGAAGGCTCGTCTCGCTCTGGCGAACTGCCCCGAGTTCGCGATCACGATCACCGAGTGATCCTCGGCCGACTCATCCTCGATCATGACCTCGTACAACACTCCTGAATCCATCTACGGTCCGGTGTCCGATTGGGCGACTGACTTCGACCACGGCGACCCCGAATACAATCGACACGCCCACGCCATCTGGAGCGAACTGCGTGGCACCTGTCCAGTTGCCCACTCCGATCGCTACGGCGGCACCTGGTTGCCGGTCACGCACGAATACGTGCGCGAGATCGCGTACGACACCGAGAACTTCACGAGTCGCGCCGTGGTCGTGAGCACCGTGGTTCCCGAAGACGAGGCACCAGTGGGTGGCGCGCCCCCCATCACCAGTGATCCGCCATTCCACCACGAAGCGCGTCGGCTCGTGCTCCCACCGTTCTCGCCGAAGAAGATCGCCGAGTGGGAACCCGAGATCCGTCGTCTTTGCAACGAACTCCTCGACAAGATGGAGGCCGAGGCCAAGGGTGAGCTCACCGTCGACGCAGCCATCGCATACGCGCAACACATTCCAGTCAACGTGATCGCGCGCATGCTCGGTTTTCCGCTGGAGGACGACGAACTGTTCCGCGAGTTCGTGCACGACATCCTCGAGAACATCAACGGCGACCCAGAAGAGCGCATTCGCTCCTTCGAGCGCATCGATGCCTATTTGAAGGCCCAGATCGACGATCACGTGGCCAACCCGCGTGACGATCTCACCGGTTATCTCATCGACGTCGAACTGGGCGGCGAGAAACTCCCGCACGAAATGGTGGGCGGATTCATACTCCTCCTCTTGGTCGCCGGTATCGACACCACGTGGAGCGCGATCGGTTCGAGTCTGTGGCATCTCGCCACGCATCCGAACGATCGCCAGCGCCTGGTGAACGAACCCGAACTCATGGCCACCGCTATCGAAGAGTTCCTGCGGGCGTACGCGCCGGTGACTATGGCTCGACTCGTCGCCCAGGATCATGACTTCCTCGGCTGCCCGATGAAGAAGGACGAGTGGGTGCTCCTTCCGTTCCCAGCCGCCAACCTCGATCCGGCCGAATTCGAGAACGCCGATCAGGTGATGATCGATCGGGCCGAGAATCGCCATGCCGCCTTCGGACTCGGTATCCACCGTTGCCTCGGATCCAACTTGGCCCGACTCGAACTGCACGTCGCCGTCGAGGAGTTCCTGAAGCGCTTCCCCGACTTCGAACTCGCCCACGGTGAAGAGGGTGTGGTGTGGAGCGTCGGCCAGATCCGCGGCCCGCGACAGCTGCCGGTGCGTATCGCCGCGGCATGACCGAACTCCACGAACCGCTCACCGACGCCGGTCGTCACTGGGCCGAACAACTTCGGGCCTGGGCGTTGCCCGACGAGATCGTCGCTCAGGCCGAAGTGCCGCCGTGGGCTCACGATCCGAAGACATTCGCGGTCGACGACACGTTGCGTCCCGACAGTCCGATCTTCGAGTTGGCACGCGAACTTCTTCCGGCCGAAGGCGGAAGCGTGATCGACGTCGGTTGTGGTGGGGGACGTTCGTCGATTCCACTCGCGCCACGGGCCACCCACATCACTGGTGTCGACGAGAACCCGGCCATGCTCGCCAAGTTCGCCGAAGCGGCCGTGGCCGCCGGCTGCACCCATCGTGAACTGCAGGGTCGTTGGCCCGACGTCGCCATCGCTGCCGAGCAGGCCGGCACTCCGATCGAACCGCACGACGTCGCGGTGTGCCATCACGTCTTCTACAACGTGCAGGATCTCGAGCCGTTCGTGGTGGCGCTCACCGCCGTGGCCCGACTCGGTGTGGTCGCCGTTCTTCCGGAACATCATCCGCAGTCGACGTGGAACGAAGGCTGGCAGCACTTTTGGAATCTGAAGCGACCCGATGGTCCGACGGCCGACGACGCGGTCGCCGTGTTGCGCGCGCTCGGCATCCAACCCGAAGTGGTGGTGGTGCCGCGTCCACCGATGTCGCGGTTCGCCGACGATCCGGCCGAACTGGTCGACTCGGCCCGGCTACGACTGTGCCTGCACCGAGATCGCAATGCCGAGATCGAGTCCTGGTTACGCGATCACCCGCCGGCGTTCATGACTGACGTCGTGGTATTGCGCTGGCCCGGAGGTCTTTCGTAGACCCCATTTGTTGGGCCTCGTAGATGCCTTGTCGTGGCGACAAGGTGTAGGCGAGGAAGATCACGACGGCGGCCGGGACGGCCATGTCGGCGCCGAAGAGCTCGACGGTGAGGACGATGCAGGCGATTGGAGTGTTCGACGCGGCACCGAACACGGCGGCTGCGGCGACCGATGCGCAGAGTGCCGCATCGAGGTTCAACATGCCCGACAGAACCGAACCGAGCGTCGCGCCGATCACGAAGAGGGGAGTGACCTCGCCACCAGGAATCGAACAGCCGAGGGCCACCACCGTGAAGACGAACTTGAGAACCGGAGCCCACCAGTCGATGTGCTCACCGGCGATCGCTCCGTCGATGAGCGGCAACGACAATCCGAGATAGTCGCGGCCGAACAGGAGCATGAGCCCGAGAGTTGCAACCGCTCCGACGACCGGTCGAGCGGGGATCCACCGCACGTAGGAAGCGACCGTTTCCTTCACCAGGTGGAGGGAATTCACGAAACCGCGAGCCACCAGACCGCAGACGACTCCCACCACGACGAGGCGGAGGAGCATCGTCCAGTCGTGTGCCACCGGAACGTTGACGATCGGTGTTTCTCGACCGAGGAACTCGACGAAGTAGTCAGCAGTGATCGATGCTGCGAAAGCCGGTGCCAAGGCTTCGTAGCGAAGTCGACCGGTCTGCTGCACTTCGAGGGCGAAGATGGCGCCGGCGACCGGCACACCGAAGGCACCACCGAAGGCGCCGGCAACCGCCGAAACGATCATGAGGCGCATCTCGTGCGTGCCGAGTCGGAACGGGCGCATCACGAAGTTGACGAGTGATCCACCAAGTTGAAGGGCGGCGCCTTCGCGGCCTACCGATGCACCGGTGAGTTGGGCGACCGTGGTGGCTCCGAAGATCATGGGCGCCATTCGATATGGGATTCTGGGCGGAGTCTCCGACGACGAGTGGAGGGCCGGCGGCAGCGATTCACGCACCACGAGCGAGGTGCCTTGGTTGGCGGTCTTCCCCCCGTAGTGATAGGCCGCCCCGAGTCCGAGGGCGGCGATCGGAAGCAGCCAGACGATCCAGCCGTTCTCGACGCGAACCTCCGTCACCTGATCGAGTACTTCGAAAAGAGCCCATGAGGCCGATCCGGTGACCACACCGACGAAACAGGCGAGAACGAGCATCCAGATCAGATGGAAGGCCGCTCTCACCAAATTCATGCGCCGTCCACCATACCGATGGGTCACGCCAGCAGGCGATTCTCACCGTGCTCTTACATCGTGAGGGCAGACTGGGTGCATGTCTTCGTCGGCGCGGATCCTGGTCGTCGACGACGACACCTCCATCCGCGAGTCGTTGGCCCGGGCGCTCAGGCTCGAGGGATACGAGGTCACGACGGCACCCGATGGCGCAAAAGGTCTCGAGGCAGTGAAGAGCGAGCGACCCGACGCGATCGTTCTCGATCTGATGATGCCCTCGATCGACGGTCTCACGATGTGCAGAGTTCTGCGGTCGGAGAAGAATCGTGTGCCGATTCTCATGCTGACCGCTCGCACCGAGACGAGCGATCGTGTGGCCGGTCTCGACGCCGGGGCCGACGACTACCTCCCCAAGCCGTTCGCACTCGAGGAATTATTGGCGAGGCTTCGGGCACTTCTACGGAGATCGAACTTCGCCGACGACGAAGGTGCCGACACCGATGTCCTTCAACTTGACACGTTGCGGATCGATTCGGCCGCTCGTCGCGTGTGGAGGAGCGACATCGAGATCGAGCTGTCGAAGACCGAGTTCGAATTGCTCGAATTGCTCGTGCGAAACGCCGGCATCGTCCTCGAACACTCCACCATCTACGACCGGATTTGGGGTTACGACTTCGGCCCCGACTCGAAGAACTTGGCGGTGTACATCGGCTACATCCGCCGCAAGATCGACCTCGAGGGCGAGAACCGCCTCGTTCACACCGTTCGTGGCATCGGATACACGGCGAGGGTGCAGTGAGTCTGCGCCTGAAAGTCGCGTTGCTTCTGGCCGTGATCGTCTCGGTGGGAGTGACGGCCGTCAGCATCGTGACGTACCGGACGACCGACACCCGTCTCATGGAGGAAGTCGACCGCTCCCTCGTGCAGGCCACTGAGCGCTTCCTGCAACTGCCGGGTCGCAGTCGTCCGACCATTCCCGGTCGGGCCGTCATCAACATTCCCGAACGTCCGCTCGGCGTCGAGCAATTCGTCGTCCAGGTGTCGGATCTGTCGGGCAACGTTCTCGCTTCCACCGAGGGAGTGTCGTTACCGATCACGTCAGCCGATGTGGCTGCCGATGGATCGTCGATTCCGACCTATGCGAGTGTCACCACGGCCGAAGGCGTCGACTACCGCGTACGGACCGTGCAGGTGTCGACCGGTGTCGTGCAGTTGGGGCGCGATCTCAGCGAGAATCTGAACGTATTGGACGACCTCCGGCGACGCATGGCCCTCGTTGCAGTCCTGGTTGCTGTGATCGCCGCTCTGGTGGGGTGGTTCACCGTGAGTGGAGTGACTCGACGACTACGTCGACTTTCGACGGCCGTCGACGAGGTGGCCACCACCGGACGTCTCGACGTCGAGACACCGCGATCGGGCAATGACGAAGCAGGACGCCTCGGTCGCCGCTTCTCCGACATGCTCGCGGCTCTGTCGAACTCGCGCGAACAACAGCAACGCCTGGTCGAGGACGCCGGCCACGAACTGCGCACACCGCTCACCAGTTTGCGCACCAATCTCGACGTACTCCGTCGTCATACCGACATCGACCCCGAGGTTCGGTCTCAGATCGTGAGTGACATCGACCGCGATGTCGCCGACCTCGAATCCCTCGTGGAAGAAGTCGTGTCGCTCGCCGCCGATCGACACGCCGACGAACTGCCGCAGCCGGTCGTGCTACGTGAGCATGTGGCCATAGTCGTCGAGAGGGCCACGCGCCGAAGCGGACGGACGGTCGATCTCAGCGCCGACGGGTCGGTGTGCACCGTGCGCCCGCAATTGTTCGAACGTGCCGTGTCGAACCTCGTCGACAACGCGCTCAAGTTCGACACTTCGGGTGGGCCGATCGAGGTCGACGTCACGAAGGGAACGATCACCGTCTCCGATCGCGGTCCGGGTATCGAAGACGGCCAAGAGTCGGTGATCTTCGAACGTTTCCATCGCGCGACTTCGGCGCGTACCTTGCCGGGATCGGGCCTCGGACTGTCGATTGTGGCCGATGTGGCGTCGAGCCACGGTGGTTCGGTGTTCGCTCGCCGTCGCACCGGTGGAGGCGCCGAAGTCGGCTTCACCCTGCCGATTGTCTGAGCGTCACACTGCGGCGGCGTGTACGAGCCCGATGACCACTCCGGCCGGCACCAGCCAGCCGGCGCCGATCTTGGTGACGATCAACAGCACGAGCGAGACGACCCCCACTGTCCACGTGAGCGGATCGACGAGTGCGGCGTCGCCGAGCCGGACGAGGACACCGGCCATCAGTCCGAGTGACGAGAAGGTGACTCCCGACAGGAACGCCTGGGCCGCCGGGCGTGCTCGGAGCCAGCGCAGGAACCGGTCGAGCAGACCCACGAACACGAACGAGGGACCGAAGATACCGAGCGTGGCGAGCGCCGCGCCGGCCACGCCGAGGATCTGCCAACCGATGAACGTCGCCGTGGTGAACACCGGTCCGGGTGTGATCTGGCCGACCGCCACGGCATCGAGGAGTTGTTCGGCGGTGAGATAACCGGTGTCGGTCACCAGGCGACTGTCGAGGAACGCGATGAGGACGTACCCGCTTCCGTAGAGCACCGAACCCACTTCGAGGAAAATGAGGAACAGCCGGGCGAGAGTCGGTTGCGCGGTCAGAAGACCGATCACAGTGAATGGCGCGATCGAATTCGTTCGCAACGAAGAGTTCCGAACGAGATGGACGAGACTCCACACGACACCGAGTGACGCGATGATCACGAGTTCGTGCAGACCGAGCAGATAGGTGCCGAACGCCGCAGCCGCCGTCACCAGTGCCGGTGCATTGCGAAGGTTCGATCGACCGAGTCCCCACACCGCGTGAGTGATGATCGCGATGATCACGGGTAACACGCCGTAGCGAATGTCGAACACCAGTGGATCGGTTCCGTACTCGGCGTACAACCACGCGATCGCACCGACGATCACGACGGCCGGCACGATGAACGACGCGCCGGCGGCGTTCGCTTCATCTCTCTCGCTCTACTACTGCCTGCTAGCAGCTAGCGTAGAGAGCTTGGCCATAAAAAAAGGAACAACGAAAACGAAAGCAAAAAAGAATAATGAAACTAAGTCTACTTATTACTGTACTCTTCGCTGGAGAATCAGTTGCTGGTGCTGGTGAGTGCATATTCTATCGACCGCCTTCCATTTGTGCCATTTTTCATCGTCATCGTAGCTCACACATCTTCCTTGGTATATGTTTGAAAGTTTACCTTCGACACGGTAAAAGTGTTGATAATCCGAGATGGAACGAGCCACCTCAACCTCAACGTAAT
>CBFHWN010000029.1:8162-24503 GCA_965659595.1 uncultured Ilumatobacteraceae bacterium | reverse complement strand
AAGCCGTCCTCTTTTGGTGAGAAGAAGAGGGGCAGCCAGCCGTCGCAGATCTCGGCCGACAACGCCACGTTCTTCGGCCCTTCGGCGGCCAGGAAGATCGGGATGTCGGAGCGCAGCGGGTGCACCGTCGGACGCAAGGCCTTGCCGAGGCCTTTGCCATCGGCCCCGGTGTAGGGCAGGTCGTAGAACTCGCCGTGCTTCTCGACCGGCTTTTCACGTGCCAGCACCTGACGCACGACGTCGACGTACTCACGGGTGCGGGCCAGCGGTTTACCGTAGGCCTGGCCGTACCAGCCTTCGACCACCTGCGGTCCGCTCGCGCCGAGGCCGAGAATGAAGCGACCGTTCGACAGGTGATCGAGCGTGATCGCTGCCATCGCAGCCGCCGTTGGCGTACGGGCGTTCATCTGCATGATCGCCGTACCGAGGCGCACCTTCTCGGTGTGGGCGCCCCACCAGGCGAGCGGGGTGAGGGCGTCGGAGCCGTAGGCCTCGGCCGTCCAGATGGAGTCGAAGCCCAACCGCTCGGCTTCCTTCACTGCCTCGAAGGCGCCGGCGGGAGGCCCCGCCGACCAATAGCCGGTGTTGTAGCCGAGTTTGATGTCGCGAGTCATATGAGCACGTTAGGAGCGATGCGCCCGGCTGGTACTACCCGAGGATGCTGAAAGCGGCCCGGGGGAACCGAGCCGCTTTCGACATGACGTTTCGCTGGGAGCAGACGTGATCAGGGCTACGGGCAGACTCTCCGTGCCGTGTAGCCCGTCTCGGCGACACTCGAGTAAGCGAAGCCCGTGAAGGTGCAGCTCGGAGCTTCGAGCGGCAACTGGGCGACCCACAGACAACTTCCCGCGCAACGCGGATCCCACTTCACGGCCCGAACTTTGAAGAACGTTCTGTTGTTCGGATCGGTGTTCCGCTTGTACCGGACTTCGACGATTTCGACCGGTCCGCTCACCACGTACTCGACCAACTGGTGCGTGGGCTGGGTGTAGTACCACTCGCCCTCAAAAATGAGGAGTTCACGAAGGCCAGAGTTCGCTGCGTCGGTCGTTGGCAGATTCGGTGAGGGGAGCGGGGCGAGGCCGGGAAGCGAGATGTTCGGGATGCTCACCGATGGGGCGTCCGACGTGGGCGTCGGGAGGCTCACTCGGGGAGGGGTCGGGGTCGGGAGGCTGACTCCGCCGGGGAGGGAGACGACCGAGGACGTTGGCGGCGACGACGGGTCGCTCGGACTCGGTTGCGGATCGGACGGCTGATCCGTCTGCGGATCGACTGCGGGATCCAACATCGAATCATCAACCGCCACACCCGTCGAGTCATCTTCACCAGTCGGGACGATCGGGGGAAGTGGCGAACCGAGCTCGTCGCGAACCTCGGGAAGAACCTCGGCGACGAGATCGGGGTCGGCCTGGGCCACGATCGCGGCGAGTTCGTTCGAGTCGCCGGCCTGAGCGGCAGCGAGCAGGAGTTCGATGAGAGCCTGTTTGTCGATGTCGGTCGACGAGGAGTCGGACCCACCGCAGGCGGCGGCTCCGGCCAGCAGCCCGGCCACAGCGATGGTGGCGAGCATGGTCTTTTTGAGGGATAGGCGGGTGGCGGTCATGGCGGTTGTCGATGTCCTTCGTGATGCGGTGTGCAACCCGTTGTTGCGCACCGGACAAGAGTCGGGCTCGCCAAAAGCCTGACACTTTCCTCGACAGATTTTTGAAACTGCTTCGAATATGCCTCTGAACAGGTCCTATCGGGTCAGTCAAGGAGAGAGGACAGGGAGTCGGCGAACACCTTGGTGTGCACGTCGACATCGGCCGTCACATGGGACGGCGACATGAGGGCCATGTTGTGGAAGGGCGTGAGCAATACCCCCCGGTTGAGGGCGAACAGATGCATGTAGGCCTCGAGCTCGTGATCGGAGGCCGCTGCCGCATCGGCGCCGTTGCGTGGTGGCGGACAGAACCAGTACTCGGCTCGGGCGCCGAGCTGTTGCACGTGCCAGTCGAGTCCGCGAGCCCGGTACGCGTTCTCGACGCCAGCGGTCCACGCTGTGGCCACATCGATCATGCGGACGAAGTCGTCGTCCATGAGCGTGGTCGACAGCGTCGCTTTCACAGCGGCCAAAGCGAGTGCGTTACCGGTCAACGTTCCGCCGATCCCCGAGACGTCGACCAAGTGGTCGCCGATCAACGCTTCCACTCGTTCGGCCACCTCGGCCGTCATCCCGTAGACGGCAACTGGCATTCCACCGCCGATCGGTTTGCCGATCACGAAGAAGTCGGGATCGAGGCACCACGCCTTGGTGCACCCTCCGGGTCCGGCGCAGATGGTGTGCGTCTCGTCGACGACCCACAGCACACCGTGTCGACGCGTGATCTCGCGCACGGCGTCGAGATAGCCAGGATCGGGGAGCACGATGCCGATGTTGGTGAGGGCCGGCTCCATCAGCAGACATGCCACGTCGCCGTGGGCGAGGGCGGCGTCGAGCGCGTCGAGATCGTTGAACGGCACCACGCGGGTGGTCGCCTGTACGTCGGCATTCGGCCCGATGGCGCCGGGACGATGCAGAGTCTCGCCATCGTCGCCGAGTACCACGAGTGTTTCGTCGACCGTCCCGTGGTAGCACCAGTCGATCACTGCGATCTTCGGACGGCTGGTGATCGCACGAGCCAGCCGTAGGACGAAACGATTGGCATCGGTCGCCGTCATTGCGATCTGCCACTTGTCGAGACCGAAGCGGCGTCGCAACTCGTCGGCCACCCACACCGCGTCCTCGCTCGGCAACATCGTGGTGATGCCGAGGCGGGCGCGTTCGGCGAGGGCAGCGGTGACGGCGGGAAGAGCGTGGCCGGCCATGGCGCCGGTGTCGCCCATGCAGAAGTCGACGTACTCGTGTCCGTCGACATCGACGAAGCGAGCACCCGACGCATGGTCGACGAACACCGGGAATCCGCCGGGCCAGCGCGTCATCCACGGCATGGGAACACCGGCGACCAAGTGTCGACGGGCGCTGCCGGCGATTTCGGCCGAACGCGGATGGGTGCGGGCGAAGAGTTCGAACTCTTCGCGGTGACGAGTCGCGAGTCGTTCGCGATCCATGGGATCTCCTCGGATCAGGTGGGGTCGAAGGCGAGAGGAAGCTTCTCGGGCCCGAAGATCGCCACCGTCGACGGCTTCCAGGTGACGGCGCCGTCGATCTTCATGTTGGGCATACGGCGAGCGAGGATGGGCAACGCCTCTTGCTGTTCGGCCCGGGCGAGGGCGGCGCCGAGGCAGTAGTGGATGCCCGACCCGAACGTCATGTGCGGCTGTCCGGACGGTTCACGCCGAATGTCGAAGTCGCCGGGGGTGCTGAACACCGATTGGTCGCGGTTGGCCATGGCGAGGGCTGGCGCGATGAACGTCCCCTTCGGAAAGAAGATGTCCTTGTATTCGATGTCGACGCTCGCGAAACGTCCGGTGCCGCGAACGGCGCCCGAGAACCGCATGGTCTCTTCGACGGCGCGTTGAGCCAGTTCAGGTTGCTCGGCGAGCAACTTCCACTGTTCGGGATGATCGGCGAGCAGGGCGACCGAGCAGCCGAGTTGATTGCGGGTGGTGTCGGTCCCGCCGACGATGACCGCTTCGACCATCATCACGAGCTCGTCTTCCGACAACTTGTCGCCGGCTTCTTCGGCCGCGATGAGCGATGTGATGAGGTCGTCGGCCGGGCTGCGTCGGCGGTCGGAAATGAGTCCGCGCGTGTACTCCTCGAGTTCCTCTTGAGCCTTGATGATGAGATCGATCTCGTCGGCCGCCGTCGCGTTGAAGATGCGCAACACGTCCTCGGCCCAGCGGCTGAACAGTTGCCAGTCCTGGCGTGGTGCTCCGAGTAGTTCGCAGATGATCGGAATGGGATAGTGCTCGAGAACGTCGACCGCCAGGTCGCATCGGCCTTTCGTCGTGTGCGGATCGAGCAACTCGTTCAGCACCTCACGCATGAACGGCCGGAGAGCATCGGCCGATCGGGGAGTGAACGAGGAGGCGACCAAACGGCGTAGCCGGGTGTGGGTGTCGCCCTCGGCCGACAGGATCGACTGCCGCTCGCGGTTCTGCAGACGGGGGTCTGACACCGCGCGGAGTTCGGCCACGATGCTCGCCGCGTTGTGCCAGCGCTTGTCGCGCAGAATGGCCACACAGTCCTCATAAGTGAACACGATGTATCCGAAGGGCCCGCGGGCGATCCACGACTCGGATGCGATCGACTCGAGTTGGCGACGCTGCTCGTCGGCGTCGACGAAGCCGAAGTCGACGGTGGGGAGTTCGAGAGTGTCGGCAGGGGTGGCCATGCAGTGAAACTAGCCGTCGGTGCCGTGCCCTGGCCGTGCCGATCTAGTCTCTCGGCATGAAGATCTACCGGAATTTCGTCAACGGTCAGTACACCGATGCCGCCGACGGGCGCACTATTCCGGTCGTCAATCCGGCGACCGGCGAGCAGTACGCCACCGCTCCCTTGTCGGGTTCGGCCGACATCGACGCCGCCATGAAGGCGGCCTCCGATGCCTTCGAGACCTGGCGCGACATGCCACCGAAGGATCGTTCGCTTGCCTTGTTCCGGATCGCCGACGAGATCGAACGTCGTGGCGAAGAGTTCATCGCCCTCGAGTCCGAGAACTGCGGCAAGCCGATCGAGATCACCCGGTCGGAGGAGATCCCTCCGATGGTCGACCACGTGCGCTTCTTCGCAACTGCGGCCCGACATCTCGAAGGCAAGAGCGCCGGTGAGTACGTCCCCAACATGACGAGTTACATCCGGCGCGAGCCAATCGGTGTGTGCGCGCAGGTCGCTCCGTGGAACTACCCGATGATGATGGCGGTCTGGAAGTTCGCGCCGGCGGTCGCCGCCGGCAACACCGTGGTGCTGAAGCCGAGCGACACCACCCCCGTCACCACGACGCTGCTGGCCGAGATCTGCGCCGAGTTCCTTCCGCCGGGTGTGGTCAACGTGGTGTGCGGCGATCGCGACACCGGGCGCGCCATGGTCAATCACGACACGCCATCGCTCGTGAGCGTCACTGGTTCGGTACGCGCTGGAATGGAAGTCGCCGAAGCGGCCTCGAAGTCGTTGAAGCGGGTGCACCTCGAGCTCGGCGGCAAGGCGCCGGTCATCGTGTTCGACGACGCCGACATCGCCGCCGCAGCCGAAGGCATCGCCATCGCCGGCTACTTCAACGCCGGCCAGGACTGCACGGCGGCGACCCGCGTTCTGTGTGCGCCGGGTGTCTATCGCGACTTCGTCGACGCTCTCACCGAACAGGCCAAGGGCACCGGCTGCGGAGCACCCGATGAAGACGTTCTGTTCGGCCCGGTCAACAACTCCAACCAATTGGCTCGGGTGTCGGGTTTCTTCGACCGCCTGCCGTCCCACGCCAACGTCACCACGGGCGGCCAGCGTCAGGGAACGCAGGGCTACTTCTTCCCGCCGACGGTCGTGTGCGACTTGAAGCAGACCGATGAAATGGTCCAGACCGAGATCTTCGGCCCGGTCATCACCGTGCAGACCTTCGCCGACGAGGACGAAGCCGTGCGCCTGGCCAACGGCGTCGACTACGGCCTGGCGTCGAGCGTCTGGACGAAGGACTTCGGCCGAGCCATGCGGGTCACCCGTCGGCTCGACTTCGGCTGCGTCTGGATCAACACCCACATCCCGATGGTCGCCGAGATGCCCCACGGCGGATTCAAGAAGTCGGGGTACGGCAAGGACCTATCGGCCTACGCACTCGACGACTACACCCGCATCAAGCATGTGATGGCCAATCTCGACAGCTGAGTCGGTCGTCCGTGTGAGCAGTTGCGACGGGGTGTAGTTTTCGAAGCGGTGGGTCAGCAGTCGACTCTGGAGAGGGGGAGCGGCGAGTCGTGAGCGATCAGGTCATCGAACTGCGTGGTGTCAGCAAGTCGTTCGGCGACTTCCAGGCCGTGAAGTCGGCCGATTTCGCCATTCGTCGGGGCGAGTTCTTCGCCATGCTTGGTCCCTCGGGGTGCGGCAAGACCACCACCCTCAAGATGATCGCCGGCTTCGAACAGCCAACCCAGGGTCAGATCGTTCTCGAAGGCACCGACGTCTCAGCGGTCCCTCCGCACAAGCGCAACGTCAACACGGTCTTCCAGCAGTACGCGCTCTTCCCGCACATGTCGGTCGCCGACAATGTGGCGTTCGGTTTGCGAGCCAAAAAGGTCCCCGAATCCGAGATCACGAGCCGGGTCGGCGACATGCTCGACGTGGTGCGACTCGGCGAGTTCGCGCGACGTCGCCCGTCCCAGTTGTCGGGTGGTCAGCAGCAGCGGGTGGCGCTGGCCCGTGCGCTCGTGAACCTACCGAGCGCACTTCTGCTCGACGAGCCGCTCGCCGCCCTCGACCTCAAGTTGCGCGAGGCCATGCAGATCGAGTTGAAGCGCATCCAGCGCGAGGTCGGCATCACGTTCGTCTTCGTGACCCACGATCAGGGTGAAGCGCTCACGATGTCCGATCGCATCGCCGTCATGAACGAAGGCGTGGTCGAACAGATCGGCTCACCCGAAGAGATCTACAACCGGCCGGAAAGTTTGTTCGTCGCCGGATTCATCGGCTCGGCCAACCTTCTGCCGGGGCACGTGCGCGACACCTCGGCCGACGGGTGCGTGGTCGAACTTCTCACCGGTCAGAAGATCGCCGCCACCGGTCGACATGCAATCGGCGACAAGGTGTCGGTGATGCTTCGGCCCGAGCGTCTGCACCCGGTCGCCGAACGACCGGCTGACGGGTTCGGACTCCACGGCTCGGTCACGAGCGTCATCTTCCAGGGTGCCTGGCTCCGCGTGGTGATCGAACTGCCCGACGGGACCGAACTGTCGGCCGAGGCCGACGCCGACAGCGACCTGCCGTCGCTGCGCCCCGGTCAGGACCACTGGGTCGCGTGGTCGAACACGGCTGCCTACGCGCTCGCCGGTTGGCCCGATCGGGCCGGAGCCACCGGCCTCGACGTCGATCACGTGGAGGCCGGCCTGTGACGGGTCCGAGAAGACGAGCGAGTTTGAGTAGGGTGACCTTGCTCGAACGTCGTTCGGCGAAGAGTTCACTGCACATGGGAGGACACAGATGAACGCACCGAAGCGAGGATTTTCGCGTCGTGAATTGTTGATTCGCTCCGGCGTCGTCGGCGCCGCGGGTCTGTCGCTGCCGGCCATCCTGGCCGCGTGCGGCGGTGATGACGGTGCCGGTGGTGGAGCCGACGAACTGTTCGTCGAGAACTGGCCGTACTACATCGACCCCACCGAAGATGGTGCGACCGGAACCATCGATCGTTTCGTGGCGGCAAGTGGAGTCAAGACCACCTACTCCGAGGCCTACAACGACAACCTCGAGTACTTCGCCAAGATCCAGCCTCTTCTCGGCACTGGCAAGACCATCGACCCCGACATCATCATGCCGACGCAGTGGATGGCCGGTCGTCTGCGCAAGCTCGGCTGGCTCGAGAAGCTTCCGGTCGACAAGGTTCCGAACGCGAAGAACCTCGAAGACGCCTTCAAGAATCCTCCGAGCGATCCGACTGGCGAGTACAGCCTGCCGTGGCAGGCCGGAACCGCCGGTATCGCCTACAACATCGACGTCACCGGTCGCGAGCTGAACAGTGTCGCCGATCTGTTCGATCCGGCGTTCAAGGGCAAGATCGGCATGCTCACCGAGATGCGCGACACGATCGGTCTGTTGCTCCTCGGTCTCGGCATCAACCCGTCCACCGTGTCCTCGTTCAACGAGGCCGCGCCGGCTTTCGAGCAGCTCGAGAAGGCCAAGTCCGACGGTCAGATCCGTGCCTTCACCGGCAACGACTACATGGATGATCTCTCGCTCGGCAACTTCGCCGCCTGCGTGGGCTGGTCGGGTGACATCTTGCAGCTCCAGGCCGACAACCCGAGTGCCCGCTTCGTGATCCCCGAAGAGGGTGGAACCCTGTGGTGGGACACCATGGTGGTACCGAAGGGCGCCAAGAACACGGCGGCGGCCGCCAAGTTCATGGACTACGTGTACGACCCGGTACAGGCAGCCCAGATCACTGCGTGGGTGCAGTACATGTCGCCGGTCAAGGGTGTGCGCGAAGAACTCGCCAAGATCGACCCTGAACTGGCCGACGATCCGCTGCTCTTCCCGGATGACGCCACTCGGGCTCGCCTCTACGCCTTCGCAGATCTGAGCGACGACGTCGAAGCCGAGTTCGAAGAGGCCTTCTCGGCTATCACCGGGGCCTAGTCCTCGTGGCCGCGCCGGTCGTATCGAGGGTGAGGAATCTCACCGGATCCTCGAGCGAGCGGATCGGCCTCACGGGTCTCGTCGTCGTCGGCGTCGCCCTTCTAGCAGTCGGTGCGCGATGGGTCTCCGGGCCCACCGCGCTCGTCGTTCTGGTGCTGGCCGCACTCGTGGTGGGGGGTTTCATCACGCTGGCCATTCTCGGAAGCCCCGAGACGAAGCGTGCATTGTCGCCGTACGGCCTGTTGAAACCGGGTTCGCTGTGGCTCGCCATTTTCTACCTGGCTCCGCTCTGGTCTCTTCTCCGGATCTCGTTGTCGTCGAAGGAGACGCGTTTCGCAGTGTTTCCCACGTTCACTTGGGAGTTCAGCAACTACGGCAAAGCCTTCTCCGACTTCGGGCCGCAATTCACGCGGGCCTTTCTCTACGCCGGTATCGCCACTGTTCTCACGATCCTGATCGGTTATCCCATCGCTTACGTGATCGCGTTCCGGGGCGGGAAGTACCGCAACGTGCTGTTGGGCTTGGTGGTCATCCCGTTCTTCACGAGTTATCTCATTCGAACCATCGCCTGGACGTCCATCCTCGCCGACAGTGGACCGGCCGTGAAAGTACTCGACACACTTCAGCTCTCCGGAGTGCTCGAGTTCTTGAACGTCATGCAGGACGGCAAATTGATCAACACGCCAGCGGCGGTCATCGGTGGTCTCACCTACAACTTCCTGCCCTTCATGATCCTGCCGATCTACGTGAGTCTCGAGAAGATCGACGTACGCCTCGTCGACGCCGCTCAAGATCTGTACTCGTCGGGATCGCGCGCTTTCCGCAAGGTCGTGGTGCCGCTGTCGATCCCGGGGATCTTCGCTGGCACATTGCTCACCTTCATTCCGGCGGCCGGCGACTTCGTGAACGCGCAGTTCCTCGGCAATCCGAACACCACCATGATCGGCAACTCGATCCAGGACCAGTTCCTGCGTCAGAACAACTACCCGGTGGCGAGTGCCATGTCGTTCGTCCTCATGGCGATCATCACCGTCATGGTGATCGTCTACAGCCGCTTCTTCGGGACCGAGGACCTGGCATGAGCGTGACGACGAAGCGAGGTCGAGTCGGGCGCGCCGCTCTCAACGTGTTCGCGGCCTTCGGTTTCCTGTATCTCTTCTTACCGATCGCGTTCATCGTGGCGTTCTCTTTCAACGACCCGCAGGGCAAGTTCAACATCGTCTGGAGCAAGTTCACGCTCGACAACTGGAAGGAGCCGTTCTCCGATCGCGGCCTGACCGATGCTTTCGTGACCAGTTTGCAGATCGCCGCAGTGTCGACCTTCATTGCCACGGTTCTCGGTTCGATGATCGCCATCGCACTGTCTCGTTACCGCTTCAAGGGTTCGGCGGCCTACAACTTCTTCCTGGTGCTGCCGCTCACCACTCCCGAGATCGTTCTCGGCTCGTCGCTCGCCACACTCTTCCTCGGGCAGAGCGTGGTCGATTTCGGTTTCACCACCATCGTCATCGCCCACGCGATGTTCCAGGTGAGCTTCGTGGCACTCACGGTGCGAGCCCGGATCCGCGGCTTCGACTGGACTCTCGAACAGGCCGCCCAGGATCTCGGAGCGTCGCCGGTGCGAACGTTCTGGAAGGTCACTTTCCCGTTGATCCTGCCTGGGATCCTGGCCGCATCCCTGTTGGCCTTCGCACTTTCACTCGACGACTTCATCATCACGTTCTTCAACGCCGGTTCCACGCTCACGTTCCCACTGCAGATTTTCGGTGCGGCACGCGTTCAGCTGCCCCCGCAGATCAACGTGTTGGCCACTGTCATCCTCGTGGTCACGGTGGCCGTGATGGCGACCGGTTCGGTCATGGGTGAACGTCGTCGACGCCGACTCGGCCAGACCGCCTGAACATTGCGTCCGGTCTTGCGAACTTGACGTCAGTCGCTGGCTTCGCCGAGGCGCATGGTGGCGGCGAACGACAGTCCCGCCGACGGTGATCCGCTCTCGATGTCGAGATGGTGCAGAGTCCCCGAGAAGACGGCCGGCGACCGATACGAATCGTCGACTTCCAGTCCATCATGACGTCCGACCCAGAGTCCACCGGCGGCAGTGGTGACACCGGGGAACATGAAGAGGCCGTCGTAGCGGCCGCGTCCGACCTCAGCTCCGTCGACGTGGAGCGCGACGTCACCGGCCGACATCGTGACCGCGATCGAGTGTTCACCCGCCGAGAGAGGTGTGGGCGTGATGAGATGAGTGCGGTGGTGCCCGTAGGCGACGTCGAAACGAATGTGTCCGTCGACGGCGTGCAGAGCCCAGCCACCTTGATGGTCGCCGAGGGCGCCGAGCACTCCCAGGCACGAGGATCCGACGTCGATGTGAGCAGTCATGGTGAAACCACCGAACATGGCCGGCATGCGGCTGGCGGCCACGGGTTGCTCGGCCGGTCGGTAACGGGCCGATCGTGGCAACGGATATTCGGTGGGATGGCCGGGATAGCCGGCCGACGGATCGAACAACGGGAACACCTGATTGGCTTCCGCCTCGGCCGTCCAGAGAGCCTGGAGTTCGGTGAGAAGTTCGGGATGCTCGCCGGAGAGGTCGGTCGATTCCGAGAAGTCGGTGGTCAGGTCGAACAGTTCCCACCCGTCGGTGTCGTACGAGTGGCTGCCGACTATGTGATCGCGTTCGCCGAACAGCGGTGACACGAAGTTGCTCGTGGCCTTCCAGCCGTTGCGGTAAATCGAGCGCGAACCGTGCATCTCGAAGTACTGGGTGGTGTGAATCTCGGGAACCGACGGATCGGTGAAAGTACTCGACGCGTCGTGTCCGTCGACTCGTTGCTGCTCGATACCGTCGACGACCTCGGGCATCGTGAGGCCGAGGCACGACAGCAGCGTTGGCGCCACGTCGATCGAATGTAGGAATTGTGACCGCACGGTACCGGTGCCCGTGATCCCGGCCGGCCAGCGAACCACTAGTGGCGCGCGAACGCCACCGAGCCACGAGTAACGCTTCCAGAGGCGGAAAGGCGAGTTGCCGGCCCAGGCCCAGCCCCACGGATAGTGGTTGCTGTGATTCGGCCCGCCGATCTCGTCGATCGCCGCCAGAGCCTCGGCCACCGTCGAGTGGTCGCCGAGCCACGAAGCCGCTTCGTTCAGGGTGCCGGACGGTCCGCCTTCGCTACTCGTGCCGTTGTCGGACATCACGAGCACGATCGTGTCGTCAGCCCGCCCTTGGGCATCGATCTCGTCGAGGATGCGACCGATCTGAGCGTCGGTGTGCGTGAGCATGCCGGCGAACACCTCCATGTAGCGCGCGTACAGGCGCTGCTCGTCGGCCGTCAGACTCGACCACTCGGGCACCCACGAGGGACGGGGAGTGAGGACGGTGTCGGACGGAATCACACCGAGTTCTAGCTGGCGGCGATACGTGGACTCGCGTAGTGCTTGCCAGCCGTCGTCGAACTGGCCGCGATAGGCATCCGACCATTCGCGCGCCACATGATGAGGTGCGTGGGCGGCGCCGGTTGCGAACCACAGGAAGAACGGTTTGTCGGGAGCCACGTGGTGCTGTGCTCGCAACATTTCCACTGCTTGGTCGGCTAGATCGTCGGTGAGGTGGTAGGTGTCGCTCTGCGTGGTGCGAGCGGGTATCTCGATCGGCGTGTTGTCGCGAACGAGTTCGGGTGACCAGTGGTTGGTCTCAGCACCGAGAAAGCCGTAGTAACGCTCGAATCCGAGGCCGAGGGGCCAACGATCGAAGGGGCCGGCGGCGGAATATTCGGCCTGTGGCGTGAGATGCCACTTGCCGATGCACATGGTGTTGTAACCGTGGTCGCGCAAGATCCGGGGGAGGGACGCCGCCGTTTTGGGCAGACGTCCGCTGTAGCCGGGAAGATCGAACGATGTTTCCTGTGTCGCGCCCACTCCGACGGCGTGATGGTTGCGGCCGGTCATGAGCGTGGCGCGAGTGGACGAGCAGATCGACGTGACGTGGAAGCGGTTGTAACGCAGGCCACTGTCGGCCAGGCGGTCGATGTTGGGTGTGGCGATGGGCGAACCCATGCATCCGAGCTGTCCGAAGCCGACGTCGTCGAGGACGACGACGACGATGTTGGGAGTGCGAGCGGGTCGTTCGGGATACTTCACGTGACGAGACTACGACGTAGTAGCGGGTGACTCGGAGTCCATGTTTGCGTTGCCGAAGGTTCGACTAACGTGATCGGACCATGTCGAATCCCCCAAGTCATCGCTCGCCTCGCGTGGCCGTCCTCCCCGGCACAGCAGTGTCGTGGATAAGTGATGCAGTCGTCGACGGAGGTGGTGAACTCGTCGACGTGGCCGACACGACGGCTCTGGTGTGGGGCGCGGCTCGAGATCCTGAGGGACTGGCCGCAGTTCTCGATGTCAATCAACATCTCGAGTGGATTCAACTTCCCTTCGCCGGCGTCGAGGAGTTCGCGCATCTGATCGACGATGATCGCTTGTGGACATGCGGCAAAGGCGTGTACGCCGAGCCGGTCGCCGAGATGGCCGTCGGGATGGCGCTGGCCGGACTGCGCGGCCTTGTGCACTACTCGCGTCAGAGCGGATGGTCGGGTCCGCTCGGCCGCAATCTCATCGGCGCGCGGGTGAGCATCCTCGGCGGTGGTGGCATCACCGAAGAGATCGTGCGACTTCTCGGGCCGTTCGGCTGCCACGTGACCGTCGTGCGCAATCGAGTGACCGACATGGAAGGTGTTGACGTGGTGCTCGAGAGCGATCGATACGTCGACGCGCTTCCTGGCGCTGATGTGGTGTTCCTGGCTCTGCCACTCACACCCGAGACCGAAGGAATGATGGGCCGTAGCGAGTTCGAGACGATGGAGTCCCACGCCTGGCTGGTGAACGTGGCGCGCGGCAAGCATGTGCGGACCGACGATCTGGTGTGGGCCCTCGACAACGGAGTGATCGGTGGTGCAGCGCTCGACGTGACCGATCCGGAGCCGTTGCCGGCCGACCATCGACTCTGGGCCATGCCGAATTGCATCGTCACTCCTCACGTCGGCAACACGCCCGAGATGGCGGTCCCGTTGCTGAGCGAACGAATCGCCACCAACGTGCGTCGTTGGATCGCCGGTGACGAGTTGATCGGCCCGGTCGATCCCAATCTCGGTTACTGAGTTCACCTTCGGGTGCCGACGAATGGACCATTAGCCTCAGTTCCATCGGCGCCTATTACCAACGACTCGGGGTCCGGAGAGACGCCACGCAGGCGGAGATCCGCGCTGCGTATCGCACACTCGCGCGTCGACATCACCCCGACGCGCGAGGCGGTCGCCCGTCACCCGAGATGGCGGCTATCAACGAAGCGTGGTCGGTGTTGTCGGATCCGGCGCGCCGGGCTCGTTACGACGCCGATCTGCGGGTCGGTTCCGACACGGCGACGAAGGTTCGCGTGGATCAGCCGACTTCCTCGTCGTACGTCTATGTTCCGTCGGCGACTCCGGCACGGTTTCCGTGGCGATTCGTGTTGTCACTTGTGGTCGTGGCCGCCGTGGCGATCCTCGTGCTCGGTGCACTCACCGGAGGCTCGGAGCCGGCACCCATCGACAACCTGGTGCAGGTGGGGTCGTGTGTCGACATCGACGACGTTCGCGGCGAGGCTTTCGAGGTTCCGTGCGACGGATTGCACGAGGCCGAAGTGAACGAGATCGTGCCCTTTGACGGGGTGTGTTCGGCGGGGCTCGCCGGGTACCGGGATCGACAGGGGATGGGCAAGGTGTGCGTGGTGGTGAGGTGACCGACCCTTGGTAGCGTGCCTGGTCGCTGGGGCGATTAGCTCAGTCGGCTAGAGCGCTACGTTCACACCGTAGAGGTCATCGGTTCGAGCCCGGTATCGCCCACCAGTCACCGCCCGGTCGCTACGACCGGGCGGTTTCGTTGTTCCGTCGCCCTCGTTGTCGGTCGCTCGCCGACGCCGAGTGGCTGAGTACTCTGTCGTCGTGCGGAACACGTGCGAACGGATCGGTTGCGGGCGCGAGGTGGCCGTCGTGTACGGCACGGCGCCCGGCCGGGACGGATCGCTCACGCTGTGGGTCGACGCTTTTCGAGCTGATGCGTCCGACTCTCGTGTGCGCGAGATCATGGGGTACGTGTGTCGCGAGCATGGTGAGCGGCTATCGCCGCCGCGCGGCTGGCTGATGGACGATCGCCGCGAGAATTCGCCTCGCCTCTTCAAACCGCAGCCGAACCTTCAGGTGGTTCGTGACAAGCCGGTGCGTTCACGGAAGGAGAAGGTCGGTGCCATGCCGCGGCCGAGTCTCTTCACCGAGACCAGTACGGAACCGGCTGTGGTTCCCGAACCGGCTGTGGTTCCCGAACCGACTGTGGTTCCCGAACCGGCGGTTGTCCACGAGCCTGTTGTGCCTGAACCCGTTGCGCCTGAACCCGAGCCGGGCATCGTCGCTCTCGAACCGGTCGCGGTCGATGAGTCGTACGACATCCCACGTGAACCCGATCCCACGGGTGACGGCACCGGATCATGGGAACCCTTCTTCGATCCCGACGACGATCTCGACGGTCAGCTCAACGCCACCGGTTCGATGTTGCGGGACGCCTTCCGGTCGCGTCACAACGGCCGGCGAAACGCCTGACCCGACCATGGACTTGGTCGTCGAGCACGCGCTCGATTCCTCGTGTGACGACGTGTTCGCCGTGATGTCCGACCTCGGTCGCTATCCGGACTGGATGGGTCTCGTGCACTCGGCCGGACTCGTGGGAGAGGCCACCTGGGAGATTCATTTGCGCGCCCGAGTGGGACCGTTCGCCCGTTCGAAGAAGCTGACCATGGCCCGGACGTCGATGGAACCCCCGCACGCGGTGCGTTTCGAGCGTTGCGAGTCTGATGGCCGCTCGCATGGCGTCTGGACTCTCGATGTGAGCGTGCGCTCAGAAGATGATCGGACGAAGCTCGTCATGACCCTTCACTACGGCGGTCGTCTCTGGTCGAGTGTCGTCGAGCGGGTGTTGTTCGACGAGATCGAAGCCAGCAAGAAGCGGCTCGAAGTCCTCCTCGCGTCCTAATTCGCAACTGGGTCAGGTCGCGTAGGCCGACAGTCGCCCGTTGGCCCGGCGCTCGACGTGGAGTTTCACGCCGAAGCACTCCGACAGGTTGTCGGGTGTGATCACGTCGTCGAAGGCACCCGATATCAGCGCTCGACCGGATCGCAACAGCAAGGCATGAGTCATTCGCGGCGGTACTTCGTCGAGGTGGTGGGTCACGAGCACCAGAGCCGGCGCCGACGAGTCGTCGACGATTCCCGACAAGGTGCTCACGAGTTCCTCGCGTCCGCCGAGGTCGAGACGGGCCGACGGTTCATCGAGGAGCACCACGTCGGGATCGTTCATGAGCGAACGGGCGAGCAGAACACGTTGCTGTTCACCCGACGACAACGATCCGAACGTGCGGTCGGCGAAAACGGCGACCCCAAGTCGTTCGAGGCACTCCTCGGCCCGTCGACGGTCGCCATCGTCGTAACTGTGCCACCAGGGCTCGAGGGCGGCGTGGCGCGCCGTCATCACGACGTCGCGCGCGACGAGTGCTGGTCGGAGGTCGGTGGCCAACGAAGCTGATACGTAGCCGATGCGACGACGCAAAGCGCGTACGTCGGTCGAACCGAGTGTTTCGCCCACCACCGAGACCGAACCACGAGTCGGATGGTCGTACATGGCGGCGATTCTCACCAGCGTGGTCTTCCCCGAACCGTTGGCGCCGAGGACGAGCCATCGTTCGTCGGAGTTCACGCGAAGTGACACGCCGTCGAGCAGGAGTCGTCCGTCACGAACGACCGAAATGTCCTGCAGGTCCAGGGAAGGAGCAGAAGTCATGAGCGAGGTGACGGTAACAGAAAGGACGATTTCGGTACCCTCGAAGCAATGCTGCCGAAAAAATGCCGTCGTGCGCGCCCGATGGCGATGATCGGAACGATTATGGCGGCCGTCGTGATCGGCAACATGTCACTCTCCGTGTCGGGGGTATCGGCGGATGAGTCGGCGGCCCAACGCGCGGCGGCTGAGATCCAAGCGGCCAGGGATCGCGCCGACCGGGC
>CBFHWN010000029.1:0-8152 GCA_965659595.1 uncultured Ilumatobacteraceae bacterium | reverse complement strand
TGTTCGACGCCGAATCGCGGCTCGACTCGCTGTCGATCGAAGAACAGGAACTCGTGGTGCAGGTGGCGGAACTCGAGGCGGTGGCTTCGCGGCTGCAGATCGACGTCGAAGAGTTGGCGGTGCAGCGTTTTGTGTCGGGTGCTCGCGGCATTCCGCTGTTGTCGGGTCTCGACGGCCCCACCGAACAGGCGCAAATGGACGTACTGCTCGCCATCGCCACCGACACGTCGCAGGCCAAGCTCGACGAGTACGACGCCGTTGCCACCGAACTCGCCGACCAGCGTCGTCGCCTCGGTCGGGCCCAGGCCGCCACCGAACAAGCCATCGACGACTACGCGACGGCCAAGGTCCAGGCCGAAAGCGACTTGAAGCGGCTGCAGGAGATCGAGGCCGAGCGTCTCGAGAACGAGCGAGTGAAAGCCATCCTCGAAGCGCAACGGCAGGCGGCACTCGCCGAGGCCGTAGCGCGGGGCGGCGGAAGTGGAGGGGCCACCTTTCTCGACAACGGTGTGTACATGGATCGGTCGATCGTGTGTCCGGTGCGGGGGTCGGCCGCCTTCGGTGACACCTGGGGCGCCCCACGTAGTGGAGGTCGCCGTCACGAGGGGGTCGACTTGCTCGCGTCCACCGGAACGCCCCTCGTGGCCGTGGCATCCGGACGCCTTCGTCAGTCGGTCTTCAGCCTCGGTGGCAACTCGGCTCACATCTACGCCAACAATGGCAACACCTACTTCTACGCCCACCTCAGCTCGTTCGAAGGTCCGCCCCGTACGGTCCAGCAGGGCGAGGTCATCGGCTACGTGGGCGACACCGGTAACGCCTCGGGAACCCCTCATCTCCACTTCGAGATCCGCCCCAATGGAGGTCGGGCCATCAACCCGTACCCGGCGGTTCGTGCCGCGTGCTAGCGATTGCGCGAACCTGACGGTGTGGATGAACTCTCCGAGGCCCTGGCCCGTGTCGTCGGCGCGGCCGACGTCGCGGAACTGACCCGCCTGAGCGGCGGAGCATCACGTGAGACCTGGAGGTTCGAGGCCGACGGCCGTCGGCTCGTGCTCCAACGTCAGCGAGCGGGAGACGTTCGTGACATGGGGATCGAAGCGGCAGTGCTACGGGCCGCCTTCGACGGCGGAGTGCGAGTCCCCGAACTAGTGGCGAGTGGCTCGCACGCCGACCCCGACAACCCGTTGCAGGCATCGTTCATGGTGCTCGAACACGTCGAGGGTGAAACCATCGCCCGCAAGATTCTGCGCGACGAGACGTTCGGCGAGGCTCGCAACGTGTTGGTGCGCGACATGGCTCATGCCCTGGCCGCATTGCACGCCGTCGATCCGGCGCCCATCGCCGGTCTTCCGAGTATCGATCAGATCGCGCAGTACCGCGCGACTCTCGACGATCTGAATTCGCGTCTCGGTCAGGCCCATCCCACTTTCGAACTGGCCTTTCGATGGCTCGAGGCCAATCGGCCGGCATCGACCCGTCGTACTCTCGTTCACGGCGACTTCCGACTCGGCAACGTCATGGTCGACGAGAACGGACTACGCGCGGTTCTCGACTGGGAGTTGGCCCACGTGGGCGATCCGATGGAAGACCTCGGCTGGCTGTGCGTACGAGCCTGGCGGTTCGGTTCCCCTCACCCCGTGGCCGGAGTCGGCGACTACGACACGCTCATCACCGAGTACCGAGAGGCGAGTGGACTCGACGTCGACCGCGATGTGATCCGCTGGTGGGAAGTTCTCGGCACCTTGAAGTGGGGGATCATGTGCATGCTGCAGACGAGTGCGCACCTGACCGGGATGTCGCGTAGTCACGAATTGGCGGCGATCGGTCGACGCGTGTGCGAGAACGAGTACGACCTCTTTCTCGCCCTCGACGGCCACTGGAACTCGATCGGAGGTCGATGATGTCCGAACTTCACGACGTGCCCTCGGTGCACGATCTGGTCGAGTCGGTGCGCGAGTGGCTCGAGAGGGATGTTCTCTCCGGCACGTCGGGTCGTCTGCAGTTCCACACCCGGGTGGCCATCAACGTCCTTGCGATGGTCGAACGCGAACTCGAACTCGGTCCCGTACAAGCCCGTGAGCACGCAAGTCGTCTGAACGATCTCGGTGTCGGCTCCGACGGCGAGTTGGCTGATGCGATCAGGTCGGGTCGTCTCGACGGTCGACTCGACGAGGTCGTGACGGCTGTGAGGGCCGACGTTCTCGCCAAACTGCTGGTGGCCAACCCGAACTACGTCAGTCGTGACGTGACGTGATCTTCACCGGCTGACCGGCGGCCAACTGTCCGCAGGCCGCTGCGATCTCGGTCCCGCGATTCTGGCGAACGGTCGCGTTGACGCCGATCGATTCGAGTTGGTCGCGGAAGGCATGCACCTTGGCCCGACTCGAACCTTGGACCGGATAACCCGGTGTGGGATTGAGCGGGATGAGATTCACATGGGCCGGCAGGCTGAGCGAACGGCACAGGCCTGCCAATTCGACGGCATCTGTCGGCCGATCGTTCACTTGGTCGATCATCGCCCATTCGAAACTGAGTCGCCGTCCCTTGGCGTCGAGGTGGTCCTGGCAGGCTTTCATCAGATCGCCGAGGGGGTAGCGCTTGTTGATCGGAACCAGAGCGTCACGGAGCGCGTCGTTGGCGGCGTGGAGGCTCACGGCCAGGTTCACCGGCAGTGGGCGTTCGGCCAGACGTCGGATACCCGGCACGATGCCGACAGTGCTCACCGTGAGATGACGAGCTGAGATCTTGCAGTCTTCGTGCAGTCGAACGAGCGACTCCCATACCGGCTCCTCGTTGGCGAGTGGTTCACCCATACCCATGTAGACGACGTTCGACACTCGGCGTCCGAGCGCCTTGGCTCGTCGGGCGGCCAGCACCACTTGTTCGACGATTTCGCCCGCCGTCAGGTGCCGGGTGAAGCCGGCCTGGCCGGTCGCACAGAAGCCGCAGGCCATGGCGCAGCCGGCTTGAGTGCTGACGCACACCGTGGCCCGATCGGGATAGAGCATGAGAACGGTTTCGATTCGACTGCCGCCGTCCAACTCCCAAAGGAACTTGATCGTGTCGCCGCGATCGGACGTGGTCTCGGTGACAGGGGAGAGCGCAAGAGGGAGTGCGGTGTCGAGACGAGCTCGGAGATCCTTGGGAAGGTTGGTCATCTCGGTGGGGACGGCCAGTTCGTCGTACAGCCCCTTCCAGACCTGTTCGACGCGAAAGCGCGGTTGATCGTCGAGGATCGACGACAGTTCGTCTCGGGAGACGGCGTAGCGAGTGCTGTCGCGGGCGGCGTGTTTCGTCGAAGTCATGATCAGAGGTTGAGTGTTTCAACCAGGGTCCGGTACTCGTTCATGCGAGCTCGCAAGACGTCGAGGCTCGCCGTCCAGAATCCTTCGTCGGTCACGTCGAGTCCGAAGGCCTGGCCGAGCTCTTCGGCAGTGTTCATTCCAGCTCGCGAGAGCAGGTCGTCGTAGCCGGCACGGAATCGATCGGGATCGTCACGGAAGCGAGCGTACAGACCGAGTCCGAACAGAAGTCCGTAGGTGTAGGGCCAGTTGTAGAAGTGGCTGCCGTAGTAGTGCGGCTTCAGCACCCACATATAGGGGTGTCGGGTGTCGAGATCGAGACCGTCGCCATAGGCCCGCGCCTGTGCATCGAGCATCATCTCGTCGAGTTCTTGCACGCCGAGGGTGCGTCGCTGACGACGTGCGAAAACTTCGGTCTCGAACAAGAACCGACTGTGGATGTCGACCACGACCTGATTGGATCCCTGTAGATCGACGTCGAGCAAAGCCAGGCGATCGAGACCGGTCAAACGTTCGAGTCCGGCTTCGACCACGAGGGTCTCACAGAAGATGCTGGCCGTCTCGGCGAGAGCCATCGGCAGGCGCTTCTGTAGCGCTGTACGTCCGGCCAATTGCACGTTGTGATAAGCGTGTCCGAGTTCGTGCGCCGTCGTCTGCGTTGATTCGAGCGAGCCACTCCAATTCAACAAAATGAGTGAGCGGTCTTCGACGAACGACATGCAGAACGCTCCGCCCACTTTTCCTTCACGCGGTGGCGCGTCAATCCATGATTCGTTGACTGCTCGATCCACGAGTCCGCCGAGTGAACTGCTGAAGTCGCCGAACGCGCTGCGCACGAGGTCGATCGATTCGTCCCAGGTGACCGAACGGGCTGACATGGGAAGTGGTGCGACGAGGTCCCACCAGGGAAGCCCACCGGTGTGGCCGTGGAGTGCGGCCTTGGTGCGCATCCAGGCCCGGAAGTCGGGGAGGGCGGCGGCGACCGCCGATTGCATGGCGTCGAAGGTCGCGCGGGTCACGCTGTTGGCATACAGAGAGGCGTCGATCGGAGCGTCCCACTTGCGGCGGCGATTGATCGAGTTGGCTTCACCCTTGATCGCGTTCATGGCGGCGGCACATGCTGTGGCGACCGACGGCCAAGCGCGCATCTCGGCGTCGTAGGCGGCCCGTCGCACGAGCGGATCGGCGTCGGATGCCAAGCCGCGAACTGCCGGCATGGGAAGGCGCGTGGCACCCGACGGGAGTTCGACATCGGTGGCGAGTTGTGAGGTGACGTCAGCTTGCAGTCGACCCCACGCCGACGAACCGGTGGTCGAGAGCTCGGCGTAGAGACCTTCTTCGATCTCGCTCATCTGATGGGCCGAGCGCGCGGCGAGTCGGGACAGTGGTCCGTGATGGTCGCGAGCCTCGACGCTGACGCCCGCAAGTACGTCGACGCCGTGAACGTCGACGAAGTCGGCGAGGCGAGCGAGAAGAGGCGAGACCCGAGAGCCGAGGACGTCGAGTTCGGACAGTGAGGACTGAGCGGTCTCGTCACGTGAATCTGTCGACACTGTTGCGTACACGTAGGCCTCGAGCACTTCGAGCTCGGCCACGGTTTCGTTGAATGCGGTGATGGCCCGATCGACGCGACTGCCGGTCGCGTCGTCCACTCGGGTGTCGTCGGTCGCACGGATGTCGAGCTCGTCGAAAAGTGATTCGAGACGCTGCACCTGCGCGCCGATTCGCTCCATCGCATCGACGAAAGATCGACTGGTGAGAGATTCGTGAAGGTCGCTGACGCTCCAAGTGGGCAACGAGGTGTCGGTCATGGTCTCCTCGTTTCGATGTCGCCGACGTACGAACGATCGGTTCGGTGAATCCGGAATCCGAGATCCTCGTACATCGAGACAGCAGGTGTGTTGTCGGCGTCGACGTAAAGCATCGCCATGGTCACACCGCGTTCGGCGATGCTTTCGAGTCCGCGGACCACGAGTCCACGTCCGATTCCACGCCCGTGAAATGCCGGATCGACGGCGATCACGTAGATCTCACCGAGGATCGGTTCGGTGTCTCGGTGGATCTTGGTCCAGCAGAAGCCAGCCATCTCCCCATCGATCTCGTGGACGAGGAACCCTTCGGCGTCGAACCACGGTTGGCTCATGCGAGCGACGAGAGTCGCCCGATCCCAACCACCTTGCTCGGGATGCCAACCGAAGGCTGCGTTGTTGACTCGTATCCAGTCGTCCTCGTCCTGGCCCTTCACGAAAGAGCGCGTCTCGACAGCACCGGCTCGATCGGACGACGACAGAGGGAGGGAGCGCCGCATCTGATACAGGGTGCGACCCGGGCGGAGACCGAGAGCCACGGCCAGATCGTCGTGTGTGACGGTCGGCTCGAACACCCACCAGTGGACACGACCGCCACCGGAGCCGGCCACGATGTCGAGAGCGGCCTCCATGAGCTCGGGGCCGATGGCCCCCATCTCGTAGCGATGATGCGGATGAACGACGAGCTCGACCGAGAACGAATCGTGGCCCTTGCTCACCTGGGCGTAGGCCACGGGGTGCTCGTGTCCGGGCTCCCAGGCCACCAGTCCGGCGAAACCTTCGCGGCCTCCGTCGACCAAATCGAGCCAGAGATGATCGGAGAGAGGACGATGTCCGTCGGCGCGTTCGGCATCACGGAGGAGTTCACGCACGACTGCGATGTCGTCGGGCTCCATCTGACGCTTGATGTCGAGGAACCGCATGTGGTCACGTTACCGCTCGTCGCAATCGCCGAATCGTTGGGTACTGTCGGGCGGTGGCCAGTCGTCGACGTCCGAACAACGCCGCGGCCCGGACCGTCGAAGTCGCTCGCCGACTCGCCGTCTCCTATCCGGGAGCCGAATGCGAACTCACGCACCGGAATCCGTACGAATTGCTGGCCGCCACCATCTTGTCGGCCCAGTGCACCGACGTACGCGTCAACATGGTGACTCCTGATCTGTTCACGGCCTATCCCGATCCGGAGTCGCTCGCTGTCGCCGAGTCGGGTGATGTGGAGAGACTGATCCGGTCGACCGGCTTCTACCAGTCGAAGGCTCGCAATCTGATCGGAATGGCCCAGGCACTCGTCGAGCGATTCGGTGGGGAAGTCCCGACCGATCTCGACGATCTGGTAACTCTTCCCGGAGTGGGGCGCAAGACGGGGAACGTCGTTCGAAGCGTCGCGTTCGATCTTCCGGGACTTCCGGTCGACACGCACGTCGGCCGACTCTCTCGTCGTCTTGGGCTCACTCGGGAGAACGACCCGGTGAAGGTGGAACTCGATCTCAATCGTTACCTGCCCGGCGAGGAGTGGGGTCGATTCAGCCTGAGGTTGATCCTGCACGGTCGCAGAGTGTGCGATGCCCGACGGCCGCGATGCGACGAATGTGAACTCGCCGACATCTGTCCGTCAGCCGGCAAGGCGCGTGGCGCGAAGTAGTGCCCGATGGGCCGAGCGCAGATTTCGTTCGGCTTCGTGAACGGCGGAGAGCAGATCCTCCAAATCCTCGCCGAGATGTGACGATCCGAGTTCACGTACCCGTTCGAAGTAGCGCTCGGTTCCGTCGGCCATGACGGCGAGTTCGGCGGCGATCGTCGACTGGTCTTTCGCAGGCACGATCGCACCCTAGACCGGAAGGATCGCGGATCGGGATCGATCACCGCGAACTCGTCCTCGTGCGAAGGGGACCCCTCGGTAACCTCGTCCTGTGACGCGTGTGTCGATTCGTGACGATCTGTCGGCCCTCGAGGGCTACCACTCGCCCCAGGTCGAGGTTCCGGTGCGACTCAACACCAACGAAGCCCCCGACGAGCCACCGCAGGCCTTTCGCGAAGCGTTGGCCGCTGCGATCGCCGAGGTGAGGTGGAACCGTTATCCCGATCGCTCGGCCACCGCGCTGCGAGAGGCGATCGCTTCGCTGCACGACGTCGATCCATCGATGATCTTCGCGGCCAACGGCAGCAACGAGGTTCTGCAAACGATCCTGCTCACCTTCGCCGGCCCCGGTCGAACCGTCGCCACCTTCGAACCCACGTACCAGCTGCACGCGCACATCGCTCGACTGAGTGGCGCCACCGTGGTCGAAGGTGAACGCGGTGACGGGTTCGTCCTCGATCTCGACGAGGTACGTCGGGTTGTCCACACGGCGAATCCGTCGGTCACTTTCCTTTGCTCTCCCAACAATCCGACGGGAGTGGTCGACAGCCAGAGCGACGTCAGGGGGGTGATCGACATGGCGCCAGGTCTGGTCGTCGTCGACGAGGCCTATGGTCAGTTCTCGACGTGGACCGCCCAGTCGCTCGTCACCGACGACAACTCGGTTGCCGTGGTGCGCACCTTCTCCAAGACCTGGAGCATGGCGGCCGGTCGCCTCGGCTACGTGATCGCTCCGGCCTGGATGGTCGACGAACTCGAGAAAGTCGTGTTGCCCTATCACCTGGATGCGGTGAAGCAAGTCGCAGGAGTGTTGGCAACCGGTTACGTCGACGAGATGAACGCCCGGGTCCAACGAATCGTCGCCGAACGCGATCGACTCATGACAGCTCTGTCGAACCTTCCGATCGATGTCTTCCCCAGTGGAGCCAACTTCGTTCTGTTCCGACCCCATGTGCAAACCGGACGAGCGGTGTGGCAAGGGCTTCTCGATCGCGGGGTGCTCGTGCGTGATTGCTCTGGATGGCCACGCCTCACAGACTGCCTGCGGGTCACGATCGGAACACCCGACGAGAACCGCATCTTCTTCGAATCACTCCAGGAGGTTCTGTCATGACGTCGTCCCGCCGTGCGTCTCGTCGACGCGTCACCAACGAGACCTCGATCGAACTCGAGATCGACCT
>CBFHWN010000028.1:0-26009 GCA_965659595.1 uncultured Ilumatobacteraceae bacterium | reverse complement strand
GTTCCTGGATACCTGCCGTCAGGATTTCGACCGTGCGGAGCATTGACGGCCTCGCGAATGTCCTTACGCGAGCAGAAGCAGAGGTAGGTCAGGCCGCGCGATGTGAGGTCGTCGACGATCGAGTCGTAAATCGAGAACCGTTCGCTCTGACGCCAGACCGATCGAGGGAACGTCAACCCGATCCGTCGGAGGTCGGACAGCTGACGAGTCTCGTTCTCGATCGACGAGTTGGCACGATCGAGATCTTCGATTCGAACCAACATCTCGCCACCCGACGACACAGAACCCAACCAAGCCACGAGAGCGGTTCGCAGATTGCCGACGTGCAACGTTCCGGTCGGAGACGGAGCGAATCGTCCGCGAGCCACACCGTTTTCGTTCACCAGTGCATTCTTCACGATCGGTGCAGAAATCGGTGTGCTCGTCTGGTGAGATGGTCACATGGGCGACTCTCGACGCGAGCTCAACCGGCGCGACAGAATGGCCGTCATCCTCGAACGCGACGGTGCCGAATGCGTGTGGTGCCGGCGTGCGATCGACGTACATCTCGTGGAAGCCACCACCGAGCACCTGGTTCCGCGTATCAAAGGTGGACCGAGCATCATCGAGAACGAAGTGGCCGCGTGCCGTCGTTGCAACGGTCAACGAGGCCATCTCACACCGGCCGAGTGGATCGACGAGTGCGAACGTCGAGGGTGGGAGCCAAATCGCGAGGTCGTCGTCGGTGCTCTGCGACGTCTCGAGCAGGCATTCGCCGACCGAGGGGGAATGAGACGCGCTCGGCCCTACGTGACCACTCAACTCCGTCGCCTCACCAAGGCTTCCCGGTACTGAGATGAACACCTGGTCGAGACGTCTGGCCCTGGTGACGCTGCTCGGACTCGTCACCGCTCTGCTCGCCTGGTTCTCCGACTCCGCAGGTGCGACGAATCTCGATCGACTGGGCGGCCTCGATCGCTACGAGACCGCAGCCCTCGTCGCCGAACGTGTCCGAACCGAAGGGAGGGCCGGCGACACGATTCTTCTCACCACCGGGGAGAACTATCCCGATGCCATGTCGGCCGGCGGTTGGAGCGGCGACGCGGCGATTCTCTTGACCCGACGTTCGTCGATTCCACGTTCGACCCGCGACGCACTCGGCCAGTCGTGGGTACGCAACGTCTACGTGATCGGCGGACCGGCAGTCGTCGACGACTCGGTGCTGAACGACGTTCGAGCTCTCGGACTCACCGTCACCCGGCTCTGGGGGCAGGATCGCTACGAGACAGCGCGCGAAGTGTCGACGACCGCATGGGTTGCCGACTCGGTGTCGTCGATCTGGGTGGCCCCGGGTACTTCGTTCCCCGACCAGATCGTCGCCGCAGCGGCCGCTCGGCGAATCGGCGGTGCCTTCCTCGTGGTGGCACCTTCACGAGCACTCGACGTCGAGTCGACAGCCGAGATCACCCGCATCGCAGTCGCTGGCGCGACCCTTCACGTCGTCGACTCGAATTCGACCTTGGCGCCGATCGCGATCGACGGACTCACCAAGGTCGATCACCGACTCGACCCGTACTCGACCTCGGCCGCCACCCAGGACTCCGGGGCGGTCACCATCGTCGCATCGGGTGAGAACTGGCCCGATGCCCTCGGAGGAACACGACTCGTCACCGGCGATCGCGGACTTCTTCTCACTCGCCAGGCGTGCGCCCCGACGAGTGTGGCCAATCGACTTCGCGGATCCGGACTGGTCACCGTTCTCGGAGGGCCGGCAGCCCTGTCCGACTCGGCGGCGCGCGGCGACTCGTGTTCGATCGCTCCTCCGACTCCGCCTGTCACCTCTCCCCCGTCTCCACTCGATGGACTACGCATCGAGCCCGAGATACCGGACGGCTACGACCGCGACCTCTTCAAACATTGGATCGACGACGATCGCAACGGCTGCGACACTCGTCGCGAGGTGTTGATCGCCGAGTCGACGACTCCTGTCGTCGTCGGCACCGGTTGTTCGATCACGGGCGGGACCTGGTTCTCGGCCTACGACGGTGTCACCACCACCAACGCGTCGAGTTTCGACATCGATCACATGGTGCCGTTGAAGGAGGCCTGGGACTCGGGGGCGCGCTCCTGGGACTCGGCGACTCGCCAATCATTCGCCAACGATCTCTCGCTCGATGTGTCGCTGATCGCCGTGTCGGCATCGAGCAACCGCTCGAAGAGCGACCGTGACCCCGCCGAATGGCTGCCACCGAGCGCCAGTTATCACTGCACCTACGTCGAATCGTGGATCGCCGTGAAGAAGGCCTGGAACCTCTCAGTCGACCAAAGTGAGTACGACGCGCTGGCCGCAGTCTTGGCCGGCTGCTGACCGCTGTCCGTCAGGGGTGTCGGGCCACGAAATCGACGATCGCCCTCGCAAACTCGGGTCCTTTGTCCTCTTGCAAGAAATGGCCACCGCCTTCAATCGTGGTGTGTGGCATTCCCTCGCACCCTGGAACATGTTTGCGGAAGGCCCATTCGCCGTTGCGAGTGACCGGATCACTGTCACTGAACATGCATACGAACGGTTTCGTCCAGGTGGCGAGGACATCCCAAGCGGCACGGTTCTCGGCACTCGAAGGTGCGTCGAGTGACGCCGGAACCAAGGTGGGGAAGATGCGCGCACCGGCCTTGTGTTCGTCGTCCGGGAACGGTGCGTCATAAGCGGCCACCACCTCAGGAGCCAACGGCTTGGTCGCGCATCCGCCTTCGATGATCTTGCCCACCTGGAACACCGGGGTGTTCTGACTGAACTCACGCCACGCCAAGAACGCGTCGTTGGGAGGTGGGTCACCTGTCGGAAGACCTCCGTTACCGAGAACGATCCGAGAGAAGCGCTGCGGTAACGACGTGGCGAGTCGCAGTCCGATCAGCGAACCCCAGTCCTGACACACCAGGGTGAGACCGTGAAGATTGTTGGTGAGGAGCCATTGACTCATCCAGTCGACGTGCGCCTCGTAGGTGTAGTCGGACGTCGCGGTCGGTTTGTCGCTGCGACCGAATCCCACCAGATCGGGGGCGATCACCCGATGACCGGCCTCCACGAGTACGGGAATCATGTGCCGGTACAGATACGACCACGTGGGTTCCCCATGCATGCACAAGATCGTCTCGGCCGCATCGGACGGACCTACGTCGACGTGAGCGATTCGCAGCGTCGTTCCGTCAGTCGCCCTCACGTCGGTGTACACGGGTTCGTACCGGAAGTCGGTCAGGCCGTCGAAACGAGCTTCGGGAGTGCGCACCACCAACATGACGCCACCGTACACATCGCCCGGGTTCGTGCACGAGCACGGCGCGGTGACGATCGGGTGACGATCAGATGACGTACGTGCTCGACAGGCGAGCCGGTTCGCCGTCGACCGTACGTAGCCGACCCTCGTCGACGAGCTGAGTGAGGTGCGACAGAACACTTCGAGCCGCCGCCACGTGCAGATGCGGTGACACTGCCGCATACATTCGCCGCACCATCGGCACGACGGTGGTGAGTCCGTCGGCGATGGCTTCGAGAACCTGCTTCTCCCGGGACAGTCGATGTTCGTAGTAGGCGTCGAGGAACGGGCCGGGTTCGGTGACCGGGGCACCGTGCGTGGGCCACAGAATCGTGTCACTGCGTCGACGAACCTTGTCGAGCGACGACAGATACGCACGCATGTCGCCGTCCGGGGGCGACACGACGGTGGTGCTCCAGCCCATGACGTGATCACCGGTGAAAAGCGCCCGCTCCTCCTCGAGCGCGACGCACATGTGATTGGACGTGTGCCCAGGTGTGTGCACGCCACGGAGGGTCCAGCCGTCGCCCTCCGCCACCAACCCGCCGTCGTCGACACGCCGGTCGGGCACGAATGCGGTGTCGACGGTTTCGCGAACCTCGAAATCGTCGGGGTCGAGACCGGCCTGACGCGCGATCTCCTTCTCGGCTTCGATCTCTTCGGCGGTCTTCGGAGGTGGAGCCAACTGCTTCATGACCTCGATGTCGTCGTCGTTGTCGAGTAGTCCGACGGCACCATGTGGCTTCCAGGCCACCGTAGGTGCTCCCGTGAGACCTTTCAGCCACCCGGCCAGACCGACATGATCACTGTGGCAGTGCGTGACGACGATCGCTGTGACATGTCGGTCGGCCAACACCGCCTCGAGGGCTTGACGATGTTCGGGCACGTCGGGTCCGGGATCGATCACGGCGCACTCGTGTCGAGACCCGTCGGGGGACCCGATCACATACGTACCCGTACCGGTGAAGGTGTAGTGATTGGGGTTGCGGGCGATCACGCGCTCGACACGAGGGGAGACTCGCTCGATCGTCGCGTAATTCAGCGGATCGATCGGTGCCACGAACGGAATACCGGCCATCGTTCCTCCTTCACTCGTCGACGATGGGGTCGAGATCCGACGAATCGAAGTCTGCCAGGGAACCGACGATGCGCACCTTGCCGACTCGACGTCCGTGTCCGAGAACCGGCGAGAGCCACGCCGACCGATCGACTCCGCTGACGTCGACGCCGAGCGCACGGAGTGCGGCGTGCATGAGAGGGGGTCGGGCACGATTGGAACCGTCGGCGACTTTGAGCGCCACCGCCCGACCGTCGGGCAGCGCGGCGGCGAACACGCCTTCGGCTCCGTCCTTGGCCATGAGACCGTCGATGCCCTGCATGATCAACGTGACATCGCGCCGTGGGCCGCCGACCATGAGCGGATTCGACGACATCGCGCGATGAATACGAGTGCCCGTGACGCCGGCTTCACCGGTTGCCATGGCGCGAAAGGCGCGGGCGAGTCCGGCGAGTGAGATCACGTGGGCCGGAGCACCACATCCGTCGACCCCGACGTCCACCACCGGTGAACCGGTGAGATCGGGAATCGCATCGGTGATTCGAGTCTGGAGCGGATGGCTCTCGTCGAGATACGACGACACGTCCCAATCGTTCACCCGACAGGTGGCGAGCATTCCCGCGTGTTTGCCCGAACAATTCTGCTGCAACGACGTCTTCACACCACCCGAGCGGATGGTCTCTTCCATCGCGGCGCCGTCGAGCGGCCAGTCGGCGGTGTTGAGCAGTGACGATTCGTCGAGGCCCACCGAAGCCAGGATTCGACGTGCACCGTCCAGATGACGCGCCTGTCCGTCGTGACTCGCACAGACGAGTGCAAGCAGTTCGTCGGGAAGATCGAGACCGTTCTCGACCATGGCAAAGGCCTGTAAGGGCTTGATCGATGACCGCGGGAAGACCGCCACGTCAGGATCGCCGATCGAGAACGACACCGATCCATCGAACGACAATGCCACGAGGGCGGCCTGATGTATCGATTCGCGACGACCGGATCTGGTGGTGATCGCAACGGGTTCGAAACCAGCGATCGATTCGAGTGACGCGTCGAGAGTCATCAACGATTCCGACCACGACGTAGACGACGTCGTTTCCCAGCCGATTGATCGGAATGGAGTTCGCGACGAGTCGAGCGCCGCTTCTGCTCGTCAATAGTGACCAGAGGATCTTCGATCAAATCGTGTCGCTCACCCGACGCCGCCGACAAAGCGACGGCCATGGCGGCAACCGGAAGAGCCAGAATCGCACCTACGGGGCCGAGTAGTGCCGCTCCGGCGATGGCGGCACCGAAGGACACCGCCGGATGGATCTCCATGGTCCGGGCCGTCACACGCGGTGCCACGACGAAGTTCTCGAACTGCTGGTACAGAATGATCACGACGAGTACGAGCAGAGCGTCGAACGGAGAGTCGATGAACGTGAGCACCACGGGGAGAACGCCAGCGATATAGGTGCCGATCACCGGGATGAACTGCGAGATGACCCCCACCCACACAGCGAGAGCGACTGGAGCCGTGGTCCCGATCGATTGAAACGCGATCCAGTGCACGAATGCCGAGACTCCCGCCAACAACGCGCGGCTGTAGAGATATCCGCCGGTCTTGTCGATGGCGAGCTCCCAGGTGTCGAGAACCCGGCGCTGACGCGCCGGCGTCAGCCGACTGCACACCGAGCGACGCAATCGAGGCCCATCGGCCACCAAGTAGAAGGTGAACAACAGAACCGTGAAGCCTTGAAGCAGAAGACCGAGGGCGGTCACCGACAGACGCAAAGCCTCGTCCTGTTGATTACGGATGAATTCCTGTACCGGGCCGTTCGGATCCTGAATCGAGGCGTTCACGTCACCAGGATCGATCTGGGCGCCGAACGTGTCGTTCAAGAAATCGACCGTGCGGTTCACATATCGCTCGGAGTTCTGCAGGAGATCGGCCACCTGTGTCGCGACGAGGGTCCCGATCGCCACCACGAACACCAGCGCCACGACGATCAAGAGAACGAGAACCAAGGCTGTGGCTCGTCCTCGTTTCCAACCTCGCCGAGACAGTCGAGCCACACCCGGTTCGATGGCCAAAGCGAGGAACAACGACACCAAGACCAGAATGAGAAGTGAGAACAGCCGGTCGTAGGCGTAGCGAATGAGGATCGTGCCGAGAAAACCCAGCCAGAAAATGATGACGGCCTTCCAGATCCACGGAGGCATACGGCGCGACGTCCAGACGTCGGTCGTTTCAGGACTTTCGTCGGACATGTGACGAGCGTAGTGAGCGCGACCGGGCACCTCGACACGTCCCGTGAGACGATGAGCGGGTGAAGGACTCGACGACCAACCCGTTGGCGAGCGCCGGGACGGCCCTCGAGTCGGCTCGTCGCCTGATCGCCGATGCCGTCCGAGATCGCGTGGTCGGCGAAGGCGCCGACCAGCGCTCGGCTCAGCTCTTCTCGGCTCCTGGTGAACGGTGGTTCGCCGAGGATCGTCCGATTCGGATCATCCACGCCGACGTCTCGATGTTCATCGGCGGACTGCGGGCTCTCTTGTTCCAGTCGCTGCATCCGCTCGCCATGGCCGGAGTCGCCGCCCACAGCGACTACCGAGCCGATCCCTGGGGCCGTCTCCAGCGAACCGCGGACTTCTTGGCGGCCACGACCTTTGGTCCGGCCACCGAATCGGAACGGGCCATTGCAATGGTCAAGAAGGTGCACGAACGCGTGGTGGGGATCGCATCCGACGGTCGTCCGTATCGCGCCAACGACCCGCACCTCTTGAAGTGGGTGCACATCGCCGAAGTCGACTCGTTCATCGCCGCCCACCGAGTGTTCGGCGAGGTGAGACTTGTCGACAACGACTACGACCATTACGTCGCCGATATGTCGGTGATCGCCGACCGACTCGGCGTCGTCGAGCCACCGCGTTCAGTGGCCCAGCTACGCCAGCAGCTTCGCTACTACCGAGGTGAGTTATCGACGAGCCGTGAAGCACGCGACGCTGCCCGGTATCTGTTGATCACTCCACCGCTGCCGATTGCCCTACGACCGGTGTACGGAATCATCGGAGCGGCAGCGGTGAGTCTTCTGCCGGCCTGGACGCGCCTCCCACTTCGCCTCCCTTGGTTGCCGGTGGCCGAACGAGCCGTCGCCCGTCCCGCCGGTGCGGTGCTCACGCGTACCCTTCGGTGGGCACTCACACCCGACGCTCCGCATCACGACATACCCGGGACAGACGTGATCGACATCGCCGCGCGTTGATCGGCGGCGGTCAGACTCGATCGCGACGCTTGCCAGCCCGCTGCACCAAGGTGTCGTACAGCCGCTGTTGATGCGGATCGGTGGCCGCCGTGTCTTCCGGATGCCACTGCACTCCGATGATCCACTGTCCGCTGCCCGTGTGCTCGAGCCCTTCCACCAGGCCGTCGTCGGATCGGGCCGTCACCTTCAGACCCTTCGCGATCTCGTCGAGACCTTGATGATGGAAGGACGCCACTCGAGCCGTCATGACGCGCATCGCCGATGCCAACTTGGAACCCTTGTCGATCGCGACGTCGTGCAGCACGAAGTCCTGTCCGGCCGGGAACTTATCGGGGGCGTGCTGAACGACTCCCTCGATCTCGCCGATGTGTTGAATGAGTGTTCCACCGAGAGTGACGTTCACGAGTTGAATACCGCGGCACACCGCCAGAGTGGGGAGCTTGGACTCGATGGCCGCGTGAACGAGAGCCGCTTCGAAGTGATCCTGCTCGGGAATCACGCCGTACACATGAGGTTGCCGATGTTGCCCGTAGAGGTGGGGATCGACGTCGGATCCACCCATGAGAACGAGCCCGTCGAAACGCGACAGCAACTCGAGAGCGTCGTCATGGCGCAACTCGCGCGGGGACAAGGTGACGGGCTCCCCTCCGGCCCTGATCACTGCGTCGAGATACACGCGACCGGCGAAGGATATGGCGCTGCGTGACACGCGACCGGCCGCGGCGATGCGACCAGCCACGGCGATCAACGGGCGAGACATGTCGCCAGGCTAACGACGCGGTGAGGTGAAGGAACGACGAAGTCGAGTCGCCAGATCGCCACGCGTTCCGACCTTCACCCGATCGAGTTCGAGCCACTCAGCCATCAGCCGAAGTTCGTCGGCCAATTCGTCGACCACTCGAGCCGAATCGACACCGCTCTCGGAGAAGACACCTCCGGCCAAAAGCGTCGACTCAGCTCGATCTGCCTTCAGATCGACGCGCGCGACGAGTCGATCTCCCATGAGGAATGGCAAAACGTAGTAGCCGTAGCGACGTTTGGCCGCCGGCGTGTAGATCTCGATCGAATAGTCGAAATCGAAGAGCCACCGGCCACGATCTCGGTTCCACACGATCGGATCGAACATCGAGAGGAGTGCCCGAGCGTCGACTCGTCGAGGGATGCTTGCGGACGCATTCATGTAGAAGGTGCCTCGCCGATCGACCACACTGACCGGAACGACGTGTCCGCTCTCTACGAGTTCGGTGAGGCGTGGCTTCACTTGATCTTGCTTGAGTCGGTAGTAATCGGCGACGTCCTTCACCGATCCAACTCCCAACGACCTGACCGCCAAGAGAACCAATTCACGTTGAGCATCGACCTCGCTTGGGGTCGGGGTATTCAGATGTTCGGCCGGAATCACCCGCTCGGGAAGGTCGTACAGACGGGCGAAATCGTTGGCTCGCCGGGTGGCCGTGACTTGACCGCAGTAGAAGAGGTACTCGAGGGCAACTTTGGCGTCGTCCCAGTCCCACCACGGATTCTTCTTCTGGGTACGTTGAGTCAAATCGCCGGCGGCCACCGGACCATCGGTGGCCACGTGCGCCAGGACTTCGTCGATGTAGTGAGGTCGCCGGCGACGGAGTTCTCGAGCGACCTTCCATGGGCCGTCGTGTCGCGACTCCATCTTCCATCGCCACAGATGATGATGTTCGGTCGGTACGTGAGCCGCCGCGTGAGCCCAGTACTCGAAGAGTCGTCCGCTTGCCGTCGCCTTCGGGATGGCCTGTCGATCGTGGAGTCCGAGTCGAGAGAAAAGCGGCAGCTCTTGGCTACGAACCAACACGTTGACCGAATCGATCTGGACCACGCCCATGGTCCGAACGACTTGATCGACATGACGTCGGGTGACCGACGACGGACGTGACCGACCGAAACCTTGCGCGACCAACGCCAAACGACGGGCCTCGTCAACGGACAGCGTCCGCCGCGCAGTGTCAGTCGGCGACGCTGATCGAGACCGACTGGATGACGACATCTGTACGCGGACGGTCTCCCGGCCCGGTTGGCACGTTCTGCATCGCCTCGACGATGTCGAGTCCCTTCACGACCTTGCCGAAAAGCGAGTACAGCGGGGGCAGGCGCACACCGTCGGCTCCACTGATCAAGAAGAACTGCGAGCCGTTGGTATTCGGCCCGGCATTGGCCATGGCGAGCGAACCGATCTCGTACTGACCGCTTTTCGGAAGTTCGTCTTCGAAGCGATAGCCGGGGCCACCCGTACCCGTTCCGGTGGGGTCGCCACCCTGACACACGAATCCCTTGATGATTCGGTGGAAGATCACGTCGTCGTAGTAGTGATTGAGGGCCAAGAAGACGAAGTTGTTGACGGTCTTCGGAGCCTTCAGCGCGTCGAGAGCAATGACCAGTGTTCCCATCGACGTCTCCATCGTGGCGGTGTACCGCTTGTTCGGGTCGATGCCCATCTCGGGATAATCCGGAAACTTCTGCGACTTCGGAGCGGAACCGTCGAAAGGAGGAAAGGGAGTTGCCATGGGAAATACGCTACTGGTGGGCCACTACTGTGAAGGCGTGACCGACGACTCCGCCCCTTCCCACGAACGCACGACGGCATCGATCGACTCGATAGAGCGCGATCTGGCCGATGTGGAAGCCGCTCTCTCCCGCCTCGACAACGGCACTTACTGGACCGACGAGATCACGGGTCAGCCCTTGCCGGACGACCTTCTTGCCAAGCGGCCGTTGGCACGACGGAACGACACGTGACCGTGCGTCAGTCGACCATTCACGTCAACGGCGTCGACCTCGTCGTCACCGAGGCCGGTGATCGATCGTCGCCGGCGGTGATCCTCAGCCACGGATTCCCTGAGTCGGCTCATTCGTGGCGCCATCAGATTCCCGCTCTCGCCGAAGCCGGCTACCACGTGATTGCGCCCGACCAGCGGGGATACGGATTCTCGTCGGTGCCCGACGACGTGGCCGCCTACGGCATCCGCAACCTCACCGGCGACCTCGTGGCACTGCTCGACCATTTCGAACACGACACCGCCACCTTCGTCGGCCACGACTGGGGTGCGTTCGTGGTGTGGGAAGCCGGCCGACTCCACCCCCAACGGTGTGACGCCGTGGTGGCCGTCAGTGTTCCTCTCACACCTTGGCCCGAGCGACCAACCGACCTCTTCCGAGCCATGTTCGGTGATCGTTTCTTCTACATGCTGTATTTCCAGGATGTGGGCCCAGCGGAACGAGAACTCGAGGCCGACGTTCGCCACACGATGCACCAGATCCTCTGGGGTGCGTCCGGTGAGATGTATCGCGGCATGCCGAGCGAGATCCCGCCGATGGAAGGAACCGGATTCCTCGACATGTTCAAGGACATTCCGTCCCACCTTCCCTCCTGGCTCAGTCAGGTCGACCTCGACCACTATGTCGAGCAGTACGAGCAGAGCGGCTTTTTCGGGCCGGTGTCGTGGTATCGCAACCTCGACGCCAACTACGAGATCATGAAGGACATCCCGTTCGACGTGATGACCATGCCGACGTTCTTCATCGGAGGTTCGAAGGACGGTGTGATCGCCGATCGGCTCGACACCGTCGACGCCGTGAACGCGATCAGTCCGAATTACAAGGGAAGTGTCATCATCCCCGATGTCGGGCACTGGACCCAACAAGAGAACCCGGCGGCGTTCAATGAGGCCTTGCTCGGTTTCCTGACGACTCTCTGAGCAAGGCCGGAATCCACTCCCGTAACGGAAACTTCTTCGACCACACCCCGCGCGCATCGGTGGATGCAGGAGGCCAGTTGTCGTCACAGGTGTAGGCGTGCCACTCGAACGGGTTTCGGTAGTAGGCGTATTGGTCGACCTCGTCGGACAGTTTGGTGTCGGTTCCACGCATGAGACGTGTCGCCATTGCGGCAAGCGCTCCACCGACGAACCACGAGGCGTAGAGAATCGGATAGAGAGGTCCGAGGAGACGGGCCTGCCACACGTGAACGTCTTCATGATGTGTCACAAGACGCGCGCGTCGTTCAGTGATCTCGCCGTCGGCGCCTCCGGCGCCGGTCACCACGGTGCCGACCGTCAACGCGAAACCACGACGTAGAACCAGACCACGCCGAAACACGAAACGATCGGAACGACGAGACAGTGCATCGATGAAATCGGGGTCATCACCACCTGCTCGGTGTCGCACGTCCGACGCAACCATCGCCACGGTTCCAGCAATGGTGGTAGGCAAAGCCCACGTGTGATCGAGGACGAAAGCCGCCACACCACGGCGATCGTGTCGATACACCTGCCGACGGCCAGCCATCCAACCGTGAACTGCGCCGGCCACGGCGCCGAGTCGTGGAGCTCCCCACAACGCCCCGGCGACCCCGCCGAGCACCGCGCCTGCAGCGCTCGTTGCCAGAGTCTCAGCGTCCGGTGATTTGGTCACCAGAGGAAGCCTTTGTGGCCGAGGGACATGACGTCCATCAAGGCGGCCACCGCCACATGCAGGCCGACTCCCCACCACACGCTCTTCGTTCGATACGCGAGCGTGCCCATGACGATTCCGCCGACGATCGATGCCAGTGCTTCGACCGGTGGCTTGACGAAATGAATCATCAGGTACGGGATCGTGGCCACGAGAATCGAGAGTTGACCGATCTTCGGAGCGAGACCGAGCACCAGAAAACCACGGAAGAAAGTCTCAATCGCCACGAACTGCGCGACATAAAGAGGCCACCAGATCGACAAGTCGCGCCAGACGTCGGATTGACCGCGATAGATCTCGTAGAGCGGGTAGCGATCCTGGAACTCGGCCGTCGTGCTGGCGACGATCACGAACGGTGCTGCGATCACGAAGAGAGCGACGTACTTCTTCCAATCACGAGACGTGCCGTGAAGACGCCAGCCGATGTCGACCGGTCGCATGCCAACGACCAGCAATGCCAACATCGGCACGACGAGGTAGAAGACGATCTGTGATCCGGCCCACCACGACATCTCGGTGAGGCGCGTCCAGTCGTCGCCTCGCCAACTGAAAGCGAACTTTCCGCCCCACAGACTGACGAGTGCGACTCCGACGACCGTGATGGTTCGACGATCGAGATCGTCGAAGGTGTGACGATCGCGATCGTTGATCGTGTTGGTCACCGCTCGCGAAGTTTGGCGAGAAGTCGCAGGATTTCGAGGTACAGCCAGACGACCGTGACCAACAGACCGAAAGCCGCGAACCACTCGACGGCCTTGGGCATACCTTGCTTCGAGCCGCGCTCGATGAAATCGAAGTCGAGAGCCAGGTTGAAGGCAGCGATCGCTGCAACGAGAACGCTGAACCCGATTCCGAAAACACTCGTGGAGGTGATGAAGGGTGGCGTGGCGCCGAACAACGACATCAACAACGAAATTCCGTAGAAGACCATGATGCCGAGAGTCGCTCCGACAATCGTGCGACGAAAACGATCGGTGACTTTGATGATTCGAAGGCCGTACAGGGCAAGCATGCCGGCGAAGACAGCCACAGTGACACCGGCGGCCTGAACGACGATGCCGTCGTAGTACGTCTCGTACGCGCGACTGATGGCTCCGACGAACAGACCTTGTGCCACTGCATAGATGGGTGCGAGAACTCGCGCCCACATCGGCTTGAACGCCAACGTGATGGCGAGGGCGAAACCGACGAACACACCGAGAATCGCAAAGGTGGGGAACGAGTACACCTCACCTTCGGGGGCGTCGACACCCATCCAGCCGATGGTCGCTCCAGCGAGAAGCAGGGTGAACAGAGCAGCCGTCGCCGACACTGTTCCGCCGATCGTCATGACCCCGGAAGCCGGCGTCCATGGACTCACCGGTCCGTCATCGACAGGACGACGAGAATTCTGCGAGGGCGCCGCCCAATCCGTCTGAGCAGGTGCCGCCCAACCGGCCTTGTTCGCGGCCTTTTCGAGTTGTTTGTCATTTAGCACTGGATTCGCCATTGCGTTCTCCTTTGCACGTTTGTGAAAACACTACTTGGCGAATTTCGTTCTCGGGTTGCGGTTCGCGTGTGCGTCGGTAGCGTTCCCGCCATTCGCCGGGGGATGGCGTGGCAAACCATTCAGTGGCGTTTTCGGGCAACCGAGAAGTGAGCGACAACCTGCAGTGAAGCGAGGGTGACAGGTGGCCAAGGACCGAGCTGATCGCGACGAGGAAGATCTCGTCCGGCTGTATCTCTCCGACATCGGGCAGTACACGCTGCTCACGAAGGATGACGAGGTTCGCCTCGCCAAGCAGATCGAAGCCGGAAAAGCAGCGCGCGAAGAACTCGAAGCGACCGGTGGAAAGGGTCTCACTCCCGCCAAGAAGCGCGAATTGCGCAATCTCTCCCGTGACGGAGATGTCGCCGAGCGCCAATTCGTCCAGTCGAACCTCCGACTCGTCGTCTCGATCGCCAAGAAGTATCAGGCGTCGGGCCTTCCCCTCCTGGATCTCATCCAAGAGGGCAACCTCGGTCTCATGCACGCCGTCGAGAAGTTCGACTGGCGCAAAGGCTTCAAGTTCTCCACTTACGCCACGTGGTGGATCCGTCAGGCCATCACCCGCGGTATCGCCAACACCGGACGCACCATCCGTCTGCCAGTGCACGCTGGCGACACCCTCGCCCGTCTGCAAAAGGCCCGCTCACGCCTCGAACTCAAGTTCGGCCGTCAGCCCACGCTGCGCGAATTGGCCGAAGAAGTCGAGATGCCCGAGGACAAGGTGACCGAAGCGCTGCGCTTCGCGGCCGAGCCCCTCTCGCTCAGCGAGCCGTTGCGCGAAGACGGAGACGCCGAACTCGGTGACGTGGTGGAAGACCGTTCGGCCGAGAGTCCGTTCGAGGTGGCCGCCACTGCGTTGTTGCCCGAAGAGATCCAGCGTCTGCTCGCACCGCTCGACGAGCGCGAGCGCGAGATCCTGAAGTTGCGTTTCGGTCTCGACCGAGGCGAACCCCGCACTCTCGAAGAAGTCGGTGAGCACTTCAATCTCACTCGTGAGCGCATTCGTCAGATCGAGGCGCGCGCGATGTCCAAGTTGCGCCATCCGTCGTCCGACACGGGCGCGCGCGACCTGCTCGCCGTCTGACGCCTGCGGCGTTGGCGGAGGTGGACGGGATCCGTCGCTTCACTCCTCCCGATTCGAACGCACGCGTGCAACGCCTGCGGCGTTGGCGGAGGTGGACGGGAATCGAACCCGCCGAACGGGGATCGCCCGTTCCAACCGCTTTGAAGGCGGCGGAGTCCACCAGGTACTCGGACACCTCCGACACCGAGGGTAACGGGAACCACCGCTAGCCTCACCCGCATGAAGAAACTCGTTCTTCTCCTCGCCGTCATGGGCCTCGTGGCCGCTGCGGCGAAGAAGATGCAGTCGTCCTGACCGCCTCTCGCTCGGCTCCGCCGCCACACTCGCCCACGTTCGACTTCCCGTGTCAGCTCGAACGCGAGGTGTGTCATGTTGGTGGTTCTCTCGTCCGTCAAAGGAGGAGTCGGCACGTCGGTCACCGCCGCCGCCCTCGCTCTTCTCGTCTCGCGTGACGACTCGCGACCCACATATCTCGTCGATCTCGCCGGAGACCAACCCGACATCAACGGACTCCCGTCGATCCATGACGGCCTTCACGACTGGTTGATGTCGGCCGATCGGCGTCTGACCGACCTGGCGGCCGACGTCACGGCACGACTTCGACTCGTTCCCACCGGGTCGACAGCTCTCGATCACAACTGCGACCTGTCCGGTCTTGCACTCGCTCTCGACGAACTCCGGCCCGAGGCACACATCGTGATCGATGCCGGGTGCCTCGACACCACGACGTATCTCGATTCCTTGAAGCCACGACGACTCCTCGTCATCCGCCCGTGTTACGTCGCTCTCCGCGCCGCGGTCAGCGAGCCCTCTCGTTGGGACGGCCTCGTCGTGGTTCGACCTCCCGATCGAGTACTCACAACCCGCGACGTCGTCAATGTGTGCGGCCTCCCCTTGGCCGCCGAGATTTCGATGGCGGCCGATGTCAGTCGAGCCGTCGACGCTGGTGTCCTTCGCTCGCGGCTTCCCACGGGTCTCGAGCGAGCACTACTCCCGGTCGTCGACGAACTCCTCGTCGACTCATGACGTCGATCGAAGCTCTCCGACGATTGCTCGACGATCCCGACGTCACCGACGTCCTGGTGAATCACGGAACCGAACTGTGGTGCGACCGCTCCGGCGCACTGCAGCGAATCGGATCTCTCGCACCGGGAGTGATCGATGTCGAACTGGAGAGCATCCTCGCTCCGCTCGGGCGTCGACTGGACCGGCTTCACCCGGTTGTCGATGCCCGACTCGGCGACGGAACACGGGTGTCCGCCGTCGTGGCACCGATCGCCGTTCACGGGACGTGCGTCGCCTTCCGTCTGCTGCGTCACCGTCGCTTCACTGTGGCCGACTTCTCCTCCGACACCGTCTCGGCGGACGCAATTCTCACCCTCGTCGACGAGCGACGAAACGTTCTGGTGAGTGGCGCCACCGGAAGTGGCAAGACGAGTCTGCTCGGCGCTCTGGTCTCGGCCGTTTCACCCCACGAGCGAGTGGTGATCCTCGAGGACGTTCACGAACTCGTCGCCTCTCACCCACACCTCGTACGTCTCGAGACACGGCAACCGACCGCCGACGAACGGGCCGGAGTCGACCTCGACGATCTCCTTCGCTCCTCGTTGCGTCTGCGTCCGGATCGCCTGGTGGTCGGCGAAGTGCGCGGTAACGAAGCGGTGACCCTCGTGAATGCTCTGAACACCGGGCATCTCGGCTCGCTCTCCACCGTGCACGCCAACAATGCGCACGACGCCCTGCGCCGACTCGGTCTGCTCCTCCATCGATCACTCCACGGAGTCGACGCTCGCACGATCGAGACGATGGTGCGCACAGCCGTCCACGTCGTGATCCATCTGGGTCGTGACTCAACCGGTCGTCGACGGATCGAACAAGTCCTTCGCCTGCCCCGATGAACCCACGACGACGAGCCCGACGCCTGACCCGAACGGATGGCGCTCCCGATTGTCTCGACGTAGCCGAGATGATCAGTCGACGACTGAGGTCGGGCTCGACGCTCCTCGAGGCGGTGCGATATGCGGTTCGTGATCATCCGCGCTCGTGGTTGGGAGCCGTGACGACCGACCTTCGACGCGGTATGTCACTCGCATCCGGTCTCGAACGCCAACTCGCGTGCGAGTCCGCCCGCCGTCGTCCGAACGGAGATCGGGTGCTGACGCTTCGGGTTCTCTCGTTGGCGGCACGAGTGGGAGGAGAACCCAGCCGGCATGTCGACACTCTCGCCGACACACTGCGAGCTCGACGGGCCGCACGGGCTGATCGTCTGACCCAAGCCAGCACGGCGTTGGCTTCCATCCGCCTCCTGACTTGGTTGCCGATCGTGTGTGCACTCTGGATGATCGCCGACGATCCCGACGTCCGACAGCTTCTCGTCGCCACTCCGATCGGCTGGATCTGCATCACACTCGGGGTGGCGTTCAACGTGTTAGGTCGTCGATGGACCTCGCGTCTGGTGTTTCGCTCATGATGGCGATCGTGGTCGCCCTGTTCGTCGTGGTGGGGGTGATCGGTCGAAGGCGGCAGCAACGGCGACGACGCAACTCGGGCATCGATCGTGTCCTTCCCGACGCAATTGACGTGATCGCTGCGACTCTTCGAGCGGGTTATTCCCCCATCGACACTCTCCGAATCGCCGCCCCTCACGTCGACCCTTTGCTTCGGCCTGCTTTCGAGGCGTCGGTCCGCGAACTGAACGACGGAGGTCGCTTCGTCGACGCATTGAAGGTCCTCGAGTCGTCGATCGGTTCACGAATACGTCCTCTGGTCGACGCTCTCGATGCCGGGCATCATCTCGGCGTGCCACTCGACGACGTCGTCGACCGACTTTCCTACGACGCCCACGCCATTCGTCGACGACTGCTCGAGAGTTCGTCGAAGGAGTTGTCGATCGAGCTGTCCCTCCCTCTCGTGGTGTGCATCCTTCCGTCTTTTCTCGTTCTCGTGATCGTTCCCACACTCATCGGCACTTTGTCCCGTCTCGACCTGTCGTTCTGACTGCAACCGAACATCTGAGAGGAATCATGTCCCAGCCCTTCGAATCCGATCGTCGAGATCTCGGCCAAGCCACATCGGAATACGCCCTCGTCATCCTCGCCGCCGCGCTCATCGCACTCCTGGTGGTGGCGTGGGCTAGTGGCGGTGGAGGAGGTGGCAAGATCGGAGATCTGTTCGATCGTGTGATCGACAGTGTCACGTCGCAGCTCCCCTGAGGTTCACCCCGATCGGGGACAGGCCGCTGTCGAATTCGCGTTGACCGTTCCGATCCTTCTGATCGCTCTCGTCGGAGCCATTCAGGTGTTCGTAGTCCTGGTCGATCGCATCCATCTGGTGCACGTCACTCGCGACGCAACGCGAGCGGCCTCGGTCGCTCTTGATCCTCGTTCGGCTGCCGAAGCGGTGATCGATCGATCGCTGCCGGCGCGAGCGGTCTCGGTGTCGGTCGAGGAACACAACGACATCGTGACAGTGGAGGTGGTTCTGGTGAACGGAACCGACGTTCCAATCATCGGGCGATTCCTGCCCGATGTCGAACTGCGCGAGTCACTCTCGATGCTCGCCGAGTCCTTCGCCGATCCGTGACGTTACATTGGCGTCGTGGAGTCGGTCTGGGTGCTCGGTGACCAACTCGGGCGTTCACTCGGGGCGCTCGGGAGGGCAACTCCGACGACGCACCGCATCCTCATGGTCGAAAGTTCGGCCAAGCTCTCGTCGAAGAAGTGGCACGTGCAGCGAGCGCATTTCGTGATCTCGTCGATGAGACATTTCGCCGAAGATCTGCGAGCCGAGGGTTTCGAGGTCGACTATCGACAGTCGACTTCCCTCACCCGAGGTTTCCACGACCACGTCTCCGACTTCTCTCCCACTTCGGTGGTCGTCACCGAGCCGGCCAGTTTCCGAGGGTTGCAGATGGTTCGCGACCTCGATTGCACCATCGTGCGATCCGACCAGTTCCTGTGCCATTACGACGAATTCGCCGACTGGGTGTCGGGTCGCAAGTCGTTCAAGATGGAGGACTTCTACCGCTGGCAGAGAACACGCCTCGACTACTTGATGGACTCTTCGGCTGGTGAAGCCTCCCCGATCGGAGGTCGCTGGAACTTCGACGCCGAGAATCGCCAACCACCGCCCAAGGACGGCGCGAATCATTGGCCAGCTCCGCTCACCGACGAACTCGACGCCATCGATCTCGCTGTCATCGACGACATCTCGGCTCATTGTCACGGAGCGCCCCCGATCGGATTGTGGGCCACCACCCGAACTGGCGCCCTGCGCCGCCTCCGCAACTTCGTCGACTTTCTGCTGCCGATGTTCGGTCCGCATGAAGACGCCATGACCACTGGAAGCTGGCATCTCGCCCACTCGTTGTTGTCGCCATACCTCAACGTCGGTCTGCTCTCGCCCGCCGAGGTGTGCGATGCAGTACAGGAAGCTTTTGACGAGGGGCGTGTGCCGATCGAGTCGGCCGAGGGCTTCATCCGCCAAGTGATCGGCTGGCGGGAATACGTCTGGGGCCTCTACTGGCTGTGGATGCCCGACTACGCGCATGAGAACTCGCTCGGTGCGGTCCGGCCACTTCCCCCGGTCTTCTCCGACCCTGGTTGCACACGTATGAGATGCATGGCGTCCACACTCGGCGACGTTCACGAGCGCGCCTATGCCCACCACATCCAGAGGCTCATGATCATCGGCAACTTCTCTCTCATCGCCGGCGTCGATCCTCGACAACTCACCGACTGGATGTGGGAGAACTTCGTCGACGGTTCCGAGTGGGTCATGGTGCCGAACGTCATCGGGATGTCGCAGTACGCCGACGGCGGACGGATGGCCACCAAGCCCTACGCGTCAGGTGGTGCCTACATCGACAAGATGAGCGACTACTGCAAGGGATGTCATTACGACCGCAAGAAGAGAGTCGGTGACGACGCCTGTCCGTTTACCACTCTCTATTGGGACTTCATGGCCCGACACGAACCCACGTTTGGGCGAAATCCCCGGGTGGCACAACAGGTGCGGGCCGCCTTCAAGTTGAGCGACCTCGACGCCGTGCGAGAGCGGGCGAGCGAGGTTCTCGCCGCTCTCGATCGCGGCGAGTTGTGATCAGGCTTCCACGATCGCTTCACGCAGATGTACGGGCTCAGCTCGCTTCGTCTTCCGCCGGGTACCGATGTTGAGCACCTCGACGAACACTGAGAACGCCATGGCGGCGTAGATGTAGCCCTTCGGAATCTTCTGCCCGAAGCCTTCGGCGATCAAGGTGGTGCCAATCAAGAGCAAGAACGCCAGGGCGAGCATCTTCACCGACGGATGGGCGTTCACGAAGGAATAGATGCCTTTCGACGCGACGAGCATGATCACGACCGCCACGAGGATGGCGATCACCATCACCCACACGTAGGTGGTCATGCCGACTGCCGTGATCACCGAGTCCACCGAGAAGACGAGGTCGAGGATCATCACCTGGGCGATGACGGCGGCGAACGTCGGCGCCACCTTGGACGATTTCTCACCTTCGTCGCCTTCGAGTTTGTGGTGGATCTCCTTCGTCGCCTTGTAGATGAGGAACAGTCCGCCCGCAAGGAGGATCAGCTCTTTGCCACTGAACCCCACCGATCCGATCGAGAACAACTCCGTTTTCAGTGTGATGATCCAGCCCACTCCGAGAAGGAGGAGGATGCGCATTCCGCCAGCGGCCAGAAGACCGACGCGACGAGCACGATCCTGCTGATCCTCCGGAAGTTTCGAAGCGAGAATCGAGATGAACACGACGTTGTCGACACCGAGGACGACCTCGAGGGTAAGCAGAGCGGCGAGAGCGCTCCAAGCAGTGGGGTCAGAGATCCAGTCCATATGACGACACAGTACGACGCATGTGTCGTCCGCGGTGACGTGAGCAGAATCGAGAACTAGCCTGACTACATGGGAGACTCTGACATCTGGCAGTGGATCTGGATTCTCGTGATCGCCGGATTCCTCATCGGTGAGATGTTCACTCCGGGCACGTTTTTCTTCTTGCCCTTCGCAGCCGGAGCCCTGGCAGCCGCCATCGCCGCCTTCGCCGGCGGTTCGGTCGGCGTCCAATGGATTCTTTTCGTCGGAATCGCGGCACTCACCTCGTTCGCATTCATTCCTCTGCGTCGACGGCTCGACCGGATCCAACCTCCGGTCGGTGTCGGATCGCAACGCGTCCTCCATCAGGAAGGAACGATCATCGCCGACATTTCACCTGGCCCGACCGGTGCTGGTTCGGTGCGAATCGGCCGTGAGGAATGGAGGGCCGAATCACTCGATCACGAGTCGATTCCGGCCGGAACGTCGGTACGAGTCGTCGAGGTTCGAGGAACCGGAGTGGTTGTCGAACGCGTCATGTCGAACGAAGGAGGTCGCCCATGATCCTGTTCATCGTCGCCGCAGCAGTGTTCCTGCTGTTCATCATCTTCTTGGCATCGGCTGTCAAGATCGTGCGACCGTACCAACGAGGCGTGATCGAACGCCTCGGTCGCTACTACGCCACGACCGAACCGGGTCTTCGCCTGATCCTGCCGTTCATCGACAAGTTGCGCATCGTCGACATGCGCGAGCAGGTGATCGACGTTCCCCCGCAAGAAGTCATCACCTCCGACAACGTCGTGGTGAGCGTCGACGCCGTCGTGTACTACGAACCGACCGATCCGCAACGGCTCATCTACAACGTCGCCAACTTCATGGTGGCGATCACCAAGTTGGCCCAGACGAATCTGCGAAACCTGATCGGTGACATGCAACTCGATCAGGCACTCACGTCGCGCGACAAGATCAACACGAACCTGCGAGAAATCCTCGACGACGCGACCGACACCTGGGGCGTGCGTGTCAAACGTGTCGAAATTCAGCGCATCGACCCGCCCACCGACGTCATGAACGCCATGCACGAGCAGATGAAGGCTGAGCGGACACGTCGTGCGACCGTCACCACTGCCGAGGGTCAGCGCCAGGCCGAGATCACACGAGCCGAGGGTGAACAACAGGCGGCGATCCTGCGTGCCGAAGCGGTGCGACAGCAGCAGATCCTGGAGGCCGAAGGAGAGGCGGCGGCGATTCGGGCCTTGGCCGAAGCCGAGAAGTTCAAGCAGATCACTGAAGCCGAAGGTGAGGCCGAGGCGATCCGGTCGGTGTACGCGGCGATCCACGAAGGGGATCCGACCAACGACCTCATTGCGATCAAGTACCTGGAGGCACTCGGCACGATCGCCAACGGTCAGGCCACGAAGATCTTCGTCCCGTCCGACATGTCGAACGTTCTGGCCTCCATCGGTGGTGTGGCCGAACTCTTCCGAGCCGACGCCCCGTCCTCCCCCACCACCTGAACGAAAGTGCCCACCCTGATGCGTTGAGTAGCGGTTTCGGTGCCTAGCGCATCAGAGTGGGCAGAAAATGGCCGAAGTGGTGGAGACGATGGGACTCGAACCCACGACCCCCTGCTTGCAAAGCAGGTGCTCTAGCCAACTGAGCTACGTCCCCGAAGGGCGTCCTCACATTAGCCCCCCGACCTGGTCGGAACTCTCGCTGATACGACGAGAAACCCTCGGACCTACTCTTTTCCCATGACGACATCCAGCGGTCTTCCGGGGGGCCGACCGCCCCGCCTGCAGTTCGGGACCTTCCTCGCGCCCCACCACCCCGTCGGTGAGAACCCGACTTTGCAATTCCAGAGCGACATCGAATTCGCCGCCCATCTCGACCATCTCGGCTTCGACGAGTTCTGGTGCGGCGAACACCACTCGAGTGGCTGGGAGATGATCGCCTCCCCCGAGATGTTCCTGGCTGCGGCCGGTCAACGCACTTCCCACATCCGCCTCGGCACGGGCGTGATCTCACTCCCCTACCACCACCCTTTCAACGTCGCCCAGCGCATCGTGCAGCTCGATCACATGACGAAGGGACGCGCCATGTTCGGCTCCGGTCCGGGAGCGCTGCCGAGCGATGCGTGGACACTCGGGATCGACCCACTCGTGCAGAGAGACCGCCAAGACGAAGCGATGGGTGTCATCGTCCGCCTTCTCCGAGGAGAAGAGCGCTTCAGCCACGAGAGCGACTGGTTCACCCTGCGCGACGCCCAGCTCCAACTTCTCCCCGTTCAGGACCAGATGCCCATGGCAACTGCTTCGACGTTGTCGCCCTCAGGTATGCAGATGGCCGGCAAGTACGGATGTGGCGTACTCTCCATCGCTTCGAACAGCACGGCTGGTCTCGCGGCCCTTCCCACGCAGTGGAGCTTTGCTGAGGAGTCGGCTGTCAAGCACGGTCAATCGGTCGATCGCAAGAACTGGCGCGTCATGATGAGTTGGCACATAGCCGAGACACGCGAGCAAGCGCGCAACGAGGCCGTCGACGGACTCCAGCGTTGGCACAACGAATACAACGTGTGGACGCTCGGTCGACCGGGTGCCCAACATGTCGACGACAAATGGGCACTCCTTGAACAAATCACCTCGGGTGGCACAGCAGTGATCGGAACCCCCGACGATCTGGTCAATGCCATCCGAAATCTGCAAGACGTCACCGGAGGTTTCGGAGTCGTGCTCGGTTTCGCTCACGACTGGGCGAACCGCGAAAACACCCAACGGTCATGGGACATGGTGGCGCGTTACGTGATTCCGGAGGTCAACCGGACCACCGAAAGACAGCGCGCATCGATGACATTCCTGAACGACAATCAGGCGACGCTCATGGCGGGTGCCGGAGCGGCCGTGATGCAAAAGATCATGGCCGACGAGCGAGCGTCGGCCGAACTGGTCACCATGATGCAGAACATGCAGCAAGGTGACGATGATCGCGAAACCACTTTCCGTCCCGGCGGCGGAGTGCGCGACGAGCAGTTGCCGACAACGGCCGGCGACTAGAAATCGACGACTCTCAGTCGTCCTTCAGCGCAACCGCATTCGGCGTTACGTTCATCTTCGGCTCGTATTCGGCAACTTCGACCACGCGCGCCTCGACTCCCATCGTCGCCCTCAATTCGGCACGACATGACTCACATGGGCCATAAAAACGTCCGTCATGACGCGAACTGCACCGCGGACACACGGAGTATTCGTCGGGCAGAAGAGGAAGCGAATCAGGCACGCGTCCGACCCTAGTTGTGGAGCAAGTCGGTCGTTCGTCCATGGACGCGGGGCGCACGCTCTACTCTGCTCTCGTGCACGTCGACGTCATGACCACCCCACTTCCCCTGGCCAAGACGGGAAGCCACGCCAAACGGGCTCAACAGGCTGGGTTCTCCGGTTTGTTGTTCACCGAGGCTGGACGCACGGCCTATCTGAACGTCGGGGCCGCTGCGGTCGCTGCTCCTGGACTCGACCTGTCCACAGGAGTCGCGGTGGCCTTCCCGCGAAGTCCATTCGTGACAGCGGCGACGGCGTGGGAACTCCAGGAGGCATCAGGCGGCCGCTTCCGCCTCGGTCTCGGAACGCAAGTGAAGACGCACGTCGTGCGCCGGTACGGAGTCGACTTCGACCGTCCTGGTCCGCGATTACGCGACTACGTGCTCGCCGTGAAGGCATGCTTCTCTGCGTTTCGCACCGGAACCCTCGATCATCACGGTGACTTCTACGAACTCACCTTCATCACACCTCAATGGAGTCCAGGGCCCATCGATGCACCGGACCCCAAGGTGGACATCGCCGCCGTGAATCCGTGGATGCTGACCATGGCCGGTGAAGTTGCCGATGGTGTGCACGTACATCCCATCGGTGAGCTGGGTTACCTCGAGCGCCACGTCCTTCCCCGAGTCGCCGAAGGTGCGTCGAGGGCTGGGCGCAATCCATCCGACATCTCGATCATCGTTCCTGTGATGACCATCGTTGGCGACACCGACCAAGAACGCCACACCGAACGAGAACATCTGCGGGCCATGCTCAGCTTCTACGGCAGCACTCCAAACTATGCGTTCATCTGGGACGAGGCCGGATTCGAGGGAACGACGGCTCGAATTCGCGAGCGACAGAAAGCCGGAGACTTCGCCGGAATGGCAGCGCAGATCACCGACGATCATCTAGGCGTGTTCACCACCGAGGCGACCTGGGACGGACTGGCCGACGAACTACTGAACCGGTACGAAGGTGTCGCCGATCGACTCGTTCTCTACAACGCAGGTCGTGATCACGATCGTTTCGACCGCTACGGAGCCGTCGCTCGCGACATCGTCCGCCGTACGTCCTGAAGCCATCGGTAGCCTGCCGGCATGGCCGGCGAACTCATCTATGCATTCCGCATCATGCGCTTGCCGCTCCTCGATGCCGGCGGGGCGGGTATCGGCCGTGTCGACGACATCGTGGTCGTACCCGGTCGATCGGGCTCGGCTCCACGCGTCGTCGGCTTCACGGCCACTAGTCAGCGTCGACGAATTTTCGTGAACGCTGGCAAGGTCGGACAGATTTCCGATGACGGTGTCCGTCTCCGTTCCTGGGACATCGACCTCAATCCCTTCAAGGTCAAAAAGGGTGAACGCCTTCTCGGACGCGACGTGATCGATCGACGTGTGAACGGTGAAATGGTCTCCGATGTCGCCCTCCGCGAACGACTCGACTCCAAGTCGGGAGGTTGGGAAGTCGCCCAGGTTCGTCTGGCCAAGCGAACCGCATTGCGCCGCCGTCCGACTCATCGCCTCGTCGAATGGGTCGAAGTCGCTTCGTTGTTCGCTGCCGTCACCGAGATGGCCGCCGAGGCCGCCCGTTTGCACGACATGCACCCCACCGATGTTGCTGCTGTCGTACGCTCCTTGCCGCTCGCCCAACGGCGCCAGTTGGCTGAAGCCATGGACGACGACCGCTTGGCCGACGTTCTCGAAGAACTTCCCGAGTCCGAACAGGTGGGTCTCATCGAGGGACTCGACATGGACCGACTGCTCGCCGTTCTCGACGAGATGGAGAGCGACGACCTCGCCGACCTTCTGGCCGAGATGCCCGGCGAGCAGCGCGCCCGCATCCTCGATGCCATGGACGACGAGGACGCCGAGCAGATGCGCCGACTCCTCTCCTACGAAGAGGGCACCGCCGGTGGTCTCATGACTCCGGAGATCATCATTCTCGGCCCCACTTCCACCGTTGCAGAAGCCCTGGCCGAGATCCGCGACCCCGAGTGGCTCGTATCCATCGCTTCTCAGGTGTTCGTCTGCCGACCCCCGTACAAACCACCCACCGGCCGATACCTGGGTGTGGTTCACTTCCAGAGGCTCTTGCGCGAAGCCCCAAGTATGGAACTTGGTCAATGCCTGGAAACCGAACCCACCATCACTCCCGACATCAGCGATCGCGAGGTCGCCGAGCGTCTTGCTTCGTACAACATGCTGTCG
>CBFHWN010000027.1:0-26854 GCA_965659595.1 uncultured Ilumatobacteraceae bacterium | reverse complement strand
GGAGCATCACACTGGCGGCCTCGATCGCAGTTCTGGTGTTGGCCGTCGGTTCGGTCGTCGTTCGGCATCTTTTGCATCGGGTGATACCCCCATTGATGTTCGCTCATCGCGCAACGGTCGTCGCAGCGGGAGCCTTCGTCGTTCGATTCGCCACATTGCTCGCCATTGCGCCGACACGAACCGACGGCGGGGATCCGCTCTTCTACCATTCGACCGCCAACATCCTCGCTCGAGGTGGAGGCTTCCCCGAGCCGCTCAACTTCATCGCCCACGAGGACTGGATCGCCAGCGCTCTCCACGGCCCCCTCTACCCCGTCGTTCTCTCGTTCTCGTCGCGTTTCGGCGGATCGACCTACGTCGACCACAAGATTCTCTCGCTCCTCATCGGCACGGCGGTGGTGGTCGTGACGATGCTCGTCGCCCGTCGAGTCGCTCCCCCCGAGCGAGCCGAGACGATTGCTTTGATCGCTGGCGGACTTGCTGCGATCTATCCAAATCTGTGGCTGGTCGACGGCGTTCTCTTTCCCGAGGGATTGATGGCGCTGTGCACACTTCTCGTCGTCTTGTTCGCATATCGCTGGCGCGAACATCCGGTGCTTCGCTGGTCGATCGCCATGGGAGCGACCACCGCTCTCGCCGCCCTCACTCGCGGCGAAGGCCTGCTTCTCTCGGTTCTGGTGATCACGCCGTGGATTCTTCTTCGCCGCGACCTTGCCTGGCGTCGTCGAGTCTTTCAACTCGGCGCGGCGGCCGTCGCCTGTGTTCTCGTACTGGCGCCCTGGACCCTGCGCAATCTGCGCTCGTTCGACGACTTCGTACCTCTGTCAACCAATGGCAATGAACTCTTCGTGTACGCGAACTGCGACGACACCTACAGTGGCAGCTTCCTCGGCTTCTGGCAGTGGGATTGTCAACAGCGCCTCCGAGACCAAGGAATCGACGGGACCGGAGACGAAGCAGCCAAGGCCCTCTTCTGGCGCGAGGTCGGCCTCGATTACGCGCGTGACAACGCGTCACAACTCCCCAAGGTGGTCACCGCTCGAGTGCTTCGACAATGGGATCTGTTCCGACCTTGGCAGAACGCCGACCTAGCCCCCGTCGAAGGGCGCAACCGAAACGCCGCCCGCGCTGGTCTCGTCATGTACTACGGACTGGTCGCCGGGTCGTTAGTCGGCGTCGTGACATTGCGCCGGCGGAGACGACCCATGCTCCCGCTCCTCGCCCAGATCGCGAGTGTGACGCTCACCGCCGCCTACGCCTATGGCACGACTCGATTCCGCGTGCCGGCCGAACCAGTGCTGTGCATCCTCGCCGCCGTCGGACTCACTGCCGCGGCACCTCACGTCCGCAGTCGTTGGCGTCAACGATCGCGTCGAACTCTCTCGCAAATCGATTCGGCCGACGACATCGTCGACACCGGCGACATCGACGACACCGGGGTCACCTTCGTGCACGGAGGCCGACCACGATGGCCGGTGTCGACGCGCGCACTCGCTCCACTGCTCGTCGTCGGCGGCTGGATCGCTCTTGCACTCCCGGCGCTCTATCGGGCCGTCGGCTCGACGATGGAAGAGGGCTTCATGCTCGTCTTCCCCGAACGCGTGATGCGGGGAGCTGTCGCCAACGTCGACTTCCTCCACCTGTACGGTCCGGGTTCACTGCACCTTTTGTCCCTCTGGTATCGACTCTTCGACGTCTCACTCGTCTCGGAGCGAACCTTCGGTCTGTTGCAACACCTGCTCGTCGTCGCCGGGCTGTTCACGCTCACACGTCCGTGGGGTCGGGCCGTCGCCACGTGGGTCGCGCTGGTTTCGACGTTGTTCGTCTTCACCCCGATCGGACTCCAGGCACTCGCCTGGTCGGGAGCGGTCGGCTTCGGCGTGTGGTCGATCGTCTTCGCCCGACGGGCTCATGAGGTCGACGGCGCACGTTGGTCGTTCGTGGCGTCAGGGGTCCTGACCGGCCTCGCCCTGTCGTTCCGTCCTGACCTTCTGCTGGCCCTCGGACTCGCCCACGGCTGGATGTGGTGGAGGGGTCGTCGTGCCCGTCGTGGTCCGTGGCTCCTCGGAGTCGCCCTCGGATGCACGTCGTACCTCGTGCATCTCGTCCAGGCCGGCCCCGGAGCCATGTGGCGAGGAATGTTCGTCGAACCCGTTCTCGAACTTCGCGGCGGCCGCCAGCTTCCTCGCCCCCCGAGTTGGGACCATCTCGACGGGGCACTTCAAGTGATCGGCGAGAAGTTCGCCCCGTGGTGGGGCCTCCCAGCCCTCGGTACACCGAAGCAGCTCGTTTTCTGGTTCTTTCTTCTGCCGATCGTCGCGGTCTTCGTCGTCGTCGTGGCCCGTCGGGTGACGCCGAGGGCAGCGGGCACGGCCGTCAGCGGTGCGCGTCGAGCCGACACGCTCATGGCGGCCGGTCTATTCGGTGTCGGCCTCCTACCTCAAGCCTTCCAGCGACCCGACTCGGCTCACTTCAACTGGGTGTCGTGCATCTCGATTCCGCTCCTGGTGGTTGCGTTCGTCGACATCGCGCGCCTTCGTGTTCCACGTACGACGCGGCGGGTCCGGTCCACCGGAGCTGTCGCATTCGTGATGGCCGGCATCGTCGCGGTGATTCCCGCCTTCACCGCTCGGACGTACCTCGGACTCGTCACCGACACGCTTCGTGGTGATCTCGCCCCGCTCACGGTCGAGCGCGACGGACGACGTTTCCATCTCGGCGACTATCGTCCGTGGCTCGCAAGTGTCGAGGTGACCGCCGACCTCGACCGTTGGTCACAACCCGGCGACCGGCTCATGGTCGGTCCGGTCGATCTGCGTCAAACGGCCTACAGCGACGTCTTCTTCTACTACCTCTTTCCCGATCTCGAACCGGCTACCTACTTCATCGAGATGGATCCCGGACTCGCCAATCGGGAAGGTTCGCGACTCGCCGAGGACGTTGCGAGCGCCGACTGGCTCGTCCTCACGCGGTTCTGGAGTCAGTGGATCGAACCGAACGACTCGATCGTGTTCGGCTCCGACATTCCCAATCAGATCGTGGAGCAGCAGTTCTGCTTACGCGGTTCATACCAAGTCGACTTGGCCCGCATCTACCAACGTTGCGACACGGGCGACGACACCGGACCGTACGACCCCCCGTACGACGGAACCGTCGATTACGCCGTGGAGGTCCGCACACCTGTACCGCCGCGTCCCGATGGCTCATGCACACCCACGTGCAACGGCGAACCGGCACCGGTCGGAGAAGGATTCAACCCAGAGGCAATCGCCGCCATATCGGATGCGGCACGTGCCGTAGCACCATGAACACCCACCGCAGGATTCCGGGCGCCCACACGATTCGACGACCCGTGCGCAGCCCTCGCTCGACGACCTCGGCCACCGCGTCAGGAGTCGTGGCGAACGGCGCCGGCTTCAATCCGGCTGTCATCGCCGAATGCACGAAACCCGGTCGCACCACGAGCACTCGCGCCCCGGATCCTTCGAGCGAATCGCCGAGACCCTGAGCGAACGCGTCGAGGGCCGCCTTGGACGAACCGTAGACGAAGTTGGCTTTCCGGACTCGCTCTCCGGCCACACTCGACAGAACGACGAGTGTGCCATGCCCCTGGGAGCGAAAGCGTTGCGCAACTTCGAGTCCGACAGCAACCGCCGACGTGTAGTTCACGTCGACCACCGCAGCCGCCGAGACTGGATCGTTGTCGAAAATCTCCTGATCACCCAGTTGACCGAAGGCGAGAATCACGAGATCGAGATCGCCGTGTTCGGCCACGACTCGATCGAGGAATTCGCCGTGGCTGTCCACCCGAGTGGCATCGAATTCCACGGCTTCGACCACCGCACCCGCACGTGAGAGCGATTCGACGGCGAGAGCCGCCTTCTCGGGTCGTCGGCAGGCCAAACCGACGTAGGACGTGTTGTCCGACATCAATCGACGGGCTATGGCCACCCCGATGTCGCTGGCTCCACCGAGCACGAGAACGTGCTGCGGCTCGTGTGCGGCATTGTTCATGGTCAACTCCTCGTTCAGATCAGTTCCAGGCGACGGGCCAGATCGCTCATGAACAAGCGATCCGGATCCCATCGGTTGCGTATGCGTTGCCATTCCTCGAGACGGGGATATCCGGCCCGCACCACCCGCGCGCTCGTGAGCGCATCCTTGGCCAAGTAATGGCGACCTCCCGCTTCGAGAACCGCGTCGTCGAGGGAACGGGCAAGCGTCGACAGTCCATCGGCGCCGGCCGGCATGTCGACGGTGAGAGTCCAGCCCGGCATCGGGAAACTGAGAGGTGCGTCGTTCGCCTCTCCGAAACGCTTCAACACGACGAGTGGACTCGCCAACCGAGACGCAACGATGCGTTCGACGATCGATTGCAAGTGATCTTCGGTCCCGAAGGGCACGACGAATTGGTATTGCACGAAACCAGCCCTCCCGTACAGGCGGTTCCACGACGAGATCGAGTCGAGCGGATGGAAATACGACGGGATCGACTTGATCGATCTCGTCCGTCGGACCGGCTCCTTACGCAACCAGATCTCGTTGAAGACGCGTGAGGTCGTGCTCCCCACCAACCCGCGACCTGGCACGACCGGCGGTACTGCGGCAAGCCGTCGGGGCGAATAGTCGAGGGGATCGGCGACGTCGTGCCCGGTGAGGTCGGCCACCTTCGCGTGATCGCCTCGCCACAACACTCCGCGGCCGAAGCCGTGCCCCGATGCCAAGAGGTCAACCCAGGCCACCGAGTAGCGGACGTCATCGTCTCCGATCGACATCTCGCCGATCAGTTCGTCGAAGTCGCGACAGCGAACGGTGTCGACGACACAGCGACTGGTCTCGATTGCGATGAGTCCGAAAGTCGCCTCGACCACGAATCCGGTGAGCCCCATTCCACCGATCGTCGCCCAGAAGAGGTCGGAGTTCTCCTCACGGGAGCATTCGACGACATCACCGTTGGCCACCACCACACTCATCCGTCGGACGTGGGTACCGAAACTGCCTTCGACGTGATGGTTCTTGCCGTGGATATCGGAGGCGATCGCCCCGCCGACGGTGACAAAACGAGTGCCCGGCGTGACCGGAACGAACCATCCCTTCGGAACGAGGATTTTCATCAACTCGTCGAGACTCACGCCAGCACCGACAGTCACTGTTCCGGCCTCGACGTCGAGCACGATCTCGCTCGTGGATCCCTTCACCCGCAACACAACACCACCCGCGTTCTGGGCCGCATCACCGTAGGAGCGCCCGAGTCCGCGGGCCACGATTCCACGCCCAGTCGGCTCCTTCAGCCGCTCGGCAAGCTCGGCGGGCGACACCTCGCCAACCAGCGCCGCCGACGGAGACGTGAGGCCCCAGCCCGTCAGGACCTGACGGCGGTAGTCGGGGTTCATGAGTTGGCCAGTCTACCGATCGGACCGAACAGGCCAGATCAGCTCACGTAGACGCCGATGCCGAAAACCACGATCCAGACGAGGCCCATGATCTGGATCGTTCGGTCTCTGAAGAAGATTTCCTCTGGAGCGCTCCCCTCACCTCGCTCGATCATGAGCGAATAGCGCATCAAGGCCGCGAACATCGGCACGATCGACAGTTCGTAGAACGGCCAGGTGATATCGGAGATCTCCTTCGTCTCGAAGGCCCAGATGCAATAAGTCACGAGCGTCGCTCCGATCGCCACCGTCAGGATCGACCGGAGGTACTCGACGGTGTACTGCCCGAGAGTCGAACGAGTACTGCTGGCGTCGTCTCCCATTTCCCGGAGTTCGGCGTACCGCTTTCCGGTCACGATGAAGAGGGATCCGAATGACGTGCAGAGGAGAAACCACGTACTCATCGGAACGTCGGCGGCCACGGCCCCGGCGACGGCTCGGATCACGAACAGGGACGCAACTGCCATGAGATCGACCACGGCGATCTCTTTCAGGCCGGCCGAATACGACACGGTCACGAACGAGTAGATCGAGACGGCGACTCCGGCCCGCCAGTCGACGACGAAGGCCAGAAGCAGTCCGGCGACGACGGCGAGCGTCCCAGCCACCTTGGCATGCGGGATCGACAACTCCCCGGCTGCGATCGGCCGTCGACACTTGGTCGGATGCAGCCGGTCCGCCTCGACGTCGAGGATGTCGTTCCAGAAATAGGTGCCACTCGCGACGAACGACAATGAGACGAACACCAACAGGGTCGGCGCAAGAGCGTCGACATTGTCCAGCACTCCGGCCGCACCGGGGGCCGCGAACACGAGAACGTTCTTCAACCACTGCTTCGGTCGGGCTTCCCGCCACAACACGTGCCGCATCATGTACCTACCGGCGCTTCGTCGATGCGATCGGATCCGACGAGCATCGGATGATCGGAGAGTTCGAGCAGCTGGCGATCTCCGGAGGAATCTCCGTACGCATAGATCTCTGGTGCGAAGATCTTCCCGAGACGCATCCACTCGGCGAGACGCGCGGCCTTGACGCCGGCCCGACAGTTGGGGCCCGACAATTCGCCGGTGCAGACACCGTCGACGACTTCGAGTTCGGTCGATAGCACGGCTTCGGCTCCGAGGCGATCGGCGAGTGGTTCGAGATAGTTGCGATACGAAGCCGACACCAGCACGACTCGGTGCCCATGACGGGCATGCCAACGCAGGCGAGCCACCGTGTCGGGACGCATACGGTTCTCCCACACGTGTTCGGCGAATTCACGGGCGATCCGATCGACCTCGACCACCGGACGTCCGGTCACCGCGGCTCGTGTCATGAGCACCTTGGCTCGATCTCGTTGACGACGAAGCGCCGCCAAGGCGAGTGGCGGAGTGCGGCGAACAAGTCCGGTGGCGAACGCTGTTCCCCCGACGCGGCGTAGGAACGGCAACACGCAATCGTGAGTCGTGAGCGTCTTGTCGACGTCGAAGGCGGCGATCACCGGCCTCCCGGACGAGGGGCCCATCAGTGCGTCGAGCGAGCCCGGTTCCATGGGCGGAGAACCCTACCGACTCGCCGTTGCGAGAAGGGAGGATCGAACTTCCCACCACGCCGGCCAGCTCTTCGACACGACGTCAGGTCGATCGAGGATCACCCCGTCGATGCGAGCCGCCAGAAGCGACCAGGCCATGGCCAATCGATGATCGTGATGCGTCGACATGTCGGCGCCGTGACAGTCGGCCGCTCGGGTCGGCGAGATTCGAAGCCCATCGTCCAGAACCTCGGCAGTGATCCCGAGTGCCCGAAGGCCGGAGACCAAATCGCCGATCCGATCGCTTTCCTTGCCACGAATGAAACCCACACCGGTGATGGTGGTGGTCGACTCGGCGAATGCAGCAACCGCAGCGACGGTTGGCACCAGATCGGAGACGTCGGCCATGTCGATCTCGATACCTCGAAGCAACCCTCGACCCGTCACCACAGCACCGTCGTCGTCGAAACGAGTCTCGCACCCCATACGACCGAGGATGTCGACGATTGCGACGTCACCTTGCGACGAATCTCGGGTCAGGCGAGGAACTCGGACGTCACCCCCACAGATCGCCGCCAATGCCAACGGATACGAGGCTGATGACGCGTCCGGTTCGATGGTTGTCTCGATCGGCTGATACCGACCGGGTTCGACGCTCACGAGCGAATCGGAAACGACGATTCCCTCGATCCCGAAGTTCGACATCACGGTCGCCGTCAACGACACGTACGGGCGCGACACCAGCGGAGTCGTCAGTCGGATTTGAAGACCGTCGTGTAGGCACGGCGCGATGAGCATCAGGGCCGTCACGAACTGGCTGCTCACGTCACCAGGCATCTCGACCGTGCCCCCGACGATCGCGCCTCGGCGCACTCGAATCGGCAGACGACCCGACTCCGCGAGCGGGGTCAGCTCGGCTCCGAGGGCGTGCAGAGCGTCGTGCAAGTCCCCCATCGGACGTGAACGCAACGCAGGTTCTCCGGTGATTGTCGTGTCGCGCTCACCGAGCGCGGCCACTGCGGTCAGAAATCTCGACGTCGTTCCGGCCAGTCGAGCGTCGACCTCCACTCCGCCCTCGATCGACGACGATCCGCCCACCGCAACGCCATCGTCGCCGAATCGGTCGATACGGACTCCGAGACGACCGAGACCGTCGAGCATGGCCTCGGTGTCGTCACCACCCGGCAGGCCGAGCAGACGACTCGTCCCCTCGGCCAGCGCTGCGCACACGAGCGCACGATTGGCAACACTCTTCGAGCCCGGAACCTCGATCGTCGCCGACACCGGACCGACGGCGATCGGAAGCGGAACTCCCATCATGCCAACCGCTGGACCGAGGGGCGATAACTCCGGGCGATGAGGCCACCTCGGAAGATGTCGACCATCGACGCCTCCACGAGTACGACTGCGATACCGCGATCACCTTCGGCCGAGTGAACGACTTCGAAGTTGGGGATGTTGACACCGAGCTCGGCGGCGAGGGTGAAGACCTCGGCGGCGGCCCCGGGCCGGTCGGGAATCGGGATCCGGACCTCGGCGAGATCGGACGGGCGTTTGATACGCGCCGGCAAGTTCGCACGCGCCTCTCGCGCCGAGGTGAGACGCGAAAGCAGCCCGTCACGATCGCCGGACGCGACGACCGACCGCATGTCGGTCAAGCCGTCGATCAGCGACGACAGTGCGTCGACGATCGACTGACGATTCTCTTCGCAAATATCGAGCCAGATCGACGGATGGCCTGACGCAATGCGGGTCATGTCACGGAACCCACCGGCCGCCAGTCGAAGGAGTGCCGCGTGTTCCTCGGCTCGGACTCCGGCGAGTCTCATGAGAGTGGCGGCGGTCAAATGGGGCACATGGCTCACAACGGCGACCAGATCGTCATGGCGACGCGGATCGAGTCCCACCACCTCGGCACCGATCTCACTCACGGCCGCGGCGACCACAGCGAAAGCTTCATCCTTCGTCGTCGAGGTCGGAGTCAGAACCCAGACCGCTCCGGTGAACATCTGGGGATCGGCACCGTCGAGACCTTCGAGTTCGCTCCCGGCCATCGGATGCCCGCCGACGAAACGCGCATCGTCGATCTCGACACACACCGCCGACTTCACACTGCCGACATCGGTCACCACACCCCGCGTGGCGGCCAACGTGTCGCGAACGGCCGCTGTCATCGCCTTCGGCGGAACGGCGACGAAGCTGACGACTGCGTCACCGTCGAGACCGACCCGATCGACGACCCCGCGTTCGAGAGCCTGGGTTTGTCGGGCCGCGTCGCTGTCGACTCCGCACACCGTCCAACCCTGTTCGCCGAGGGCGAGCGCAATGGAGCCGCCGATGAGTCCCAATCCGACCACGTTGGCAGTGCGCGCGGACGAGTTCGAAGTGGTCATCGCAACGAGCGTATCGGCGGTCAGTCCGGCCGCCGGGATAGTTTTCCGAGGGCGCGCACCTCGTCGAGATGCATTTCGCGCCAACTGCCGGGGGCAAGATCACGGTCGACGATCGAGCCGATACGCGTTCGAACGAGACGAGTGACCGGATGGCCGATCGCTTCGCACATCCGGCGAACCTGGCGATTGCGACCTTCGTGGATCGTGAGGCGCAGGACACCTGCTTCGGGCTGCGACACTTTGGCCGGAGCCGTGAGACCGTCTTCGAGTTCGACACCATCGCGTAGTTGACGCAGTCCAGCGGGCGAGACTCGCCCATTGCCGACATGAGCGAGGTACTCCTTGTCGACTCCTTGCGACGGATGGGCGATCGACTGGGCGAAATCACCGTCGTTCGTGAGAACGATCAGACCTTCGGTCTCGACGTCGAGCCGACCGACGGGAAAGACACGCGGTTCGATGGGCACGAGATCGACGATGGTCGGTCGGCCCTGAGGATCGCTCGCCGTCGTCACCACACCGGCCGGCTTGTTCACGAGGTAGTACACGAGCCCGTCGCGAACACCGATCAGTTCACCGTCGACCGTCACCTTGTCGACCGACACATCGACGCGACGGCCGAGCACTGCGACCTCACCGTTCACCTGCACGCGACCGTCGGCGATGATCTCCTCGCAGACGCGGCGGGAACCGAATCCACGCGTGGCCAGAACCTTCTGCAACCTCTCCCCTTGTGGCAGTGCACGCGAAGCTTCGGCCAATTGCTCCCAGAGCGGAGGTTCGGGCCGTCGACGGCGCTCGACCATCAGCCGCTCGGCTCGGACGAGTCCGTTCCCTCGGTGCCCCGATCGGCATCGTCGCCGCCGACATCAGCGACGATGTCTTCGACTTTGGGGATCCGCAGACCGACCTCCAAGGCCTCGACCACATCGGCTCCGGGGACGAAATCGGCGATGGCCGGAAGGTCGTTGACCGAATCGATGCCGAGCTTCTCGAGAAAGGCCGGCGTCGTTCCCCACATCACGGCCTGACCGGGACCCGGGTCACGGCCGACTTGATCGATGTAGCCACGGCTCTGCAACGTGCGCAACACACCGTCGGGATCGACCCCGCGAATCGACGCGATCTGGCTGCGGGAGATCGGCTGTTTGTAGGCGACGATCGCCAAGGTTTCGAGTGCCGCACCCGACAAGCGGGCCCGTTGGCCGTCGAGGATGTAGCGCTCCACGTAAGGCGAGAACTCGGCCCGGGTCTGATAGCGATATCCGCCCGCCACACGGACCAACTCGAAACCGTGTCCGGCTTCGTCGTACGCCTCGGCGAGGGAACGACACAGACTCTCCACGACGTCGCCGGCCAGACCGAGGATCTCGCCGAGCAACGGAACGGGAACCGGTTCGGTGGCGACCAGTAGCACGGCCTCCAAAGCCCGGACGACGTCGGCATCGACTGTCGATGTTGATGTTGATGTTGATTCGTCGTTCATTGGTCAGCCTTCGTAATCATCGATCGCGATCGCACCGACCGTCACCAGTTCGTCGCCGATCCACACGATGTCGATGTCGCCGAACTTCTCGGCCTGATCGATCTCGAGGTACCCCTGTTTGAAGAGCTCGAGGAGGGCGAGAAAGCGCACGATGATCTCGATCCGGTCGACGAGATCGGCGGTCAGACGTCGGAACGAGATGCGACGCACCCGAGGAAGCTCGTCGATCAACTCGGCGAACGCGTCGGCGACGTTCGCCTTGATCACTCCCACGTGGAAGAGATCGACCTTGGGCTCGGGCTTCGGAGTCGTGGCTCGCACGTACGCCGCGTGAACCTGCTTGGGCTTCACACCTTCGAGTAGATCGGGCATCAACTCGGCGAACCGCTCGTCGGGACCTGCCATGCGTGCGTAACAACGATCGGCATCTTCGGCCAGCGATCCGAAGACCCGACCAACATCCTTGAAGGTCTTGCACTCGAGAAGGCGCGCGAGCAGCAGATCTCGTTCTTCCCACAGGGCCAGTTCCTCGTCGAGGTCGACGTCTTCTCGACCCGGCAGGAGCCGACGGGCCTTCAGCTCCACCAAGGTGGCGGCGATCAGAAGGAACTCGGTGGCCACGTCAAGATCGAGGAATTCCATCTTCTCGACTTCGGCGAGGTACGCATCGACGATCAGGGCCAGATTGACCTCGTGGATGTCGACCTGCTCTTTCAAGATGAGGTGCAGCAACAGGTCGAACGGGCCCTCGAAAACGGGAGTGCTCACGTCGACGGCCACGACGAGAGGCTAATCGGCGTCACCGTATTCACCCGGTCTTCACCCGACCACCCCACTAGCCTCGACGGGGTGACTCGCGTCCTCTCGTGCATCCAGCCCACCGGCCCGGTCCATCTCGGCAACTATCTCGGCGCCCTGCGCAACTGGGTGAGCGGCCAGCACGAATGCGACGCCTTCCACGGCATCGTCGACTTGCATGCCCTCACCGTGACCGACCGTCCCGGCGTCGTGGGCGAGAACACCTTGGAGTTGGCGGCCGCCTTGTTCGCCGTCGGACTCGACCCCGACGTGGCCACCGTCTTCGTGCAGAGTCACGTTCCCGAGCACACCCAACTGGGTTGGGTCATGGAGTGCACCGTGTCGTACGGCGAACTCAGTCGTATGACCCAGTTCAAGGACAAGGCCGCCAAGCGAGAAGCCGACTTCGTGTCGGCCGGACTCTTCACCTACCCCGCGCTTCAAGCAGCCGACATCTTGCTCTACGACGCCGACGACGTACCGGTCGGCGAAGACCAGCGTCAGCACATCGAAATCACCCGCGACATCGCCGAACGCTTCAACACACGCTTCGGCGCCACCTTCGTGGTTCCAAAAATGGTCACACCGAAAGCTGGGGCGAAGGTGACCGATCTCCAGGAGCCCACGTCCAAGATGTCGAAGTCGTCGGCCGGCGACTCCGGGATCGTGTACCTCCTCGACGAGCCGACGGCGATCATGAAGAAGTTCAAGCGCGCGGTCACTGACTCCGATTCTGAGGTTCGCTTCGATCGTGCTGCGAAACCCGGTGTGTCGAACCTGCTCGAAATTCTCGCCGCCTGTACCGGGCGCAACCCGGCCGACGTCGCCTCCGGCTATACGCAGTACGGTCCGCTGAAGAACGACACCGGCGAGGCCGTGGTCGAAGTTCTTCGACCGATTCAGGAGCGCTACCGCATGCTGCTCGACGATCGAGCCGAGCTCTCACGTCTGCTGCGACGCGGCGCCGACAAGGCCCGTGTGGTCGCGGCGGCCACGCTCTCCCGCGCCTATCGCAACATCGGCCTGCTGCCGCTCGACGCCTGATTCACAACCAGCCTGCGCCGAATCAGAACTGCACGGTGTCGACGAGTCGCGCGAACGCGACGACGCGATACTTGATGCTCCCGGGTGGATGGCAGGCCACCAGAGTGAGGGTCTGGTCGTTCGACGTCGAGGCGTAGAGGCGCGGATCTTCCGGACTCAATACTTCGACACTGGTCGTGGAGTAGACGTAGATGCGCCCTCCGACGGCCAGGTAGACGGGATCGCCCACCCGCAGTCGATCGATGTTGCGGAATTCCCGGCCGTGCGACGTTCGGTGACCGAAGAGTGCCGTGTTCCCGGGTTGGTTCGGAGAACGGGATTCGGGCAGGTGCACCGGATCGATGTCGACCAGATCCGGGTCGTGCAGGACGTAGGCCAAGGTACGGGTACGAGGGATGGCGAGCAGACCCGGGAAGTCGTGAGCCGAAGGCATCACGTTGACCGGCCGGGCGCCGTCGCTGGAGGCGAGCGAGCCGGTGTACCAGCCGACGACGTCGAGAGTCAGATCAGTTCCGCCACTCGAGTACGCCGCAACGCCGCGAGTGGCGGCGCGGACGGTTGCGCGTCCGATCTCGACCGTTCCAGCCTTGCCCACGTGCACCTGTCCGTAGGTGGGTCGCGCACGACCCGACGCATGGACCGCGATCGAGCCGGCTCCGTGCGGACCTCTCACTCCGATTCGAACGTCGACCGCCCCCACGGAACCAAAAGCCGCCAAGGGCGCCTCCACCGCCCAACGTTCGTGCAACGCCACACCTGTTCCGAGCGGGTTGAGGGTCGTGGTCGTGTCGAGAACTCGCGTCGGGACTCCCGGGACGTACAGGCCGTCGGTCGAGGCGGCGGCTGAACGTCCGGTGAACCACCCGACGAGATCGACTGCGATGCGACTGTCGGCATTCGAACTCAGGCGAACCCGTCCGTCGACCACTCGCACGAGAGTCTCTTCGCCGTCGATGCGACCCGGCCCCACGACCAGAACTGGTGTCCCGTCCGACGTACGCCACGTCGCGACCGACGTCGCGTTCCAGCCGGTGGTCGACAACAGCACTGCTTCGACATCGGACGGCGCCGACGATGGCAGAGCGACGTCGAACACGCTTCCCTCGGCCTGTCCGAGCGACACCGGATCGATCGAGACGAAGCGTCCCGACGTCGACGACGATGCCGGACGGAACACACCGACCAAGTCGACAGTCATCACCGCCCGGCCGGTGCTGCGGAACTCGATCTGACCATTCGCGCCAACCGCACTGGTGATCGAGCGTACGACGGGACGCCCCGGGTCTCCCGCTCGAATCGTGGCGACGAGTGGCACCGTTTCACCCGACGGGTGAACGGTGATTTCGACACCTGGATCGACGGGGGCGACGGTCACGACCAGACGAGCCGCCGACACGTCGGCTGGCTGACCGAAACGTCCGGCGACCGTCAGGTACTGGACGCGAGTGGCGGCCAGGTTCACGGGCTGGTCGGCTCCAAGCACCCTGATCGGATCGACGGCCGTCAGAGTCGAGGTCATCGGGGTCGATGCGGTTCGTACGGCGCGTTCCTCGGCCTCGACGGACTCGACGCCGAGACCCACTGCGCCCACGAGGACAGCGGCGGCGACGATGATCCGACGCAGGTCGATTGTTCGTGATCCCGGCATTCGCCAAACTCTAGATGGCTGGTCCAGAAACGGCTGAGCGCCGCCCACGAACGTGACGGATCAGCCGGTCAAAGATCGTCGGCCTGGCGCAGGATCTCGGCCAATGGGTCGTGCGGATCGGCGAGAAGGACCAAAGTGCGTTCTCGACTTCCCGCCGCGCGACAGAGTTCGAGCCCGATGTCTTCGTGCTGGTAGTACGCATCGAACCGCCGCGGTCGGATGAACGGTTCGACGAGAGTGGCGACTACGCGTTCCGAGGTCGACAGCGGCGCGACCGACTTGCCGACGTCATGGAGCAGAGCTGCCGAGACTTCGGCCGAATCCGATTCGGGCGCCAGCGCTGCAAAGCGACGGGCCACGACAATCGAATGCCTTCGATCGGCAAGCCCCAAGCGACACCACAGATCCCATTCCGACTCGAGAAGAGTTCTCCGAACGAAGTCGAGATCGCTCGGCGACAACGGCGAACGATCGAGACTCGTCCACCAACGGCGCGCGAGATGGACGACTCGACCCCCGGGACTCACGAACCACGCTCCACGGCGGCACGAGGGTGCGCCTTCCCGTACTGTTCGAAAAGTCGCTCCTGGGAGACCTTTGTGTACACCTGAGTCGTCGAGATCGACGCGTGACCGAGCATTTCTTGCACGATGCGCAAATCGGCACCGTGATCGAGCATGTGCGTGGCACACGAGTGCCGCAGAACATGAGGAGACAAGTGACCGGCCAGTCCGGCTCGTTCGCCGTGGCGCACGACGATCGCCCACGCCGCCTGCCGACCGAGGCGACCACCCCGACGATCGAGGAACACCGCTTCGGCGTCGCCTCGTCGCTTCCAGCGGGTCGGCACCATCGCGGGCCGACCGTCTCGCAACCAGATGTCGAGAGCTTCACGTGCACACCGACCAACGGGCACCAACCGCTCCTTCTCCCCTTTTCCGTACAAACGGGTCAGGCCTGCTTCGAGATCGAGATCGCCGATCGAGAGACCACAGACCTCGGAAATTCGGGCGCCGGTCGCGTAGAGCAACTCGAGGAGCGCGCGATCACGACAGGCGATCGGATCGTCTCCGGTCACCGAACCGATGAGACGCTCGACGTCGTCCTCCGACAGAGGTTTGGGCAACCCGGCCGGAACTCGCACTCCGTCGAGATCGGCGGTCGGATCGTCACGACGAGTTCCTTCGGCGACGAGGAATCGGTGGAAGTTGCGAATCGAGGTCATCTGTCGGGCGAGGGACGCCGGGGCCATGTGCGAACGACGGTCGTTCACGAAGTGGTCGAGATCCGGCGCGGCAACCGACATCGTGTCGAGGCCGCGTCCACGAAGCCACGCGACGTAGGCGACGAGGTCGCGTCGATAGGCCGACACAGTGTTCGGTGACCGCCCTCGTTCCGCGATCAGCCAAGCCAGATACTCCTCGACCTCGAGGGGGATGTCGCGGGAGAGATCAGCCATGGCGGTCGCACGCCATGATCACACGTCTCCGAGTGCCCGCGCAGCCATCAAGAGTCCGATCGTGGCCTTGGCATCCGCTATCTCGCCACGGTCGACCATATCGAGCGCAGCGACGAGAGGAACGCGGAGCACCTCCATGTGCTCCTCTTCCGGGCCATGTGCCGAACGTCCGACCTCTCGAAGATCGGTCGCCAGGAACACGTGCAGTTCGGCATCGGTCATGCCGACCGATGGATAGAAGCGATGAAGGGGACGCCAGGTCGACGCCTCGAAACCGGTTTCTTCGATCAACTCGCGCCGAGCGGTCGCTTCAGGGTCTTCACCTGAGACATCGCGCATGCCGGCCGGGATCTCGAGTACGTAGGAGTCGAAAGCGGCTCGGTACTGGCGAACGAGCAACGTGGTGCGATCGTCGAACACCGCAACGACGGCGACCGCACCTGGCGACCGAACGATGTCACGGGTGAACGATCGACCTTCGGGATCGAAGAAGTCGCCAACCACCACGTTCCAGACGTAGCCGTCATGGACCGATCGGTCCCCGACGTGTCGGAACGAACCAGCTGTCACGTGCGCGGCGAGACGGGAGCCTCGATCGGAACCCGCACCGAGCGATGCGCAAGCGACGCTCCGATCAGATCGCGGAACAAAGGATGTGGGCGATCGGGGCGACTCTTGAACTCGGGATGGGCCTGAGTTCCGATCCAGAACGGGTGGTGGGCCAGTTCGACGAACTCGACCAGACGCTTGTCGGGTGACGTTCCGCTACAGAGAAATCCTTCTTCTTCGAAGCGGCTCCGGAATTGCGAATTGAACTCGTACCGATGCCGATGTCGCTCACTCACCACCGGCTCTCCGTACGCCTCCGCAACCTTGCTCCCGGGCTGCAGAACTGCGTAATACGCCCCGAGTCGCATCGTGCCGCCCATATCGGTCACGTCGCGCTGATCGTTCATGAGGTCGATCACCGGATGGGTGGTAGTGGGTTCGAACTCGGTGGAATGGGCGTCTGCGAGACCGAGGACGTGCCGTGCGAACTCGATCGTCATGACCTGCATGCCGAGACACAGACCGAGGCACGGCACCTTGTTCTCACGCGCGTATTTCGCCGCCGCGATCTTGCCTTCCACACCGCGGATACCGAAACCACCGGGAATCACCATTCCGTCGAGATCGGCCAGACGGCCAGCGGCCAGAAGGCCCTCCACCTCTTCGGCCTGAATCCAGTCGATCTCGACCTTGGCGCCGTGATGGAAACCTGCGTGTTTGATGCTCTCGACGACCGACAGATACGCGTCGGGCAATTCGACGTACTTTCCGATGAGACCGATACGAACCGGACGGGTGGCGTTCTCGACCATGTCGACGAGCCCTTCCCACGACGAGAGATCGACGGCGGTGTCGAGACGCAACACGTCGCACACCACGGTGTCGAGACCTTCGTCATGCAAGATGAGGGGCAGCTCGTAGATGTTGCGGGCATCGGCAGCATTCACGACCGCCCGTTCATCGACGTCGCAGAGATTCGAAATCTTGCGCTTCAGACTCGAACTGAGCGGCTCCTCGCTACGGCACACGATCACGTCGGGCTGGATGCCGCGGCTACGGAGTTCGGTCACCGAGTGCTGGGTCGGCTTCGTCTTCTGCTCACCGGATGGCCCGATGAACGGCACGAGAGTGACGTGCACGTAGCAGACGTTGTCACGCCCGGCCTCTTTGCGGAACTGGCGAATGGCTTCGAGGAACGGAAGAATCTCGATGTCGCCGACTGTTCCGCCCACCTCGGTGATCACGACGTCGACGTCGTCGGTGGCCAATCGGCGAATACGACGACGGATCTCGTCGGTGATGTGCGGGATCACCTGCACCGTCTTGCCGAGATAGTCGCCTCGGCGCTCGGCGGCCAGGACGGCCTGGTAGATCGACCCCGTGGTGGCGTTCGAATTGCGCGTGAGATTCTCGTCGATGAAACGTTCGTAGTGACCGAGGTCGAGATCGGTCTCCCCTCCATCGTCGGTCACGAACACTTCTCCGTGTTCGAACGGGTTCATCGTGCCCGGGTCGATGTTGATGTACGGGTCGAGTTTCTGCATGGTCACGCGCAGACCACGCATCTTCAGCAGACGACCGAGCGACGAAGCGGTCAAACCCTTGCCGAGCGAGCTGGCGACACCTCCGGTGACGAAGATGTGCTTGGGCATGTGGACCTCCCGTCCGGTTACATCACCGATGACGGGAGACCACCATACCCGGCGTCACCTCACCGGGGCGACACTCGACGACGCCACGATCAGGGCCGACGCGATTTTCCGGACAGAAGTTCCCGGGCGTGCCGTTGGGCGGCCGTGCTGTCGGCGTCCCCCGACAGCATCCGAGCGATCTCGTCGACTCGTTCGGCTCCTCGGACCACCACGACCCGGGCGACCGTCGACTCTGCACCGGCCGCCTCGACGAACTCCTTGTCGACCACGACGTGATGGTCAGCTCGAGCGGCCACCTGAGCCAAGTGCGTCACCACCAACACCTGCCGATCACGGGCCAGATCGGCCAGAGCTTCGGCCACCTGAGCCGCGGCCTGGCCACCGATTCCAGCATCGACCTCGTCGAACACCAAGATCGGCGGACCATCAGACAACACGAGGCGTGTGGCGAGCATGGTCCGGGCCAACTCTCCGCCGGACGCCGCCTTGGCGAGCGGGGCGGCCGGTAGTCCCGGATTGGCGGCCAGAAGGAACGTCACCTCGTCGGCCGGATCATCTCCTTCCACCGCCACAGTGACGACCGCCCGCGGCATGGCGAGCGACGCCAGATGGCTGGTGATCGCCTGCCCAAGTCGGTCGGCTCCGCGCCGGCGCGAGCGGGCCACCACTGCGGCTGCGGCCCGCTCCGACGTCAGAACCGAGGCCCTTTCGGCCTCCAAGGCCGCCACCCGTTCCTCGTGGGATTCGAGTTCGGACACTCGGGTTCGGCATTCATCCAGGTACTCGAGAACCTCGGCGAGAGTGTCGCCGTACTTACGGCGAAGGTCCCGCAACTGCTGACGCCGACGTCGAGCCTCGGCCAGTCGTTCCGGGTCGTCGTCGCACGACTCTCCGATGGCCCGAACTTCGTGCGCCAGGTCGTCGATCTCGGCCGCAGCCGCGCGCACCCGACTCACCACCTCGTCGAAGGGTCGACGCGATCCGAGTCGGGCGATCACGGCACCGAGTCGATCGAGCACTCCGTCGTCGTCGACCAGAATCGTCGCCGTTTCGTCGGCGGCCTCGCGATGGGCTGTCGCATCGGCCAGTGCGTCCTCGAGGCGGGCGACTTGGTCTTCTTCGTCGATCGAGAGGATGTGAGCCGACTCGATCTCGTCGATCTGAAACCGCAGCAATTCGACATCTCGTGCGCGAACCCGTTGATCTCCACCGAGCGCGGCCAAAGCGGCGTCAATCTCGGTGAGCCGGGCTCGCGCCGTACGTAGGTCGGCGAGGTCGACACCAGCGAAATCATCGAGTGCCGCACGTTGAACAGACATCGACAACAGACTTTGATGCGAGTGCTGGCCGTGCAGATCGACCACGCGTTCACCGATCTCGACCAACTGAGCAACGGTCGCCAATCGACCGTTCACATAGGCACGGCTACGGCCGTCGACCGGAATCACCCGTGTCAACACCCATTCGGTGTCGCCGACGACGAATCGCCCCTCGACCCGTGCCTCCGAAGCTCCCGTCCGTACGCGTGCCGCATCCGCACGACCTCCGACGAGAAGACTCACGGCTTCGATCAACATCGTCTTGCCGGCTCCAGTTTCGCCGGTCACTGCGACGAGGCCCGGTCCGAGGACGAGTTCGAGACTCTCGACGACTCCCAAATCTTCGATGTGCAATTCGACGAGCACGAAACCCCTACCGGTCGGCCAAACCGAACTTGGACTTGAGCACGTCGTGGAAGCGCTCACCGTGCACCTTCACGAAAATCGCCGAATGACTCGCCTCACTGCAGACGATGCGATCTCCAGGCTCAAGAGCGCCGAGGTATTCGCCGTCGACGGCCAAGCCGACCGCTCGGCCACCAGTGACCTCCATCTCGACGACTTCCGACGGAGCCAGCACGAGCGACCGGTCGAAGAGCATGTGGGGCGACAAGGGAGTCACCACGATCGCTTTCATGAGCGGCGACAAAATCGGTCCGCGAGCGGAGAGCGAGTAGGCGGTCGAACCGGTGGGCGTAGCGACGATCATCCCGTCCGCCTGGTACGAGGTGAAAGGAGCGCCGTCGATGCGCATCTGCAGTCGGACGGTGTGACCAGCTGTGAGCTTCTCGAGCGATGCTTCGTTCAAGCCGCGGTGGTGAGCCACTCCCGATGCCGTGTGTACGGCGACGTCGAGAACGAATCGCGATTCAACGGCCAGTCGACCGGCGAAGAATTCGGAGAGGGCTTCGAGCATGAAAGGTGGCTCGACCGCAGTGAGGTAGCCGAGCAGTCCCACGTTGACTCCGAGGATCGGCGTTTCGGTCTCACCGACCGCCTTCACGGCTCTCAGTACCGTTCCGTCTCCTCCGATACTCAACACGAGCGACACTCGTCGGCCCGGCTCCCACGTACGAGCACGAGTCAATCCGAGGGTCGAACGATCGACATCGGCCGCCACGACCTCACAACCTTTGTCGACCAACCAATCCTCGGCGCGACGAGCGAGGACCGCCGCATCTGGCCGGTCGGCGTGACCGACCACGAGAACCGTGTGCTCGGCGGTCATGGCAACATTCTCCCACGAGTCCTGGCGTGCAGCAGGAACTCGACGTTACCTTGGCCACCTTTGATCGGAGATTCGATCACCCCCGTGACGTCGGCGCCTGCCCTGAGCACGGCAGCGCTCACGTCGTCGACGGCCTGGCGGTGTACGAGCGGATCGGTGACGACGCCCCGACCACGAGCCACCTCGCGGCGACCGGCCTCGAACTGCGGTTTCACGAGCAACACCAGATCCGCCCTTTCACGGCACACCCCGACCAGGGCGTCGATCACCAGAGTGAGCGAGATGAACGACAGATCGGCGACGACCATGTCGACCAGACCATCGATGACGGGCTCGGTGACCTCACGAACGTTGAAGCGCTCGATCACCGTCACTCGATCGTCGTGACGAATCTTCGGATGCAACTGCCCATGACCGACGTCGAGGGCCACCACGTGAGATGCTCCGGCCTGAAGCAAACAATCGGTGAACCCACCCGTGGATGCGCCGGCGTCGAGCACCCGACGACCCGCTACGTCGAGATCGAAACCATGGAGTGCGGCCGCCAACTTCTCTCCTCCACGCGAGACGAAACGAGCCGGAGGAGAGTCGACGATCACCGCATCGGCCGGATCGACCAGGCGGGAGGATTTGTCGGCCACTGCCCCGTTCACGAGTACTCGACCGAGGTCGATCATCTCCTGCGCCTCGACGCGACTTGTCACGAGACCGCGACGAACGAGATCGGCATCGAGGCGACGGCGACGTGACACCCAGTCACCGTACCGACAGACGCTCGACGACGGCCGCCAGATCGACCTCGTCAAGGTGTATCTCGACGTCGTCGTCGACGATCGTGTCGGGGGCCACCACACCCGAGCGCACGAGGGCGAACCGACAGCCGAGCGCACGAGCAAAGAGTCCGTCGGTACTCGGACGATCACCCACCATGACGGCCGTGGACGCGACACCTCCGACGATTTTTCGAACCAGGTCGGCCATGGGCACATGAGGCTTTCCAGCGATGACGGGTCGCACCCCCGAAGCCGTGGCAACCGCAGCGAGGATGCTGCCCCCGCCCGGGATCGGCCCGTCGGGTGTCGGGTACGTCGCGTCGTCGTTGGTTCCGATGAGTCGAGCGCCCGCTCGTACGGCCGTTGCTGCTCGTCGCATCACATCGAAATCGAAGTCGCGATGAAAGCCGACCATGACGGCGTCGAGCGAGTCGGGATTGCGCTCTGCATCGACGTGCGACACCACATCGGCACCTCGCTTGTCGACCTCCTCGCGGATACCGGGGCCACCGCACACGAGCACTCGTTCACCTGGCTCGACGAGCGATGCACCGGCGGTCGCCGGAATCCCGATCGAGTTCAACGATTCCTCGACCGCGGCCACCGGAGAGAACGAATTGTTGGTCACGAACATGACCCGCCATCCGGCTGCCCGTAGTCCGGCCACCGCCTCGACCGACCCGGGTATCGGACGATGGGCGAGCCAGATCACACCGTCCAGATCGCAGAGCACGAGACGATCGTCCACTCGCCCATCCTGCCAGCGACCCGACCGGAACGCCGAGCCTGTTTCCTTCTCGGCAGCGCCAGGTGACAACCTGGGTCCGTGCCTCGCTTCGAACCGTTCCGCGCCCTCCGCTACTCGGAGGTCGATCTCGATCTCGTCCTCGCCCCGCCGTACGATGTCCTGTCCGAGAACGACCGAAGCGAACTGGCCGATCGACACCCGCAGAACGTGGTCCATGTCGACGTACCACTCGAATCCGACGGGCCGACACGCTACGACGAGGCCGGCCGTCGACTTCGTTCCTGGATCGAACAAGGGGTTCTCGCAGCCGACCACGACCCCTCCTTCACGATATATCGCATGGAGTTCGTCGACGCCCAAGGCAAAGCTCGACGTACGAGTGGCGTGATCGGTGCTCTCGAGGTCGTCGACGAAGGTGCAGGCGGAGTCCTCCCCCACGAACGCACCACCCCGAAGGCGCGCACCGACCGTCTCGACCTGACCCGAGCCACCCTCGCCAATCTCTCACCGGTGTGGGGGTTGTCACTGGCGGCCGGTCTCACCGACCTCCTCGCCCAACCCGGCGAAGCAATGGGGTCGATCCACGTCGACGGTGTCGTCCACACCTTCGAACGAGTGAGCGACCCCGGGCGCGTCACCGCCATCTCACAGGCCGTGTCCTCCCACGACGTGGTGATCGCCGACGGACACCACCGCTACGCCATCAGCCGCACGTTTCGCGACCAAGAGAGGACCAACGACAGCGGCTCGCATGGCCGGGCCGAAACCACCATGACCTACGTTGGCGAATTGATCGCGGAACAGCTGAGCGTGGCGGCGATCCATCGGCTCTACACCGAAGTCGACTTCCCCACCTTGCACAGCACGTTGGCTGCGTCGTTCGACCTCGAACCAGCCGGTCCGATCGGTCCCGAAATCACGAACGACATGGAGGAGCGCGGTTCACTCGTTCTGGTCGCACCCGACGGAACTGGAACCTGGCTCACTCCACGCCCGGAGTCGTTCTCCGGCGTACGCGATCTCGACGGCGCGCGTCTTGAACACGCGCTACGAGACCTGCCACACGACGTGACCTACCAACATGGCGTCGATCATGTGGTCGACATCGTGACCCACGGACACCGCGGAATCACCGCCGGAATACTCATACGTCCGGTCACGGTCGCCGAGATCAGGCGCACAGCCGACGAAGGCCTCCTGATGCCGCCGAAGTCGACCTTCTTCACGCCGAAATTGCGAACTGGACCAGTGATTCGCCCTTTGTTCGATCTCTGACTTCGACCCGTCACGCGTCGCTAGTCCCACGGTGACTGGCGCCGAGTGACGGTCAGGTGTTGGACGCCTCGAAAATGCTGGCAATGGCCGCGTCGAGGGCGGCGTCGAAATCGCCATCCGACTGTCGAGCCGACAAACCCTCGGTCAAGGCACGAGAGAAACTGGCGATCATGCCGTGATTACGCGACAACTTGTTGTTGGCATCGTCACGTGAATAACCACCCGACAATGCGACCACGCGCAGGACACTCGAATGGGCCACGAGGTCGGCGTAGAAATCGTCGACGGATGGCAATGTGAGCTTCAGCATCACCGGCTGGTCGGCTGGCTGCTTCGACAATTCGTCGAGGATCTCGGCCTTCAGGATCTTCTCGGCCTCGTCCTTCGACGGGCTGTTGATGTCGACTTCGGGTTCGATGATCGGCACCAAACCAGCAGCCAGGATCTGTCGACCCACGGCAAACTGCTGAGCCACGACGTTCTTGATTCCAGTCGGGTCGGCGATCTTGATCACCGACCGCATCTTGGTCCCGAAGATTCCTTTGCCGACGGCTCGCTTCAAGAGATCATCGAGCTGTGGCATGGGCTTCATCACTTGCACCCCGTCGGCCTCATCGACGAGGCCTTTGTCGACCTTCAGGAACGGCACGACCTTCTTCTTCGACCACAAGTAGTCGGCGCTACCCAGACCTTCGATCTCACGGTCCATGGTTCCCTCGAACAGGATCGCACCGAGAACTCGGTCGCCGTTGAAGGCCGAACTTGTGATCATGCGCGAACGCATGGCGTGAATCAGGTCGAACATCTCGTCCTCCGACGAGTACTCGCTCTCGTCGATGCCATAGAGGCGCAGAGCCTTCGGGGTACTGCCTCCACTCTGATCGAGCGCGGCGATGAAGCCACGACCACTGCGCAGACGTGTCAACTGTTCCTGATTCATGCCCCGAAGAGTAGTTCTCGGTCGGCGGCCTCTCCCACTACCTCGGCTGCCTCGCGCAGTGCGGATGTGACCCGTGTCCGCTGACCTGCCGGCACCACCAGGGACGCTCGTACTTCGGTGCGGCTACCCGTGGCTCCCCCCGCCCGAAAGAACCGCCGTCGGGTTTCTCCGATCACCACCACTGCGTCCCCAGCTTCCAGACGTTCGAGTTCGCGGACCCGTCGAGGATCGACCATCGATACCGGAACCGTGGATCGCGATTCGAACGCGCTGTCGGTCGTGACTTCGAGTGCGACAACGGCGCTTCCCGACGGCAACGTTCGCCAGACCGGGCTACTGCTCAACGTTCCAGCGAGCACCGTGATGTTCATGACCAATTCCTCCCATGTCGACGCAACTGCGCCCCTTTGGGCGCGTCGTCCAGGAGTGTGGAACCGAACGTCAGAGTGAGGCGATGCGATGCGTGACGTCCGAGTAGCGCGCATCGACAGCGGCGATCCGCCGGAACATCTCTCGAGCGCGCCTCACGTCACCGGCCCGATCGTAGAGATCGGCCAGGACGTACCACTGCTTCAAGTGATGTGGCCTGATGCGCCGCGGCACCGATGCCGATCGGGCCATGAGCGCGATCGCGCCGCGCATATCACCTCGTTCGGCGAGTGATCCGGCATAGACGATCCGTCCTTCGGCCATCACTTCGTGCGATGGCGAAGATTCCTTGATCTCGGCCCAGACCTGATCGACTTCGGTCCAACGTCGCAATGCTCGATAGCAGTCGGCCAGAACCGGGAGATCTTCGACCCGCGGGCGAAGATTGCGGGCGATCTCGAGTGATGCGATCGCGTCCCGCCATTTGCCGAGCCGGTAACTCGACAGTCCGATCACCTCGTGAACTGCCGCCACCTGCGGCATCTCCTTCACGAGCGAACGGGCCATCCGCAACGAATCGGTGAATCGCTCTCCTTCCAGCGCGACCTGCGCTTGGAGAAGCCGATCTTTCAGACGTGCTGCTCGGCGAGGCTCGAGAACATCGTCGACCTTGGCCGCCACCTCAGGGGCGAGTTCTCCGGGACGTTTCGGGTCCCGACGCCTCGGAGTCGGCGCTGTTTCTCGGCCTCGAACTGTCGCCGACACTGCGGCGTCGCGCACCGACCCCTCGTCGATCCAGATCTCAGGTGTTCGGTCGACCCGCGTCTGCTCGACGTCTTTTCGCGCTTGGCCTGCACCGCGAGCCCGCACAGCTGCTCTGCGACGCTCGGCCTCGTTCTTCGGTTCGCGCTCTTCCTCTCGAGCTCGACGAGGAGGTAAGCGCCGGGCGCCTTCACGCGGGGGTCCTCCACGCCGATCGCCACGCCAGTCACTGCGCCGATCATCGCGGCGATCATCACTGCGCTCGTCACGGCGGTCGGTTCGGCGTCCTCCGCTTCCAGCACCACCACGAAATCCCGGTCGATCATCGGAGCGACGACGGGGACGATCGCTTGACCGCTCATCCGAACGACCATCACGGCGATCGCCCATTCGATCATCACGACCCGAACGCCCAGAATACGAACCTCCAGTGCGCGGACCTCCCGAGCGAGGCTCTCCTGAGCGCGAACTTCCTGAACGAGGCTCTCCTGAGCGCGAACTTCCTGAACGCGATCCTGATCCTCGGGAGTCACCCGAACGTGACCCTCCAGAGCGCGGGCCCCCTGCACGCGATCCACCCGAGCGAGAACCGCGGGGTGACGCGCTCCCACCGGGACGTGGGCCTCGAGGAGATCCCGCAGACCGGCGGGGACGTGACGAATCGACCATGAGCCGTCCAAGGCTACGACCTACGACGCGAAAGAGTGTTCCACTCAGTCCTCGTCACCCGCGCTGAACTCGTTCCACACCGGCTTCACAGCCGAATGGCCGGCTTCGAACATCCCCCACGTCGCGGTTGCACCGCTCACGACGAGCGCAACGATCCCTCTCATGCATCCGAGCGGAATCAGATCGACAGGCTTGTGAACGAAGAGTGGATGTGACGGAGTCCGGAATGAGTCCGCACGTCCACCGCCACACTCAGCATCGACGTCGCCGACAAGAAGAAGCAACGCGAAAAGACCCGACCGCCAAAGCGATCGGGTCTTTTCATCGACTAATCCCGGCAGCGACCTACTCTCCCAGGGGGTCTACCCCCAAGTACCATCGGCGCTGGCGGGCTTAACTGCCGTGTTCGGAATGGGAACGGGTGTATCTCCGCCGCTATGGCCACCGGAAATCTTGTGTCGTCAGGATCCCTGACAACTCCAGAGCAAGCACGAGCTGAGTTTCAACCAAGCCCTCGGCCGATTAGTACCGGTCGGCTACACGTGTTACCACGCTTCCACCTCCGGCCTATCAACGTGATGGTCTTGTCACGGGCCTTACTGCGTTGACCGCATGGGAGTGCTCATCTTGGAAAAGGCTTCCCGCTTAGATGCTTTCAGCGGTTATCCCTTCCGTAGGTGGCTAATCTGCCGTGCCCTTGGCAGGACAACAGACACACCAGAGCTACGTCCGTCCCGGTCCTCTCGTACTAGGGACAGCATTCCTCAACACTCCTTCGGCTGCGGAGGATAGGGACC